>DQTE01000153.1 GCA_015662905.1 Crocinitomix sp. | reverse complement strand
CAAGAAAATGCATATAAAATCCTTAAACTTTATGATATAAAGCATATTACAACGCCTTACGAAATAATATAACAATATAAATGTAGTGCCTTGACAAAAAATCAACACACTGTATATCTACGTATTAACTTAAAAAATGTGCGAAGTCAGGTGAAGTAAAAAGCAGAAAAGTTGCATATAAATTTTACAATTGATTTTACATGTTAAAGCCATTGTACACAGTCAGTTCCTTTTAATACCAAGTAGTTTACAAATGATTTATTGGGTCATTTGAATTTTATTTGGTATGATTAAATATGTTGGTTTTGAAAGCGCCTTATAGTATTTCAACCATTTTGTCTATTAGACCTAAAATTATATTTAAAAATCAAAATTAGGATTGGTGTTAATGTTTAGGTAAAATTGAACGGTTGAAAAGGGATAAAAATTATAGGGTAGATACTGATAATTTCAAAAATGAATGGTGCTGAGAACAATTAAATTGTCCATTGGTTGTGGACAAGGGCTACAATATAATATTGACCATTATACTCTTCTACATAAAAAATAAGTGAAGACCAATCTAAGCCATCATATTGTTTTGAGCCTTTGTAATGGTATTCAATGTGTTTTGCTTTGGGTAAAATATCCCCAATATTGTTTAATGAATTACTTGAAACTAACTGAGCGTTGATATGTTTTGAGGTGGTAAGGTTTTTAAAATCTATGTTGTAAACAAATTGTTTAAAATAGTTGGTAATGTCAAGTGTAATTGGTTCTCCACTTCCGTCATAAACACCCCAAGTAAAAATTTTATTTGCATTTAGGGTTTGAATAAACTCTGTTTTTTTTAAATTTATAACAGTTGAAGTGTCAAAATGGGCGTAAGGTAAAAAATAAGCGCCTTTTGTAGGATGAAAATACTCGGCTAATCCCTCTAAATTGTTTTGATGTAATAAATCAATGTATTTATCGGTGTACATTTCTAAAGCGGTATTTTCTGATTGGGATTGATTAGCTGTGGTATCTTCAGCCATTAATTCGTTATATTCTTCTTCCTCATCAACAACGCCACCTAATTGATTGTTTTGATTTGCTTCTTGCACACACCCACTTATTGTGAGTAAAAAGATAAAGCTTATCTCCAATAGTTTCATAATTACCTTAATTGAGCGCCAAGTTCTTTTTCAAGTCCTTGTCTTATTTTGTCCATAATTTTATCTACAGTTTTGTCTTGCAATGTTTTGTTATGGTCTTGAAAAACAAAATTAACTGCATAAGATTTTTTTCCTTTTTCTAAATTTTTTCCTTCGTAAACGTCAAACAAACCTACTTCTTTTAGAATTTTTCTATCGGCTTTACGTGCTATGTCTTGAATTTGTGAAAAAGTAATGCTGTCATCTAACAATAAAGAGTAATCTCTACGTACAAATTGTGTTTTAGGAAGTTCGGTAAATTTAATTTTGTTCATTACAGTTAAATCTATCATGTTATCCCAATTCAAATCGGCGTAAAACACTTGATTTTTAACTTTAAACATTTTTAATAAATTTGATTTTACCCACCCAATTTCTGCTACAGTTTTTTTAGCAATTTTAATTTGATAACCATCTTCAAAAAGGTCTGAGGTTAAATTTAAAATTTGAATATTTTTGTTGATGCCTAATTTGGTAAAAATAGCTTCTGTAATTCCTTTAATGCTATAAAAAGACGTTTTGTTTTTTGTGGCCGCCCAATTTTCGGTTTCTTTTTGACCGGTTAGCCATATATTTAGCTTTTGCGTTTCTACATATTTATTTTTGCCATTTTCATCTTTAAATTTAAAGTATTCTTTACCAAATTCGTATAATTTTAAATTCGGGTGCTGTCTGTTTTGATTGTGAGCAATAGATTGCAAACCGCCAAACAGTAATGTTTGACGCATAATGTCTAACTCGTTGCTTAAAGGGTTTAAGAGCGTAATGCTGTGTTGAGGGTTTAAAATTTTACTATTGGCTTTTTCTATGTGTTTTGAAGAGGTTAAAGAATTATTCATTATTTCAAAATACCCATTGTTTGTTAATAAATTAGCTGTGATATTGTAAATTTTATCGGGGTTAGGTTTGCTTTGGTATGAGATAGATGTATTAAGTTTTTGTGGATTAGGAACGTTATTGTAACCATATATACGTAGCACTTCTTCAACAACATCAGCTTGACGAGTAACATCTACTCTATACGTTGGAATTTTTAGCTTATGATTTTGATTAATGGTTTCTACTTCAATATCTAATTCGTTTAAAATAAATTTAACGTCTTTATCTGAAATATTGTTTCCAATTAGTTGACGGCATTTGTCAAATGAAAAGTCAATGGTATGTTTTTTTATAGGGGTAGGGTAGTTGTCTTGTGCTTCTACTAACTCACAGCCTGTTAGTTCAATTAATAAATCAATAGCACGTTGCATAGCATACACGACTTGATTTGGGTCTGTACCTCTTTCAAATCTAAAAGAAGAATCTGTATTAAGGGCGTGTCTTTTAGCTGTTTTACGCACCACTACTGGATTAAAGTAAGCCGCCTCAAGTAAAATGTCGGTGGTGTCATTTTGCACCCCAGATTTTTCGCCACCAAACACCCCAGCAATACACATAGGTTGATTGGCATTGCATATCATTAAATCATCAGGATGTAATTTGCGTTCAACACCATCTAAGGTTGTTAGTTTTTCACCTGATTTTGCACGGCGTACATTTAATTCCTTACCTACAGCTCTTAAATCAAAGGCGTGTAAAGGATTGCCTGTTTCGTGCATTACATAATTGGTAATATCAACCACATTATTGATAGGTGTTAGCCCTATAATTCTAAGTTTGTTTTGTAACCAGTCGGGTGAGGGGTTAATGGTAATGTTTTTAAGAATAGCAGCAGCGTATCTTGGACAGTCATCAAAATTTTCAACGTTAATTTTAAAATTTCCATTAAAATTGATGACTTTAACTTTAGGTGGCAATAGCTTAATATTAGCTTTTTTGTGAAAATTCAAGTACGCCTTAATATCGCGTGCTACACCAATATGCCCAAGCGCATCAGAGCGATTTGGGGTTAAGCCTATTTCTATCAGGTAGTCGTCTTCAATTTTAAAGTACGTTTTAGCAGGTGTTCCAATTTTAGCATTTTGAGGTAATACCATAATGCCGTCGTGGGAATTGCCTAGGCCTAATTCGTCTTCGGCGCAAATCATTCCGTTAGATTCAACGCCTCTAATTTTAGATTTTTTAATTTTAAAAGGTTCATCAGGATTAGGGTATAAAGTAGCACCAACAGTTACTACTATTACTTTTTGTCCTGCCTCTACATTAGGCGCACCACAAACAATTTGCAAAGGTTCATTTTTACCTATATCAACAGTTGTTACACTTAACTTATCGGCGTTAGGGTGTTTTTCTTTTGTTAAAACTTTTCCTATAACTACACCATTTAATCCCCCTTTTATGGTTTCTACTTTTTCTAAACCCTCAACTTCTAAACCAGTATCGGTTAATATTTCAGAAATTTTTTCAGGAGATATTTCATTGATATAATCGGCAGGTTGAATATAGTTCTTAAGCCAGTTGTATGATATTTTCATTTGTGGTTATAATCTTTATTAAGGGTACAAATTTAATTTAAAATATAAAAAGAAGCTACATTATCAGGCAACGGTTTTCTTTTAATTCTTTTTTCATTTGTTCAAAGGTAATGTCTTTGACCTCTTTATTAAGTAGTTCTTTTATTTCAAATCGGAATTGGCGTAATTTTTTAGCATCATAAAATCTACGTATTTCTATATTTTTTTCTAAAATTAAAGGAGGTACATTGGTTGGTTTTCCATTTTCATCTTTAGCCACCATAGTAAAATAGCAAGAGTTTGTATGTTTTTCTACACCAGTTTTAGGTTTTAATGAGGTGACCCTGATACCAATTATCATAGAAGAATTTCCTACATAATTTACAGAAGCTTTTAGAGAAATTAAATCTCCTACTTCTACAGGTTCTTTAAATTCAACACCATCTACCGAAACTGTTACACAATAACTACCTGAATGTTTACTAGCAGTAACATAGGCTACTTTATCCATTAAGGAAAGTAAAATACCACCGTGAACTTTGCCACCAAAATTTGCAAATGAAGGTATCATTAATTCGGTGATGGTTGTTTTTGAAAATTCTACCGTTTTACCTTCCATCATTTGACCTTTAAAGTATTATTATCTATGGTTAAAATAATTTGATTATCTGTTGGGAGTTTATCAACTGTAACTTCATAATTGCCTTTAATGGTGTTATATGTAGAACCCTTTTCCATTAGTGTAATTTTAAAAGTATTGTAGGTGTCAAATAGTTTCATTTTAATTGGTGAAAAAGAAATGCCATTTAATTCGCTATAAACTTCTTTGTTATTCACATAGAGGTAAAGGATGTATTTAGAGTTTACCAACTCATCGCTAAGTTTAATTTCAACATTTTTTTTATGTTGATTGATAATTTCAAAAGCTACTTCTTTTATTTTATCCTCAATGGCTTTATAGTTAGTTTTATATTCTGGTTTTATAAAATACATTCCTGAATTATTAACGGTTTGAGGCACATCATTTACAGTTAATGTTATTTTAGTTCCGCCTCTGTCGTAAACTTCTTGTTTGGTACTTTTTATTAGGGAGAATTTATGTTCTATAAATGTGTTGTATAAGTCTAATAATTTTAGTTGTTCTATGTTAAATTTAATAAAGGCATCATTACCTTTTTGTCTGAAATAATACATACAAGAATCTTTTGATAGATAAATAGATTCGTAACCACCAATCATTCCTAGGTTTTTCTCCCATAAAATTTCAATTTTATTTTGCTCAACAGATTTGTTTTTTTTAAACATTTTACAAGAGATTAAAGAAGTAAATATAACAAGCGTAATAAGGTAATATTTCATAATATTTTGTTTTTAATTAAAGTTAAGCAAATATAATTCCAATTTTAAATATCAAACAGTTTAGGTTGGTTATCATCATTTACGTCTTTAATAGGATTTGTTTTTTTGGGTTTTATTTCCCATTCCATTTCTATTGGACCTTCTTCTGTTTTTAGGTCATTATCTTTAATGTCAGGTTTTGAAGCATTGTCATCTTTTGGTGAGTAAGGTTGTATTTCATCAGGCCAAGGTTCTTCACCTTTAATTGAGTGTGTTAAAATGACTTCTTTAACTGCTAATTTCGTCAATTTATTTCCTATAGATTTCATTCCTTTTATGTCAATAAAATCCTTTAAGTTTACTTCTTTGTCAGGTAGGTTTTTGGTTTCTTTTAATCGTTTATTGTAAATAATTTTAGCAATAGGTTGGTAAGCTGTAGAAACCACATCTAAAGATGATTTTTCGTGTTCGGTAATAAATTTCACTTTTTTATCAGATTTAGTGTCTATCAGAAATCGTTTTACAAAATGTTTTTCTTTATTTCCATCATAATAAACGACAGAAATAGGATGATTTGGATGCCATTTTTCAATGTGAATTAAATCATCATCAAAATGGTTAGCTATGTCAAAATTTGTTAAGCGGTATGAGCCATCTTGATAGAGGGTTAAAATTTTATCATCACCTTTAAACGAACCTAAAAATTCACCTCTTTCGTCAACATTTAGTCTTCCAACTACTTTATCAAACCAAATTTTACGGGCAGCCAAGGTGGATTCGCCTACTTCTTTTTGTACAACTTTTTGTACAATTTCTTTTGTAACTCTATTTCCGGCTACACCTCTACCTTTAATTAATAATGCACCAAAATCTATTTCAAATTTAACACGTTTTAAGTGAGGTCTTGGTTTTAGATAAACAGTAACAATTTCGCGTTCACCATTAGGGTGTACAGAAAAGTAATAAATTTTAGACCCTTTTGTGCCTTTGGTAATATCGTATTCTTTATCACGAGTAATAGATTTAACAGAAAAACGTTTCATCATAGTAGGTCCTGTTTTTCCATCTCTATAAATTAGATGATAGATGGTTCTGACATCACCCTTTTTCCAAATAGCACAGTGAATAATGTCTTTACCTACAAATTTTTTATCGGCTATACGTGTAACCATCATTTTTCCAGAGGCAAAAAATAAGATTACATCATCTATATCAGAACAATCGGCTACAAATTCATCTTTACGTAAACTCCAACCAATAAAGCCTTCTTTTTTATTGACATAGAGTTTTTTGTTGGCAACTATAACTTTTTTGGCAGATATGGTGTCAAAAATTTTAATTTCAGTTTTACGCTCTTTATCTTCTGAGAATTTCTTTTTTAAGTCTTTAAAATAGTCAATGGCGTATTCAATAAGATGGTCTAAATGATATTGTACTTGTTTCAGTTCGTCTTCTAAAGATAAAATATAAGTATCTGCTTTTTCTGCGTCATGCTTGGTTATTCTACGCATTTTTATTTCGAGCAGTCGTTTTACATCATCATCAGTTACGGGACGTTTAAGGTTTTTGGTAAATGGTTTTAGGAGTTTATGAATTAAAGGAATGGCATCTTCATAGGTTATACCATCTAACTCAATGTACATTTTATTTTCAATAAAAATCTTTTCTAAAGATGCATTGTGCCAAAGTTCAAATAATTCATTTTTACGAATTTCAAGTTCTTTTTTAAGTAAGCTAACTGTATTATTTGTAGATGTTTTTAGAATTTCGTTAACGCTTAAAAAATGAGGTTTATCGTTCCATATTACAGAAGTATTAGGCGATATTGACATTTCGCAATTGGTAAAAGCGTAAAGCGCATCAATGGTTTTATCAGGAGATACACCTGTGGCAAGATATATTCTTATTTCAACGTTAGCAGCAGTGTTGTCTTCAATTTTTTTAATTCTAATTTTCCCTTTATCATTCGCTTTTAAAATTGAGTCAATTAATGATGTGGTAGTTGTACCGAAAGGTATTTCGTGGATAACTAATGTTTTTGTATCTTCTTTTTTTATTTTGGCTCTTACTCTTATTTTCCCCCCTCTTTTTCCTTCATTATAGTTTGAGAAATCAGCCATTCCTCCGTTGGCAAAATCGGGGAGAATATTGGTTCGTTTACCCTTAAGAACATCTATAGAAGCATCTATTAATTCGATAAAATTATGAGGCATAACTTTACAAGCCATTCCAACGGCGATACCCTCAGCACCTTGTGCTAAAAGTAGAGGGAATTTTACAGGTAAAAGAATAGGTTCTTTGTTTCTTCCATCATAAGAATCTACCCATTCGGTTGTTTTAGCATTAAAAACAACATGCTTGGCAAATTTAGATAATCTCGCTTCAATGTAACGCGGGGCAGCGGCAGAATCTCCCGTTAAGGTATTTCCCCAGTTACCTTGCATGTCAATTAATAGTTCTTTTTGTCCCATTTGAACCATAGCATCACCTATTGAGGCATCACCGTGAGGATGGTATTTCATAGTGTTACCAATGATGTTTGCCACTTTGTTGTAGCGACCATCATCCATCTCTTTCATTGAGTGCATAATACGCCTTTGAACGGGCTTAAAACCATCTAACAAAGCAGGTACAGCCCTTTCTAATATTACATAAGAAGCATAGTCTAAAAACCATTCTTGATACATGTCAGATAAAGTGATGACATTTGTTTCATCATCACCATTTTTATCTGTAGCGTCATTTTCTAAATGGTTTTCATTCAATTCATCATCATTATTTGTTTCTTCTGCCATGGTTTAAAATTCTAATACAAGCAAATATAGTAAGTTGTACCTATAATTTGTTGATTTATAATAGAGAGTTATTAACACTTTGTTTTTTATTTTAAAATTGTTTGATTTATTTTTTTGAGTTATTTTATATATCTTTGACATATATCTTAAATTAAAATAAAATGAGATTTACATATATAATATTTTTCTTACTGATAGCTAATTTGTCTTTTTCTCAAATTTATGGTGATATTGCTACAGATAAACGCAAGGTAGTTAAGCAAATTGATTACGCTTTTGAGGGTAATTATAACGGACAATTTGTGTTTGATATTGTTGTAGATGAAAAGGGAAATGTAACCTCTTGCAAGTTAAATCAGGCAAAATCTAATATTGTTAGTACACCAACCATGATGCAGGCAAAAAATATGGTAAAAAGGTTAAAGTTTGAAGCGGGGTATCAGTTTCCTCAATTTCATAGAGGTGAAGTTGTAATTAAGGTTTACAAGGGAGATAACAAATAAGTAGTTTTGTATGAGGATAAAATTAATGATATTGTTGAACTTGTGTTTTATACATGTTGTCAGCAAAGCACAAACTTTTGGTGAGGTAATGAGTGCATCAGAAAATCCTTTTGTTGTTTCAACAGACATTACTGTACGTAGTTTGATAAACGACACCATTAGTTTAAGAGTTTATGATAGTTATGGGAATTTGTTGAAACAATATTTTAATGGTTTTGTTTTGTCTGGAAGTGTAACGGTTAGCTTTAATGCAGACACCTTACCTAATGGAGTGTACATAGTACATTTACTAAAAAATGGTACGTCTCATAGTTTGCAGTTAGTAAAAAATCAAACGTTATTGTTGTCAGAAAACTCATCAGATGAACATGGCGTTAGTATTTATCCGAATCCCACAACTGCTCATGTAAATATATCATCAAAACACAAAGTTGTGTCGTTGAAAGTTTATGATTTAAAAGGTAATTTACTTATCAAACAAACAAACAACATTAAAGGTATTTCGCTTATGACTTTTCCAAATGGTGTTTACCTGTTTCATTTAAGAATTGGTGAACAAACTTTTATAAAGAAGGTAGTCAAAAAAAAGTAATTGATTTGAGGTATTAAACTAAGTTGTTTACAATACCGCTATTCATTTAGATTGTTTTTTTTTCTAAAGTAACTTTGTAATCATCTATGTTTCCCATAATCTTAATGTTTACAAAACGATTCTTTTTGTTATGGTCCATATACTCCATTTCATCAATTTTGTTTTCATCAATTTCTTCTTCTTTTTTTTCCAAATAATTTTGACCAACCTGTTTTTGCTTGTGTAGTTTAAAGGCTATAAAAAAGTGTAATTACTCCACAAATGTATAACCCAAGCTATTCACTAAGTTTTTTACATCTTCTTTACTTACTGAACCTTTTACCGTAACAGTTTTATTAGTTAAATCTACAACTGCATCTGTTACATTTGGTATTTTTTTTAGATTGGTTTCTACTGAGTTTTTACAATGATTGCAGGTCATTCCATCTACTTTATAAATTACATTGTTTTCCATAATTTTTGTTGGTTTTAAACTGTTAATTTTTGATTTTATCTTTTTTATTTCAACATAAATAATTAGACCGATTAATATAATGGCGCTTATTATTGCTATCCAAGAGTTACTACTATGGTGAACATGTTCGGCAATTTGTGTTTGACTTAAAATAAACCACTCTTTAGGTAATACATAATCAATGAATAAACCAAAAGTTAAAGCGCCCAATATAATTGAAATTAAATAAGCCAAAGTGGCATTTTTACCAAGAGACTTCCATAATACAGTGATGGTAGCCGCATTGGTTGCTGGTCCTGCCATTAAAAACACCAACACCGCACCTGGTGAAACGCCTAAAGCAAGTAATGATGCACCTATAGGTACTGAACCTGTTGCGCAAACATACAAGGGGATTGAAGCTACTAATATTAATAGCATGTTTAAAACAGGATTGGTTAAGTACTCAGAAAATACGGTTGGTGGCACTAGTAATGTAATGGCTACTGCAATTAAAATACCTACCACTAATTGTCTTGAAATATCTCCTAAAAACTCAACAAAAGCATAGTTAATTATTTCTACTAACCAATGCTTTTTTTTAGGTACAGAGCAAGAATCTCCTTCACAATCTGTACATTCTTCAACAACTTTAAACTCAGTATTATCATCCATTCTATCGGTTAAAAGCCCACCAAACACACCTGTTATTAAAGCTATAATGGGTCTAAAAATTGCCCACGGCCAATTCATTAATGAAGAAGTTACCAAAATGGAGTCAATACCTGTTTGAGGGGTTGATATTAAAAAAGCGTTGGTTGCCCCTTTACTTGCCCCATTATGATAAAAAGAAACGCCTGTTGGAATAACGCCACAAGAACACAAAGGCAAAGGGACTCCAAGAAGAGTGGCTTTTACCACCGACAAAAAACCTTTTTTGCCTATTTGTTTTGTGACTACGCTTTTGGGAATTAATACGTGTAATATCCCTGCAAACGCAAACCCTAACAACAAGTAGGGAGACATTTCTAAAAACATATTCCAAATGGCTAATAAAACTTCTTGTATTACATCCATGGTGCAAAGGTAATTATTATTGAATTAAAGTGTGTGATATTTATTATATTTACATAGTTTTGCACTTTTAACTGTGTGATTTAAAATTATCTACAAAAATGAAGTACTTTATTCCTGCTGTTTTTCTAATTATAGGATTAGCCTTTGGTTATTTGATAGGAATAAACTCAAAAAAAAATGACACAAAACAAGAAGAAGTTAAAAGCTTCAAAACTTCAAAAACAAACACCACGTATTATATTCGCGATACCATTGTTGTAAAAGAACCTCATAAACATCAAACTAAAAAACATAAAATTATAACAGACACTTTGCATACTGATTCAACAGTTACTGATACCACAACCATTATTACACTTGACACTACTGTAGCGGAGTACATTTTAAAAGACAAAGATTCTACCCAACAATTTGACACAGTCAATATTGATAAAACTGAAGAATCGCTTAATATTAAATCTGATAGAAAAATAAGTACAAAAGTATTAGAAATACAGTATTTAAGTAGTCAAAAAACTTCAACATCTGATAGCTTAATCAATCAAATGATTAACGTAAAATCTATTGTTAATAAAAGGATGATTGTAGAGTTTTGGGAGTCGCCTCTTAATTATACCGGATACAAAATGTCAAAAGCAAAATTAATAGTATTTGGTTTAAACCCTCACTTTAACTATCAACTTTATGCTAAAAATGATACTTATTTTTTAAATTTTGAACAAGTCTATTATCAAATAGAAGAAACTTTGGAATTTAAAAAATTTATTTCTGTTAACAAATCAATAATTTTTAATGATTAAATTCTACAAATACCACGGTGCAGGTAACGATTTTATACTTATAGATAATCGTCAACACGTATTTAAAGGAGATAAAATTCAATTTGCAATTGATATCTGCAAAAGACGTTTTGGGGTTGGTTCTGACGGTTTAATTTTTATTGAAAATGATGATACTGCTGACTTTTTAATGGACTTTCTAAATCCTGACGGCAGTAGAAGTTTTTGCGGTAATGGAAGCAGATGTGCTGTAAAGTTTGCCCATTTTATTGAGATATTCACTCAACAACAGGTTACATTCAAAGCCATTGATGGGATTCATAAAGCTGAGTTAATTGATAATTTAGTTAAAATTGAAATGAAAAATGTTTCTACTACTCAACAGTTAGGAAATGATTACTTTATACATACAGGCTCTCCTCATTATATCAAATACTATAACAGTATTGACGACTTAAACATTATTAACTTTGGAAAAAAAATTCGCTACTCTGATACTTACAAAAAAGAAGGTACAAATGTTAATGCTGTTGAAATTATCAATAACAATCACTTAAAAATTAGAACTTATGAAAGAGGTGTAGAAAATGAAACGCTAGCGTGTGGCACAGGAGTAACTGCTTGTGCATTGAGTTATGCTAAATTAAAAAAATTAACAAACAATACAGTGAATGTAGATGCCGTTGGAGGAAAACTAAGTGTTAGTTTTAAACAACAAGCTGATGGCAGTTTTACAGATATTTGGCTTATAGGCCCTGCCGAATTCGTATTTAGTGGAAGTTATGATTTATAGAGGTAAACATATTTATTTGAGAACAATTACACCTGATGACTTTAACCTAATAAAGCAATGGGAAAACAACCCAGGCAATTGGAAAGTATCCTCAACTACACATCCGTTTACTGATGAGCAAATTTTTGATTTTGTCAATTCTAATCAAGACATATATGAACATGAACAGTTAAGACTAATTATATGTTTAACAGATAACAATAAAGTAATTGGCAATGTTGATTTATTTAATTTTGAACCTTTACACAAACGTGTAGGTATAGGAATATTGATTGATGAACCACACAGAAATAAAGGGTATGCCAAACAAGCTATTCTACTGACAGAAGAATACTGTAAACTTATTTTAAATATCAATAAAATATTTTGTAATATTTTGGAGGATAATACCTATTCTATTAAACTATTTACCACTTTGGGATATAAAAAAATATGCACAAAACCCAAATGGCATTTCTACAACAATCAATGGTTTGATGAAGGGTTTTATTTAAAAAGATTTTAGCTTAACTTGTCCGACAAAATTTTAATTTCTATAAATGGTGCAATTTTTTCATAAATAACGTTATTCACTGCTTCAAGAATAGGCATTTCAACATCATAATCTTTCTTAATTTCCATTAAACATTTTGTTGCAAAATACCCTTCAGCAATCATATCCATTTCCATTTGAGCTATTTTTACCGAATATCCTTTACCTACCATATAACCAAAAGTCCTATTTCTTGAAAATTTAGAATAAGCAGTTACTAATAAGTCGCCTAAGTAAGCTGACGAATTAACATCTCTATGAATAGGATTAACTTCATCTATAAAATTTTCAATTTCCTGTATGGCATTAGATATTAAAACCGCTTGAAAATTGTCCCCATGCCCTAACCCTGCACAAATTCCACTCGCTATGGCATATACATTTTTCAGTACAGCAGAATACTCTGTACCAAAAATATCGTCTGACACTGTTGTTTTAATATATCTACAAGCTAATTTATTCGCCATGTAGTCTGCCATTCCCTCATCTTGACAAGCTACTGTTAAATAAGACAATCGTTCTAAGGCAACCTCCTCAGCATGACAAGGACCGCAAATAATTCCAATATTATCCTCATCAACTCCCATTTGAGTTTGAAAAAACTGACCCGGAATTTGATTAGTTTGAGGGATAATTCCTTTAACCGCAGAAAAAACAATTTTGTCTTTTATAACATGCTTTGGAAAATCTTTAAAAACATTATATAAATAAGCTGAGGGGGTTGCAATAATTAAAATATCTGATTGCTCTATAATTTCAATTAAATTAGTACTTACGTTAATTTTATCTAAATCAAACTCAACCGATTGTAAATATTTTGGATTGTGTCTGTACTTTATTAAATGAGCTACAGAGGCTTCATTATACATCCACCAATTTAAGCGTGAACCTTTTTCATTCGTTAGGATTTTAGCAAGCGCTGTTGCCCAGCTTCCTCCACCTATAATTGCTATTTTATATTGATTTTTCATATAATTTTGGGATAACAAATTTAGTAAAAATAGTGAGTTATTTAACATATATTATTTTTTATCTCGCAAGTTCAATGAATAAATGTAACTTTTAGGCATATTAATATGACTAAAAAAAAGGAAAAGTCACCAAACAAAGACACATCATAATTGTGGAAAATCTGAATAAATATTTCACAAGTTTAAATGTAAACAAAACAAAAAATATAGTACATTAGTGGTAACAAAATAGTACTTTTTAAAAGAACTTAAAAAATACTTATATTTGTTGCTTTAACTTATAGTTAGTTGTCAGTATAAAAAAATAATCATGAGATTTTTTATTATATTTTTTTGTTGTTTAAACTTATCTATGGGCTTCTCACAAAGTTTGACACAAACAATTAGAGGAACAGTTAGGGATAAGGAAACTTACGAGCCTTTGATTGGCGTAAAGATTGCTATTGAACATAGCGACCCCGCTCTTGCTACTATAACCAATGTAAGTGGAGAGTTTAGGATAGAAAATGTGCCCGTTGGAAAACAAACTATTATTATCACTTACTTAGGTTATGAACCTGTGGTAATGAGAAACATAGATATTAACTCTAAAGAGGTTGTACTTAACATCAATATGGAAGAATCTGTTAAAATGATGAAAGAAGTAGTGGTAACAAGCAAGAGGAAGGGCGAAACCCAAAATAATATGACAACAGTTAGTTCTCGTTCTTTTTCCATAGAAGAATCTAAACGGTATGCGGGTAGCTTAAATGATGTGTCAAGAATGGCTCAAAATTATGCTGGGGTACAAGGAGGTAATGACGCAAGAAATGATATTATTGTAAGGGGTAATTCGCCTACAGGAGTATTATATAGATTGGAGGGAATAGATATTCCAAACCCTAATCATTTTGCAAGATTTGGTACTACAGGAGGACCAGTAAGTATGCTTAACAATAACGTTTTATCTAATTCAGATTTTATGACATCAGCTTTTCCTGCCGAATACGGAAATGCTACTGCGGCTGTATTTGATTTACACATGAGAACAGGCAATAATGAAAAACACGAGTTTATGTTCCAATTTGGCTTTAACGGCGCCGAATTGATGGCTGAAGGCCCTATTTCAAAAAAATTAAAATCATCTTACCTTATCAATTACCGCTACAACGACTTAATTTTGTTTCAGAAAATGGGATTCAATATTGGCACAAGTGCTGTGCCTAAATATCAAGATTTGAGTTTTAAATTCAATTTTCCAAACAAAAGAGGAGTTACTTCTATTTTTGGAGTAGGTGGAATCAGCTATATAGAATTATTGGCCGAAAAGGTAGATACTACAGATTTGTATAGCGTAGACAATAGTAACACCTATTTTAAATCAAATGTTGGTGTTGTAGGCATCAATCATAAACAGCGTATAGGAAAAAAGGCTTTTGTTAACATATCAACCGCTTATCAGATAGGCTATAATTATATAAAAAATGATACCGTTGATGCTAATTTTGAAAACCCATTTTTAACCTACTTTAATGAATCTACCATTAACAAATTAACCAACAGAATGTATTATAATCAAAAATTTTCTGCCAAACATTTACTAAAAACAGGAATACAAACTGATATTTATTTTTTAAGCTTACACGATTCAGCTTGGGTTGGAAGCATTGGCGGTTATCCCATAAATGATTTTATATCATTAAGAGATTTTAAAGGTCAAACTACATTATTACAGCCCTTTGCTCAATACCAATATAAAGCTAGTCCAACTTTAACATTTAACGTTGGTTTACACTATCAATATTTAACTTTAAAGGGGCAAAATGCTTTAGAACCAAGGGTAGGTATGGCTTGGAATTTTACAGTAAAAGACCAGATAAGCCTAGGATATGGATTACACAGTCAAATGTTACCTATGGAATTATATTACAGAGAGGTGATAGATACTATTGACGGCATTGTTACAACCTTAAGACCCGCCGAAAGCTTAGATTTTTATAAATCTCATCATCTTGTTTTTGGCTATAAACACAATTTTGCTTATGGTATTTCTTTTAAAGCTGAAGCCTATTACCAATACTTATTTTCTGTTCCTGTAAGTAAAGACACTACAAGTGTATATTCATTAGCTAATTTTGGTGCTGGTTTTACTGAATCTTTCCCTGCTTATTTAACCAGTAACGGTAAAGGCAACAATTACGGACTAGACTTAACAGTAGAAAAGTTTTTAGATAAGGGGTTTTACTTTTTAATTTCGTCATCTCTCTATCAATCTTTTTATACTGCCGCCAACGGAAATGAATATAACACTGCTTTTAATGGCAATTACACCTTTAATGCTTTGGTAGGGTACGAATTAAAATTAAAACAAGGTAAAAAACATCAAAACTCCTTTACTTTTGACTTAAAATTTACCAAAAATGGCGGTAACAGATATACCCCTATTTTAATTGATGAAAGTATAACCGCCAATAAAGAAATTAGAGATTACAGCAGGGCTTTTGAATTAAAATATCCTGATTATACCAAAGGAGATTTAAGAATATCTTTTAAATCTGTAGGCAAAAAAATAACCCAAGAATGGGCAATAATGCTTCAAAACTTTACAAATCATCAAAATGTGTTTTTACAACAATACGACCAAAATAAAAAAGCCATAACAACAACCTATCAAACGGGATTTTTACCCATAGGGCAATACAAAATCTATTTTTAAACTTGTGAAATACACAAATCATAGTGTATAACATTTTTAATTAGGCGTTTTTACAAATAATTTGAGCCCTATATTTGTATTGTGAAAAACAATCATCACATAAATTCTCAGGAAATAAATGCACTAATTAAATTAGTTGAAGACCCTGACCCTATAGTATATCATCAAGTAAAAGAAAAATTGATAAGCTATGGAAAAGAGGTATTACCACGTATTGAACAAACTTGGGTTAAGGTGGTTGACAACGATTATCACCAAGAAAGGTTAAATGACATTTTAAGAGAAATTCAACTTGAAGATTTAAAAACTGATTTAAAAAACTGGAAAGAATCATCAACTAGAGATTTATTGAAGGGGGCTATTATCATCAATAAATTACAATACCCAAACATTGACCAAACTGAAATTGAAGAAGAAATTGAATTGATTAAACAAAAGGTTTGGCTTGAAATAAATGAGGATAATACAGCCTTTGAAATTGTAAAAATTTTTAATCATGTGTTATTCGATATTGTTGGATTTAAACCTAACAAAACCAACTTCCATTCACCTAAAAATTCATACATTAACACTGTTTTAAAACAAAAAAAAGGAAACCCTTTAAGTTTATCTATCATTTACTCAATCATTGCGCAACGCTTAAAAATACCTATTTATGGGGTAAATTTACCTAATCAGTTTGTGCTAGGATATTTAGACGAAAATCGTACCCTTAAAATGCTTGACGCCTCTACTGATAGAAACGTGTTGTTTTACATTAATCCTTTCTCAAAAGGTAGAATATTTAACCATAACGAAATTGAAGGGTATTTAAGAAGTCTAAATTTACCTTTAAAAGCCAATTATATAGAGCCCTGTTCAAATACTGAAATTCTAAAAAGAATGTTAAAAAACTTAGCCTATGCCTATCTTAAAGTTGGGCAAACAGACAAGGTTAAGGATATTAAAGATTTAGAGCTAATCCTATAATTTTGCTTACTCTATTTTAATATAAACTCTTGGTCCAACATATCCATAAGTTTCATTTGATTCAAGCTCAAACAGATTTTTTTTGTTGGTAATTACTCTATATTTACCTGATAAATTTTCACATTGCTTGTAGGCTTGATTTATTTTATTAGCAGGGTCATTTGCATCAACATAAAACTCAAACGTATTGTAATTATTTGAAAAAGACCAATAAAAACTCGCATGTGTTCCACCCGCATGATTCCAAATAGCCTTCCCCGATTCATCTGTGCCTATGTCCCAAATTGGGTTTGACGGTATAACATCATTTCCTATTATCAATGACGTAACTTTCCATTCCGATTTTTTAATGAAATTGTTTGGTGCCTGTTTCTCGACCTTTGTACAAGCATTAAACGATAAACTAAATGCCGTTATTATAATTAAAATTGCAAAATTCTTCAACATACATACCTCTCTCTCTTTTTTAGTGTTTGTGTAAATTTACGACATAATTCAATGCGAGTCAAATTTATTTTACCTGACATTTATCAGTTTAGTTACAATTTGCAAAAAAATGCAAAAAAAGTCTAAAGCGCAAATGCACAAATTATTTCAGTTGGACAAAAAAATTATAGTCTTAAAGAGAACTTCTGACACCTTACTCGCATCAAAACTTCCAAAGTTTTTTAAAAAAAGTTAAACAATTATTTTTAAAAAGTATCTATATTTACAACCAATAAAAAATACAAACAATATGGGTTTATTAGACGGAAAAGTTGCTATCATTACTGGAGCCTCAAGAGGTATTGGTAAAGAAATAGCTAAAACATTTATTGAACAAGGGGCATCAGTTGCCTTTACTTACCTATCATCAGATGAAAAGGCAAAAGCATTAGAAACAGAACTATCTGCCAATGGAGGCACCATAAAAGGGTTTAAATCAAATGCCGCAGATTTTCAATCTGCTCAAGAATTAGCTGATGCCGTAATGAAAGAATTTGGTAAAATAGATATATTGGTTAACAATGCTGGTATTACACGTGACAATTTACTAATGAGAATGTCAGAAGAGCAATGGGATGAAGTAATAAATACAAACCTAAAGTCAGCTTTTAACTTAACTAAAGCCGTTTTAAGACCAATGCTTAAAGCAAGAATAGGTTCTATTATCAATATGAGTTCAGTGGTTGGCGTATCAGGAAACGCAGGTCAAGCAAACTATGCAGCCTCAAAAGCAGGAATGATTGGATTTACAAAATCAATAGCGCAAGAACTAGGCTCTAGAAATATTAGATGTAACGCCATTGCCCCTGGTTTTATTGAAACTGAAATGACTGACGCCTTAGATGAAAAGGTAGTTCAAGGATGGAGAGATTCAATACCTTTAAAAAGAGGAGGAACACCAAAAGATGTGGCTAACGCTACAGTATTTTTAGCTTCAGACATGTCTGCTTATGTAACCGGTCAAATCCTTAACGTTTGTGGTGGCATGTTAATGTAATACCTTAATTCCGCAAAACTTTTTTATAAAAAACAAAACAAACCCTTGTATATAATTACTACAGGGGTTTTGTCATGTAAATATTTTCACTTATTTTAGTGAAGTTAAAAATAATAAATATTTTAAGACTTTTTATTAACTTGCGGATTTAAGATTACCTAAAAATGGTTTGATATTTGTTATATATTGAAAAAAAACAATAACTTTAAACACTAACTGAAATTTTTAAGTATGAAAACTATATTATCATTACTATTTATCCTAACGTTATCAATTAATTATGCCTCACCAAGGGCAGACCACTCATTATGGGATGAACTATTAAAGCAATACGTTACCTCAGCAGGAAGAGTGGATTATAAAAACTTTAAAATCAATAAAAACACAGTGTCTGCCTATTTAAAAGAATTAAAAGCACACACACCAGGTACAGATTGGACCAAAAATGAAAAAATGGCATATTATATCAATATGTATAATGCATATACAGTTCAATTTATCATCTCAAAATACCCAGTTAAGTCACCTAAAGATGTTAGTTATAGTGGAAAAGATATATGGCACTTAAAATTAGTAGAACTAGGAAATAAAAAATTGACACTAACAATGGTTGAGGACATTTTAAGAGGATACGGTGACCCACGTATTCATTTTGCAATTAATTGCGGTGCAGTATCTTGCCCAAAGCTACTTAACAGAGCATATAAAGCTGAAACGTTAAACAAAGATTTAACCACACAAACTAAAAATTTTATTAATAATTCAACTAAAAATATCATAAGAGAAAAGAAAATTCAAATTTCTAAAATATTTGAGTGGTATGCTGTAGATTTTAAAACTGAAAAAACAGGTGTAATTGATTTTATCAATAAATACTCAAAAGTTCAAATCAGTCCGAAAGCAAAAATAGAATATTTACCTTATAGTTGGGCATTAAATGGATAAGACAGTAACTAAAAAACTTTCAATAAACACTCAAAATGAGATTTTAAATAATTTGGGTAAAGATTTTTTGTTCTCTAACTATTTAAAGACAGCAAAACAATACCCTTTAAAACCAACAAAATTAGAAATTCTACAAATTAATTTAGGCTATTTATGTAATATGGAATGCAATCATTGTCATGTAGATGCATCACCAAGGCGTAAAGAAGTTACTGCCAAAAATGTACTTGAAAAATGTTTAGAGGTCATTGATTCAACAGATAGTATTCACACCGTTGATTTAACGGGTGGTGCCCCCGAAATGAATCCACATTTTACATGGTTAATTAAAGCGTTAAGTCAAAGAAATGTAGAAATTCTAGTACGTTCTAATTTAACCATTTTGGTAGAGGGTAAGTTTAAATCCTATCCTGAATTTTTAAAAAATCACAAGGTAACCATAGTGTCATCACTGCCGTGCTATACAGAGCAAAATGTAGATGCACAGAGAGGAGATGGTACTTTTCAAAAATCCATAAAAGCCTTAAAAATTTTAAATAATTTAGGTTACGGTAAGTCTGATGATTTAAAACTACACTTGGTTTATAATCCTGGTGGTGCATCTGTAGCAGGTAACCAGCAAGCTTTACAAAATGATTATAAAAAGGAGTTAAAACGACAATTTGATATAGAATTTAATGAATTATACACCATAACAAATTTGCCAATAAGCAGGTTTTTAGAGGATTTATTAACGCAAAACAAACTTCAAACCTATATAGAGTTATTGGCAAATAGTTTTAACCCTAACGCAGCTCAAAACGTAATGTGCAAAAATACTTTATCTGTTGATTACAATGGTAATTTGTATGACTGTGATTTCAATCAAATATTAAAATTGCCATTTGCTTCAAACATCAAAAACATTATGGACTTTGATAATCAAGTACTGTTAAATAGAACCATAGTAACCTCACAACATTGTTTTGGATGTACAGCGGGTGAAGGTTCATCTTGCCAAGGAGCATTAACATAAATGTATTCTGTATAGTGGAAATCATTACCTTTGCACTATGTCAAAATCATTAATATATACGCTATCTATTGCCGGATTTGACCCAAGCGGAGGAGCAGGGCTGTTGGCAGATATTAAAACCTTTGAACATTTTAAATGCCTAGGAATGGCAGTGCAAACTGCAAATACCATCCAAACAGAAAATCATTTTTTATCTGTGAATTGGGTAGATGAAAATTTAATGTTACAACAAATAGAAACCCTATTAAAAATATATAATTTTAACTACATTAAAATAGGATTAATTAAAAACATTGAATCACTTAACAAAACGGTGGAGTTATGTTTGTCCTATCACCCTAAAACTAAAATTATTTGGGATACCATTTTAAAAACTTCAACAGGATTTGATTTTAAAATTAAAAATAATGGATTAACAGACATACTTAAAAAAATTTACTTAATCACCCCTAATTGGACTGAGATTAAACAGCTAGCCAACACAGATGACAGCATTGAAGGTGCTAAAATATTGGCGCAATACACTAAAGTTTACTTAAAGGGCGGACACAACCAAAATAATGTTGGAAAAGATTATTTATTTGAAATACAAAACCAACTATTAAAACAAAAAAACTATAACCCCAAACCAACCGTTAAACCCATTACCCCTAAGCACGGTAGTGGATGTGTTTTTTCATCAGCCTTAACTGCAAATTTGTCAAAAGGTTATAATCTACATAAAAGTGTACTTAAATCTAAACGATATACAGAAAATTATTTGTCATCAAACAAAACATTATTAGGAACACACAAACTATGAAAAAATCACCTCATTATATAAGTAAAATTCAATACATCACACAATCAAAAACTGAATACAGCATTTTAGAAGAAGTAGAGCAAGTATTGCAAGCAGGTATTGATTGGATACAACTTAGGGTTAAAAATGAAAATATAGATTTTTTATCCGTAGCCCGAAAAGTTAAAACACTAACCAAAAAATATAACGCTACTTTAATTATCAATGATAACATTGAAATTGTCCAAAAGGTAAATGCGCAAGGGGTTCATTTAGGTTTAACCGATACCCCAATAATAGAGGCAAGAACTATTTTAGGGCAACATAAAATAATTGGAGGTACAGCAAATACCCTAGCAGATGCTAAAAATGTAGAGCTTTTTGGTGCAAATTATATAGGTTTAGGGCCGTTTAGAGACACTAAAACTAAGCAAAATTTAAGTCCCATACTAGGTTTAAAAGGGTACCAAAATATCATTCCAAAAATTAAACCTTACGGTTGGAATATTTTAAGTTTTAATATCCCTATCATTGCCATAGGAGGGTTAAGGATTGAAGATATAAATCAACTAGTAAACCAAACAGGTATTTATGGTGTTGCCTTGTCATCACTTATTTATAACGCCTCAAATAAATCCGAAATTGTTACCATTTTAAAACAAATGTTAAGCGAAAATCAAAAAATCAATGAATAGTAGAAGATATTTGCGGATTTAAGGTATATTACTAATTTTGCATCAAAAAAATATGTCAACATTAGTTATAGGGAATAAAACATTCACTTCACGCTTATTTACAGGTACGGGAAAATTTAAGTCTTCAAAAGAAATGGAAGAGGCGTTATTGGTGTCAGGGTCTGAGTTAGTAACAATGGCTCTAAAACGTGTTGATGTGAATAACAGCAAAGATGATATTTTAATTCATTTAAACCATCCTCAATTTAATTTGTTGCCTAATACCAGTGGTGTTAGAACCGCAAAAGAAGCAATTTTAGCAGCCGAATTAGCAAGAGAAGCTTTGGAAACCAATTTTATTAAATTAGAAATCCATCCTGACCCAAAATACTTAATGCCTGACCCTGTTGAAACGTTAAAAGCTACTGAAGAACTTGTTAAAAAAGGCTTTATAGTTTTACCCTACATACACGCCGACCCTGTATTATGCAAAAGATTAGAAGAGGTAGGAACTCACGCCGTAATGCCATTAGGGTCACCAATAGGTAGTAATAAAGGTATAAAAACTGTTGATTTTTTAGAAATAATTATTGAACAAGCAAAAGTGCCAGTAATAGTAGATGCAGGAATTGGCGCACCATCACATGCCGCTTATGCTATGGAATTAGGTGCAGATGCAGTTTTAGTTAATACAGCCATAGCTGTTTCAGATAACCCCGTAGAAATGGCAAAAGCTTTCAAAATGGCTGTACAAGCAGGAAGAATTGCTTATGAGTCAAAATTAGGAGCCGTTTCAAATCAAGCACAAGCAAGCAGCCCGTTAACTGATTTTTTAGGGTAAACTCTAAACTTTAATTAATTTAACATAATCCTGTACGAGTTGGTTTCCAGATGTAACCAAGTCAAATTTATAACCTGATATTCTCCATTTTAGCACATGTAACCTAAAAGTGCCCATAAGTATGTGAATTAGCGACTCAGAAGAAAGTTTTGCTGTAAGTTCTTTGTTTTTAATTCCTTCTTCAATAATCAGTTTTAAGTGTTTGTGTTTGGTTGACATGATTTTTTTTACAGCAATGTGAATATTTTCACTTTGTTCCCATAATCCATCAGAAAACACAACAGACAAATAATGCTTATGTTTTTTAAAAAATTTAAACTGGTTTTCAAATAAAGTATAAATTTTTTCTGTTGCAGAATCATTATTGTTAATTAAAGTAGAAATTCTTTCATCCATATCTTGAGCCAGATAAGTAAGCATTGCATAAATAATTTCGTCTTTACTTTTAAAGTGTCTGTACAAGGCAGCTTCAGAAAACCCCATTTCAAAAGCAAGTTTTTTTATAGTCAAATTTTGAATTCCGCCCTCAGATAATAATTTACCAGCAGCATCTATAATTTGTAGTTGTCTTTTTGAAAGTTCCATATAATTCTATAAATAGAGTACAAAAATAATAAAAGTTAGTATAATTAACTTGAAAACACTACCAAATTTAAGGTTTTAACAAAAAATATTACTCGTTTACAAGCAATATATGTAAATAGTATTAAATTTGCTATTCAACCAAATCTAAACAAATTGAATTTACTTTACATTACATGGAATTTTAATCCATCTGTTATACCATCTTATGACGTGCCACGCTGGTATGGTTTAATGTGGCTACTTGGTTACCTCATAGGTTTAAAAATATTGGAACGTATGTTTAAACACGAAAAAGTTCCAATGGAGTGGGCAGACAAAACATTTATGTATGTTTTAATTGGTGGTATTTTAGGTGCAAGAATAGGGCATTGTCTTTTTTATGATTGGGGTTATTATTCTCAAAATCCGATTGAAATACTTTATATTTGGCAAGGAGGCTTAGCCAGTCATGGTGGAGCAATAGGAATTATTATAGCGGCCTATATTTTGAGTAAAAAAGTAACTAAAAAATCTATCCTATGGATAGTTGATAGGATAGCTGTACCAACGTCTTTTGCTGGAGGGTTAATTAGGTTAGGTAATTTGTTTAATTCTGAAATTGTTGGAAAAGAAACAACGTCAAGTATTGGGTTTAAATTTATAAGACACGACATACCTGTCAATTGGGCGGTAGAGCAAACAGGTAAATCAAGTGTAAATGATGCTTATGATGCTATTGTTAATAACCCTGCCTTTGCAGATGTTTTAGTTTCTGTACCCGTGAGGTATCCTACCCAATTGATAGAAGCCGTAGCATATTTTATAATTTTTATTTTAATGATGCTTTTATACTGGAAAACTAACGCTAAAAATTTATTAGGATTTTTAGTAGGGACATTCTTTGTGACTATTTTCGGAGCAAGATTTTTTATAGAATATCTTAAAATAGAACAAGGAGGAACAGATAGTAATTTAGGAATGTTTAATATGGGACAGTATTTAAGTATCCCTTTAGTTTTAATAGGGTTATATTTGATTTTAAGGCATATAAAATCTTTAAAGGTAAACAAAAATGCCTAGTTGCAACCAAAATAAATTATTACAACACTTAAGCGCTTTAGTAAATACCGATAAACCACGTTTTTTTAGAAATTTTGAAACGCTACAAAAAGTTGCGGATTATATTTATTCTGAATTTAAAAAATACTCAAATCAAACCCAATATCAACCTTACTTAGCTGGTCAAACTACATTTAATAATGTGATTTGTTCTTTTGGTAAACCTAGCGCAAAGCTAATTGTTATTGGCGCACACTTTGACGTTTGCGATAGATTACCTGGGGCTGATGATAACGCAAGTGGTATAGCAGGATTAATAGAATTAGCAAGACTATTTCAACAAACTGACTTTTCAAATTACCCTTATAGAATAGATTTAGTAGCTTATTGTTTAGAAGAACCACCTTATTTTGGCACAGATTTAATGGGGAGTTATGTACACGCTAAAATGTTACACGACAATAAGGTTAATGTATATGGAATGGTGGCGCTTGAAATGATAGGATATTTTTCTGATAAAAAAGATAGCCAAACTTATCCTTTAGAATCAATGAAAAAAAAGTATGGTAATGTAGGAGATTATATTGCCACGGCAACTAAAGTTAAAGCTGGTAAGTTTGTAAATCAATTTGCACAGCTAATGAATGCAAATCCTTATATTAAACACCATTATTATAAAGCCCCTAAACAGGTAGATTTTGTTGCATTGTCAGACCATTTTAACTATTGGAAATTTAAGTATTCAGCCTGTATGGTAACAGATACCTCTTATTTAAGAAATCCAAATTATCATAAAAAAACAGATACAATTGACACTTTAAATCTTAACAAAATGTCGGCAGTAGTAAATGCAGTTTACCATTCCATCTTAAAACTAATTTAAAGGTCTAAAATACGAAATAGTTGATATATTTTAGAGGTCTTAAAAGATAAAAGCATCCATTAAACTATGATTTGCATAAGGATTTTTTTTGCAAAATATACCCTTCAACTATAGTCAAATAGTTAAAGGGCGCTAAAAGTTATTATAAAATTAAATCTTACAAATTATCAATAATAGAGTTAAATGTAGTGCTAGGACGCATAATGGTATTTAATTTTTCCTCATTAGGTTTGTAATATCCTCCTAAATTTACACTTTGTCCTTGAACTTCATTCAATTCATTTACAATTTTGCTTTCATTTGCTTTTAAATCATCATACACTTTAGCGAAAATAGATTTTAAATCAACGTCTTTGGTTTGTCTGGCTAATGCTTCTGCCCAATATAACGCCAAATAAAAATGGCTACCTCTATTGTCTAACTCTTTAACTTTTCTTGACGGTCCTTTTTTATTCTCTAACAACTTATCTGTAGCATCATCTAATGCTTCTCCTAAAATACTTGCTTTTGGATTGTTATTTTTTTCTCCAAAAAAGTCAAGCGATACGGCAAGGGCTAAAAATTCACCTAAAGAATCCCATCTTAAATGGTTTTCTTTAACCAATTGTTGTACATGTTTTGGCGCTGACCCTCCGGCACCTGTTTCAAATAAGCCACCACCATTCATTAACGGAACAATAGATAACATTTTAGCAGATGTGCCAACTTCAAGAATAGGAAATAAATCTGTTAAATAATCTCTTAATACATTACCCGAAACAGCAATAGTGTCTTCTCCGTTTTTAATTCTTGCACAAGAATATTCACAAGCCTGTTGAGGTGCCATAATAGTTATGTCAACATCTGTGGTGTCGTGTTGAGGTAAGTATTTATTAATTTTTTTTATGATTTCTCTATCGTGGGCTCTCTTTTCGTCTAACCAAAATACTGAAGGCATTTTTGTTACTTTAGCTCTGTTTACGGCTAATTTTATCCAGTCTTGAATAGGCAAGTCTTTGGTTTGACAACCTCTCCAAATATCCCCTTCCTCAACATAATGTTGCATTAAAATATGACCATTTTCATCTACTACTTTTACATATCCTTCGGCTTCCATTTCAAAAGTTTTATCGTGCGAGCCATACTCTTCGGCCTTTTGTGCCATTAAACCTATATTTTGTACTGTTCCCATTGTAGTAGGGTCAAAAGCACCATTCTTTTTACAAAAATTAATTACAGCACTATAAATTCCTGCATAACTACTGTCGGGAATAACAGCAATGGTTTCTTGTAATTCACCTGCTTTGTTCCACATTTTACCAGAATTTCTAATCATTGCTGGCATTGAAGCATCAATAATTATATCAGAAGGTACGTGTAAGTTTGTAATACCTTTGTCTGAATCAACCATTGCCACATCAGCATTTTCATCAAAAATTCGGTTGATTTCGGTCAAAATTTCTTCTTTTTTATTGATTTCTAAACTGTCTAGTTTAGATAGTAAGTTTCCAAAACCATTATTGACATCAACACCTATTTCATCAAAAAGTGTGTTATATTTTTCAAATAAATCTTTAAAATAGGTTTTAACAGCCAGTCCAAAAATAATTGGGTCGGAAACTTTCATCATAGTAGCTTTAAGATGAAGTGAAAATAGTAACCCATTGTCATTTGCTTCATTGATAGATTTTCTTAAAAAAGCAGTCAAAGCTTTTCTACTCATATATGTTCCATCAAAAATTTCACCTTCTAACAAGTCAATACTTTTTAACAATTTAACCTCACCATTTTTGGGGTGAAATTCAATGTTAATGGTTGTTGCTTTATCAACAGTTACAGACTCTTCATTGGCAAAAAAATCACCACCATTCATTGTGGCAACTTTTGTTTTTGAATCTGCCGACCAAGGTCCCATATAATGAGGGTTTTTACGGGCATAATTTTTAACTGCTTTTGGTGCTCTTCGGTCTGAGTTCCCTTCACGTAAAACAGGATTTACAGCAGACCCCTTTATTTTATTATATCTTGCTTGAATTTCTTTTTCTGTATCGTTAGATGGCTCGTCAGGGTAGTTTGGAAGTGCATAACCTTTATCTTGTAGTTCTTTTATAGCAGCTTTTAATTGTGGAATAGAAGCTGATATGTTTGGCAACTTGATTAAGTTAGCCTCAGGTTGTTTTACTAAAATAGCTAATTCGGCTAGTACATCTGGTGCTTTTTGCCCGTCTTTTAAAAAGTCTGGAAAAGCAGCCAAAATTCTTGATGCTAAAGATATATCTTTTGTTTCAATGTTAATGTTTGAAGTTCCTGTAAAAGCTTTTACAATAGGTAAAAAAGAATGGGTGGCTAATAGTGGGGCTTCGTCTGTTTTTGTGTAAACAATTTTTGGTTGAGTGCTCATTTTAGTTTAATTTTATTTATTAAAGTAATTCAAAAAGACACTAGTTTGTCTTTAGTGTTAAATATCAACAACAAATTTAAAAATAAATTGAGATTAACCGCAGTTTATGGTTTATTCTTTTGCTTTTGGAATAATTTTTTATTTTGAATTGTATATCTATAACTATTTGCGATTAATCAACTAAACTTATTTATTGATTAACGTTTTTTATAGCTTTTTGCGTAAGGATTACGGTTGTTGGTAGTTTTTAATTCTTTCCTTAAATGATTCATATTTTTTTAATGGTGCTAAATTACCTTTTATTAAAATTTTACAAGTCATGGTTCCCTTTTGTTTTTCAATAATTTGTAAGTACTTATTTTCCATATTTACGACAAAATTAAATTGGTTTGTAAGGTGTTGAAACATCATCTATATCTCAATCACAACAAAGAGAATTGACATTCCAATAACTTTTAACCCTTTAGTTGTTGTCTTATATCGTTTGAGTTCTTGTCATTTTTATAAAGCGTATAGCTATGAGTTTTAAACCTACGAAACTCATTATTTTTTTAACTCCCTTTGATTTTCTTTTTTTATCATTTGATTTAAGATATAGAAGGAGAGTATAGATACAATGGTGTTTGTGATACCTAAAATGGGGTTTAACATTAAAAAGTATCCGATAGAAAATAAGCCTGTAAAACTTGCTGTTAAACCTAAAATCCACATTAAAAATGAGGTAGTAAAGCCTTTAAAGGCGTCTTTGCTATATCCTGTTCCTTTCCATATACCAATAGGATGACATTGCTTAATGAAGTTTTGAATTTTAGATTCATCAACCTCAGGCGTTAAAAGTGTAACAATAACTGATGTAAATAGGCTAAAAAATGTAATACCAACAAGAGCATAAGTAGCAAAATGAGGAGTGTTGGAAAAATCACTAAATAAAATAGGGTAGAGGGCGGTGCCAATTAGTGCTGCAATCATTGCTGCAATTTCTGTCCACGCATTTGCTCTCCACCAAAACCATCTGATGAGTTGCGCAATACCTAAGCCTGATGCTGCATTGATAAAAAATACCCAAGCATTACCAATGGAATTTATTTGAGAGGCAACAATGACTGCCAAAAACGTAATAATTATAACCGTAATTCTGCTAAATTTTATCAATTGTTTTTGTTGTGCGTCAGGATTTATAAAACGCCTATAAATATCGTTAGTCAAATAAGACGCACCCCAGTTTAAATGGGTGTCAACCGTACTCATAAAAGCAGCCATTAATGAGGTAAAAGCTAAACCAACCAAACCTACGGGTAAAACCATAGTCATTAATAGAGGGTAATGTGCTTCTCTGTCGCCGATAATCTGACCTGTTTTGTCATATTCTAACGGAAACAAAATAAGAGAAACCAAAGCTACCATTATCCAAGGCCAAGTTCTTAACACAATAAATAATATTGAAAATAAAAACGACCCTTTTTGTGCGTCTTTTGGCGATTTAGCAGTGTTGATTCTTTGAGCGATATAACCCGACCCGTCAGAATCATAACGCACCCACCATTGAATGACGACATAAATTAAAAAAATTTGAAAGGGAATTAATGGGTTGTCAAAGGAGGGAATAAATTCAGTTAAATGACGGGCTTTACTCGTTCCGTAAATATCTACTAATTTAGTTTGTATTTCGGCCAAACCTCCAACTTCTTGTACGGCGTAGTATCCAAAAATGATTGAAATTATCATTGCTATGGCAAATTGAAATAAGTCAGTTAAAATCACACCTCTTATTCCCCCAAGTGAACTGTATATCATTACAATAATAAGTAAAACTAAAATAGTAAGCGTAGCGTTAAAATCGGCTTTAAACCATAAAATTTTAGGGTAAAAAGATTGCAGTTTTAAAAATACATCTGTACCTAATAAATCTTCCCATTTAATAAAAGCATTTGCTATTTTTACGGCAGCTACAATTACCCAACCTAAAATAAAAACATTAAGTATTATGCCATAAAAAAAAGCTTTAAACCCTCTTAAAAATGAAGCTTCTTTTCCAGAATACCTTAGCTCTATAAATTCAACATCAGTTAGTACATTAGACTGACGCCAACGTTTAGCAAAAAAAACAGAAACGGTAATATAGGTTGCTGCCCAACTCCACCATAACCAGTTTCCAGCTATACCCGATTTGGCAGTGATTCCTGTAATAGCTAAGGGAGTATCTGCAGCAAAAGTAGTTGCAATAATAGAAATGCCTATCCACCACCAAGGTAACGAACGGTTAGCTACAAAATAAGAGTCTATGCCTTCACTTGATTTTTTTGAAACCCAAATTCCAACAGCAAACACAGCTATTAAATATACAATAAAAATTATCCAATCAATTGACGTCATCTATTAAAAATTTTTCCGAAAAATAGCTTAAAAACAAATTTAAAACTAAAATGAATCTATTTAATTATTAACAAATAACTATTGAGTAGCCTAATCGTTAACAATTCGTAACAACTTTTGCATTACTTAAAAAGTATTTTTGCATATTTGCACTATGAGTTTTGTATATCCGAATTTTTTATGGGCTTTACTTTTGTTGATTGTTCCAATCATTATCCATTTGTTCAATTTTAGAAAGTACAAAACTGTTTTTTTTTCAAAAGTTAGTTTTTTAACCGAAATTGTTGAAGATTCCAAGTCAGGCAATAGGTTAAAAGAGTTGTTGGTTTTATTAAGTAGATTGTTTATTGTAATTTGTTTGGTATTGGCTTTTGCTCAACCTTTTATTCCCCTAACTGGTCAGAAAAATACAGAAAACATCACCTCAATTTACATTGATAATTCTTTTAGTATGCAAGCCCAAGGGCAAGACGGTGATTTGTTAAATGAAGTGAAAAACAAAGCCATTGACTTGGTAAAATCTTTTGACGAAAATGAAAAAATAAACTTGCTGACAACCGAACTTTTGGCAAAAGACCAACGGTTTTATACTAAATCTGAAATTATTGATCGTATAAAAGAAATCGATTTATCACCGGTAAGTAATCAATTGTCAACAGTGTTAAATTTACAAGCCGATATTTTAAATAAAACAAAAGATAAGGTTAATAAACGTGTTTTTTTATTCTCAGATTTTCAAAAGTCAACCTCAAAATTAGAAAAATTTAATAAAGATGAAATACCTCTATTTTACTATCAACCTAAAGCTGAAATTAAAGGAAATATCTACATAGATTCCGTTTGGTTTGAATCACCTGTCCAAAGAATAAACTCACCCATAGAAGTATTTTTTAGGGTGGTTAATTTAACGCAAAAAGAAGTAAGTGATTTGCCAATTACCCTCTCTATTAATTCGCAAGAAAAAGGTTGGAAAAAAATTAATGTACCACCAAATTCGTACAATATTGCATCTATTGCTTTTACCAACACCAAGGCAGGGTTAAAAAAAGGGAAACTACATATAGAAACCAATCAGTTATTTTTTGATGATGATTTTTATTTTACTTACCGTATTAATGACCATATTAACATTTTGTTGATAAAAGAAGGAGAACAATCTAAAAACATTGAACAATTATATAGTTTGTCTAATTTTTATAACTATAAATCGGTAGATATAAATCAGGTAAAACAAGAAGATTTTATAAACAAGCAATTAATTATACTACAAAACTGCAATCAATTACCTTCAGGGGTTAAAGATAAATTGACAGAATCTTTAAAAAACGGTTCTACAGTTTGTTTAATACCCGGAGATAGAGCCGATAAAAACGCATGGAACAATTTTTTAAACTTACACAAGTTGCCAAATTTAATAACCTCTTTTAGCCCCAATGCCGACTTGAATTATTTTAATAGTGAAGATCCTCTTTTTTATGGTGTGTTTGAAACAACACCTAAAAATTATAAATATGCAAAAATTTTTAAAACATACAATTTAAACATAACTTCAACCCACAATTTTATTTCGGTTTTTAATTACAACTCAACAGAACCATTTTTGTATTACGCAAAAAAGAAAAACGGACGTATATTTTTTCAAACTTCTCCATTGTTGTCTGACTGGACAAACTTTCAAAACCATGCTCTGTTTGGCGTAACTTTTTTAAGAATGGCAGAAACGTCCACGTTAGAAAAAAAAATGTACTTTATATTAGGAGAATCAGATACCTATGCCTTACATCAATCTGTGGACGAAAAACAACAAATTCATTTGATTAACAAAAAAAGGAAAGTAGATTTAATACCAATGCTTGTTAATGTGACAATTAGTAGGGAGCTAGTGTTTGACCAAATAGAACACCAAATTAAACAAGCTGGTTTTTACACCCTAACCAATAGTATAGATTTTAATGACGATATAGCTTTTAACTACTCAAGGGCAGAGTCAAAAACAAAGGTTATGCAACCAAAGGACATTTTATCTAATTTTGAAAATATCAATTGGAACCATACCCAATCATTAAGCATAAACGCAAAAGGTCAAATAGAAGTAGCAACGATTAAAGCTAAAGAGTATTGGAGAGTATTATTGTGGTTAGCTCTATTATTTTTAGCAGTTGAAACACTTCTTTTAAGATTTTGGAGATAATTTTTTAGGTTTACTGAGCGATTTGTTCAAAAAATAAAAAAACAATTTATTTACACAAAAGTCACGTTTTTTATTACATTTGTTCCCCAAATTACTTAAAATGAAAATTTTATTAAAAGCGTGTAAAGTAATAGATTCAGACTCTAAATTTCATCAAAAAACAAAAGATATTTTAATAGAAAATGAAATTATTACACAAATTGATAACCATATAGACACCACCGCTGATCAGGTTGTAGAATTTGATAATTTACACGTTTCCGTTGGTTGGTTTGATGCCAAAGTAAATTTTTCAGACCCTGGCAATGAAATAAAAGAAGATGTTTTATCCGGATTAAAATCTGCCGAATTAGGAGGATTTACAGCAGTAGCAACTACACCTGACACTCAACCTAAAATCACCAATAAATCTCAAATTAATTATTTGATAAACAAAGCACAGTTTTCGCCAGTAACTGTTCATCCTTTTGGTACTTTAACAGAAAATTTAGAGGGTAAAAATATATCAGAGTATTTTGATATGAAAAGTGCAGGCGCCATTGCTTTTACTGATAATCACAAAATGGTAAGTGCAGGAATAATGTACAGAGCATTGTTATACGCCAAAAACTTTAACGGAAAAATTATTTCTTTTCCTTACGATAAATCAATTTTTGGGAAAGGACAGGTCAATGAAAGTAAAGTGAGTGTATTAACAGGATTAAAAGCTATGCCGTCAATTTCAGAATACATTGTAGTTGAAAGAGACTTGACATTGGCAGAGTATACAGAAAGTCCAATTCATTTTACGGGACTATCTTGTAAACAATCTGTAGAACTGGTAAGAAAAGCTAAAGCAAAAGGAATTAAAGTTACTGCAGACGTATATGTACACCAATTAATTTTTACAGATAAAGAAGTATTAGATTTTGACACCAATTACAAAGTATTACCACCTTTAAGAACCGAAAAAGACAAACAAGCTTTAGTTAATGGGGTAAAAGATGGTACTATTGATTTTGTATGCTCTGACCATACACCAGAAGACGTTGAAAGTAAAGATATAGAATTTGGAAACGCTGAATTTGGAATAATTGGTACACAAACCTTGTTTTCAGTATTAAATTCTGTTGAAGAGTTTTCTCTTGAACAAAAAATTAATCTCATCTCAAAAAAACCAAGAGAAATTTTTAATGTGATGACAGAGGGAATTACCTTAAATGCTAAAGCCAATTTAACTTTATTTATTCCAAACAAAACTTGGACCTTAACTCAAGATAAAATAGCATCCAAATCTAAAAACACTCCTTTTTTGAACAAAAAATTAACAGGAAAAGCTGTTGGACTTGTAAATAAAGGTTTTTTATCTATATTTGAATAATGACAAAGCGTACTAAAACTAAGAAAAAGTTTTTTAAAACCTATATTAAAGAACGGAATCAAGTAGGAGCATTTGCGCCAAGTTCAAGGTATTTGGTTAAAAAAATGTGTGATAAAATTGATTTTGATAAGGCAGATATTATTGTTGAGTTAGGACCAGGTACAGGAGTGTTTACAAAAGAAATTTTAAAAAGAGCTAAATCTACAGCAAAAATATTTGTATTTGAGTTGAATGAAGATTTTTATAAATACTTGTTAGAAAAATATCCAGATCCACGCCTTGTTTTACTACACGAAAGTGCAGACCAAATTGAAGAAAGATTAAACGAATATGGCTTTAAAAATGCGGATGCAATACTATCGTCTTTACCGTTAGCTATTATCCCTAGTAAAGTTAAAGAAAAAATATTAGATGCTACACATAAAACATTGTCTAAAGATGGAGTTTTTGTTCAGTATCAATATTCATTAAACGCTAAAAAAATGATAGAAAAACGATTCGGAAAATTACAAATTAGCTTTGTACCACTAAACTTACCTCCTGCTTTTATTTATTGTGGAAATAGATAATATTTATTTTTTATCCTTAAATCCGCAGGTTAATAAAAAGAATTGTTTATTTTTGCACGCATTACGGCTCCGTAGTTCAACTGAATAGAATACCTGATTACGGCTCAGGCGGTTGCAGGTTTGAATCCTGCCGGAGTCACTAAGAATGAAAAACCCAACACGTTAGTGTTGGGTTTTGTTTGTTTGTGGATAAACCGAATTTATTCGAGT
>DQTE01000064.1 GCA_015662905.1 Crocinitomix sp. | reverse complement strand
TAAATAATCATTAACATCATACTCACTATTAAAATCTATACAATTATTTAAATCATTCTTAAGTGAATTAATATAACTTATATAAGAGGATATTAACTGTGTATTATTTAGGTTCATTAATTCACTTGAATAGTTTGATGAATTAAAATCACTATCAAGTGCTTGCCCAACAAGATAATGGTAAGCATTGTATAGAACTGCAATTTTTGATGCAATTAAATAAGAGGAATCCTTCTCATCACTCTCAAAATATTCTAAAATTTCATTAATATAGTTTTCATTAAATTGATATGAAGTAGTAAAAAGTTCATTAGAATAAGGAACACTAAAAGATTCTAATGTTTCGCCTATGTAATATTTTTTAAATCTATTATAATCAGTTAAAATATTTACTGTACTAAGAGCGTCCCAAGTTAAACCATCTACTTGATTAGCTACTAATTTTTTATTATTAGCTTTTGGTAAATATAAAATAACCTTTCCTAAATACTCTTTGTTTGCGTTTGTTAAAGGGAAATACGTGTCAGTTCCAACTTTTTTAAACCCATTATATGTAAATTGAAAATCAACATCTTCTACATCAGTAGTGATATCACTTATTGATATAAATTCTCTATCTGCTTTATATTTAGTTTCACCAAGTTTAAAACCTATTAACGCACCTGTTGGATACATTGTAAACTCATCTAAATTATCAAGTCCAGTTACAAAAATTAAGTCACGCACATTTGATGGTAAGGTTATAAAGCTGCCATTTAAAGTCATAAATGTCAATGTGTTATTGTCATTTTTAAACCTGTTAGGAATACCATTTAGGGTAGTAGATTCCCCATCCTCATCACTTTGAAAAAAGTATAAAGAAAAACCAGGAGCATGCATTTGTTTCCAGTCCATGTGTGTAAAGTCTGTGCCACTATAATCTGCAACATACATTAAAAGGTTACTGTTGTTTGCATCTTCATAATGTTCTAAACCAAAAACACCATGCCCTAATTCATGAGCAATAGTTATAGCTTGTGTATCTTGATTAAATATAAAACCATATTGCTGCATTAATGGCATAAAACCTTTTGTGGCAGCGTTGGTTGTAGGCATATCTGTTAAGAATATATAATATCTATCTGCTTCTACGGTATTTTGAGACTTATAATAATTGTATATTGCTTTTTCTTCAGGAGTATAGTATTGTAGTAAAGTACTATCGCCAATATCTAAATTGCCATTAGTATTTTCAATATCCCAAACACTTGTGTTTATACTAAAAGAAGGAGCAACAGTTATATTAAAGTTAACACCAGCTTTGTTGTAAATAGCATTAATTTGGTTGTTTAAATTTGCTTGGTTTGCTGTAACGCCATTAAGTGGCACAATAGTAAGATTTACATTTTTCTGTTTTAAATGCCATAAGTTTGCTTTACCAGCAATATCATAATTAGCAGTAGAATCTGTAGGTTTTACGGTTGCTAATATTTCGGCTTTGGCAAAATTAAATTGTTTAGTAACTGTTAAAGTAGCTGTATTACCACTCCATGTTGTAGGTATTGCGGTACCTTGTTTTGTTTTAAAAACAATATCCTCTTTTGTTTTGCCGTTACTAAAAGTAGCAGTAGCAGTTAGAATATCGGTAGATTCAGGGCTATTAGAAACTGCTTTGTACAAAACATTATATTGTCCGCCACCAGCAATATCTATGCTTTCGTACTCATCAATAAAATTTTGATTACTAACACTTTGGTTTAGTTGATCCGTACCATAAAAACCAGAAGGATTAAAAATAATATTTACATCAGGAGAAGATATTTGAGTAACGTTGTTGCCACTCATACCATTTGTATTGTTATTGTTTGGTGCTCCACCTTCGGCTTGTTCTCCTAAATTAGTTACATTACCATCTTCATCAACAGACCATTGTTCCCCAGTAGAATCGGTTATAACAACTGGTAAATCTGTAGTTATTGGAATTTGGTTTCCATTAGCATCTGTTAATATAACACTACCAGTTGTAGGGTCAACGCTTACATCCGTTACATCGATATTAGAAGCGTCAAATTGATTGATATCTCCTTGATCTCCTGTAAATTCTTCTATAAAATCATCAATATTGGCTATTCCTTCCCAATTAGGATCGTAGGTAGTTTCTACAACACCTGAAATTAGTTGATAATCAGTATTAATACCAACATTCTTAAATTCAACTCTTATTCTTGTATATTTCCCAATATTAACATCTCCATCTGTGGCAGTATTTACAGCATCTATAACTTCCTTAAATTTTTCTAAAAAAGGCATTGTAATGTAGCCCCAGCCAGAAAAATCACCATTACTACCACTAGCTTCTACCACTATTACCGGAAAATCGCCAGCAGTAAAAGTATCATTAACGGCAATATTAGGTAATGGGTCTTGGTTATCAATGGTAATTGTAGGCATAATACCACAATTATAATATGCTTCCTCATCTTCGGTTGGTGTGGTAAATTGTTGTATTTGAGAGTAGAAATAGCCACCATTAGGAGAACATTCACCACCAACTCTAAAATCATACGTTGTGCCTGCTTCTAAGTTGTGTATAGTAGTATTTGGATTGTATGAAGTTTGTTC
>DQTE01000236.1 GCA_015662905.1 Crocinitomix sp. | reverse complement strand
ATTTGTTCATTTACAACATGTGCCAAAACAAGGTATGCAAGAACACATTTATCAAACCAGCTCATTATCTTTTCCTCAAAAAGAATGGGTAGAATATAAAAATATTTATTGATTTTAGTAGTAATGGTTATGCCAAAGTTTGGCAAAATGGAACTTTGGTATCACATGCCGAAATAAAAAACACAAAAAATAGACTGTCTCAAGCTCATTTTGGAATGTATTGTCCTCCACAAATAACATCAGGAGTAGTTTATAATGATGATTTAAAAATAGAAATGGTAGATGGTGAATAAATTCTAATCTCATTTTAATGCTGATTTAAGAAGTGAATACTACTTTTGTAAGGAAAGCGTTATGCTATGATACAAATTAGGATTACTACAAAAGACACAGTTAAAATAAAAGAAATTACAGAACTGTTAATAAACAATAGGTTGGTTACAGGAGTTTCTATTACCGAAACAACCAGTGTGTTTAAAGATAACAACGGAAAAATTAAAACAATACCAACAATACTTTTAGTTGGAAGAACAAAAGCCTCTTTATTCAATACAATAGAAAAATTACTGATAGATAAATATGGAGATGAAATACCTGTACTTTATGGAATTCCTATAACAAATATTGACACAAAGCATCTTAATAAATTAAAAACAGTTGTATCAGATTAATACAAAAAATGACAGACAAATTAGATCCAATTCAAAGATTTTGGTTGTTAATTAAACCAGATAAAAAAGAAGTAAGAAATGTGTATGTGTATGCAATATTTTCAGGTTTATTAGCACTTTCGTTACCCATAGGTGTTCAAGCCATTATTAATCTCATTCAAGGGGGACAAATAAGTACGTCTTGGATAGTTTTAATATTTTTTGTAATAGGTGGAATAGCCTTTACAGGATTGTTAAGAGTGAGTCAATTAAAAATTTTAGAACATTTACAACAAAAAGTTTTTACAAGAGCTGCATTTGAGTTTGCATACAGAACTCCAAGAATTAAACTAGAACACCTTTCTAAATATTACGCTCCTGAACTGATGAATAGATTTTTTGATATAATTTCTATTCAAAAAGGTTTAAGTAAAATACTCATTGATTTTTCTACCGCAGCTATTCAAACTATTTTTGGATTAGTATTACTTTCAATGTATCACTCCTTTTTTATTGCTTTTAGTTTAATTCTACTAGTATTGGTTTATTTTATATTTAAAGTTACCTATAAAAAAGGTTTAGATACCAGTTTAAAAGAATCTAAAAGCAAATATTATGTAGCGCATTGGCTACAAGAACTTGCACGTACAAATATCAGCTTTAAGTTAGCAGGTGTTACCAGTTTACCGTTAGATAGAGTAAACAATTTAACAAAAACCTATATTGATGAAAGAAATAAACACTTTAAGGTGCTCATCACTCAATATGTTTTACTTATTGTGTTTAAAGTTCTTATTGCAGCAGCTCTGTTATCTGTTGGTGGGTTATTAGTGATTAATCAACAAATGAATATAGGACAATTTGTAGCCGCTGAAATTATCATCTTATTAATCTTAAACTCTGTTGAGAAATTAATACTCAGTTTAGAAACTATTTATGACCTTTTAACCTCACTCGAAAAAGTTGGGGAAGTAACCGACCTAGAAATAGAAAGGAATGATGGTGTTAAAATATCTGAACATATTGATAATGGAATGAGTGTAGAGTTGGTTAATGTAGATTTTTCATACCCAAACCGAAATGAATTAGTTCTAAATAAAGTGTCTGTTAAAATAGAAGCCTATGAGTCTGTTTTAATTACAGGAACAGTAAATTCAGGCAAATCAACATTATTATATTTATTATCTGGATTATACCAAATTCATACCGGATATTTAAGATTTAATAATATACCAGCTAATAACTTAGAACCATTAGATTTAAGATCTGTAATAGGAGATTGTCTTATGGATGAATCTTTGTTTGAAGGAACATTGATGGAAAATATAACCATGGGAAGAAAAAATGCGACTTACGAAAATGTACAATGGGCAGTAAAAAATATAGGACTTGAAGAGTATATTAAAACTTTACCTAAAGGGTTTGATACACCAATAAATTCACAAGGAAAACAATTTTCAAGAAACATAATTGATAAAATCATCTTAGTTAGAAGCATAGTTGATAAACCTAAATTACTTTTAATAAAAGATACTTTTTCTTCATTTAGTAAAGAGGAAGGAGATAAAATTATAGACTTTTTAATGTCATATAAAAAATGGACAATAGTTATTGTGTCAAATGACGAAAGATTAAAAAATAAAGTAGATAAAATATATTATTTGGATAAAGGAGTTTTAACTGAAATAAAGAAAAAGAAATAAAAAATGTTAAATATCTCAAATAACCAATTGTCAAAAGGACTTTTTACAAAAAAATACTCAACACTTGCTGAGGTAGAAAGTAATGAGTCTGGGAATGCACTTAAAAGACTATTATACATTAGTTTTTTTATTTGTGTAGTAATTCTCTTTATACCATGGACACAAAACATAAGGGCTCCTGGAAGCATAACAAGTTTAAAACCACAACAAAAACCACAATCTATAACTACAATAATTGGTGGTAGGATTAACAAATGGTACGTGATTGAAGGAGACTTTGTGAAAGAAGGAGATACTATAGTTAGCATTACTGAAATTAAAGATAAATATTTTGACACTAATTTGTTAGAAAGAACAAAAAATCAAATTGATTTTAAAAAACAAGCTATTGTAACTTATACTAATAAGCTAATCAACTTAGATGAACAATTAAAAATTCTTAAAAATCAAAGAAATTTAAAATTAACACAATCAAAAATAAAATTACGACAAGCAGAGTTAAAAACTCAAAGTGACAGTATTGCTTATGAGGCAGCTAAAGTAAATTTAAACATAGCAGAGTATCAGCTTAAAAGAACAGATACCCTTTACAAATCAGGGTTAAAATCTTTAACCGATTTAGAAAAAAGAAGATTAAAAAAACAACAAGTTGAAGCCTATAAAGTCAAAGCAGAAAATGTTTGGTTAAATAGTTTAACAACTTTAACCAATCTAAAAATTGAAATATCAAACGTTAGTATTAAATATGATGCTGATGCGAATAAAATTCAGTCTTTAAAATTGGCAACTCTTAAAGATAAAGTTACGGCACAATCAGAGTTAAACAAATTAGAAATTCAATATAGTAATTTTAAATATAGAAATGGATTGTATTATATTTTAGCACCACAAAGTGGATATGTTACCAAAACAAATATTGGTGGAGTAGGTGAAATCGTAAAAGAAGGACAGGAAGTATTTTCTTTAATGCCTGAAACTTATGAGTTGGCTGCTGAGATATATATAGATCCAGTAGATCTTCCCTTGGTGAAAATAGGGGAACATGTAAGGATTCAATTCGATGGTTGGCCAGCTATTGTTTTTTCCGGTTGGCCAGGATTAAGTCACGGAACCTACGGTGGAGAAGTGTACGCGATTGACCGTTTTATCAGTGCTAATGGAAAATACAGAGTTTTAGTAAAACAAGACAATGAGTATAACTGGCCAGAAGCTCTTCGGTTTGGAGGAGGAGTATCTGCCATGTTATTATTAAATGACGTTCCTATTTGGTATGAGCTATGGCGTAACGTAAATGGTTTCCCACCAGATTATTATACAGGAAAACTAACTAATAAAGCTAAAAAAGACAAAAAATAACCATGCAAAAATCTTATTTATTATTGTTAGTGTTTTTTTTTCTCAAGTTATCTGCTTGGTCGCAAACCGATACTACTATATTTAGTTTTCAGGAATTTATTAGCATAGTTAAACAGCACCATCCTATTACTTATCAAGCCAATTTAAAAATACAAAAAGGAGAGGCTAAATTACTAAAAGCAAAAGGGGGATTTGACCCTAAGTTACAAGGTGTAATTTCGCAAAAATATTTTAATGGCTCTCAATATTACAGTTACTTAAATTCAGGCTTGAAAATTCCTACTTGGTTTGGTGTTTCTTTTCAAGGAGGCTACGGCGTTAATAATGGAGCATATCTCAACCCCGAATTAACTACCCCAAATAATGGGCTTTGGTATGCTGGTGTAACAGTTAATTTAGGACAGGGATTATTCATAGATAAAAGACGAGCAGAATTAAAGCAGGCTAAAATTTATACCAATAGTACACAATTAGAGCAAAAACTAATACTAAATCAATTAATTTATGATGCTAGTATCTCATATTGGAATTGGTACAAGGTTTACAATAAAGTTCAAGTTTATAAAGTAGCCTTAAAAAATGCAGAGTTTAGATTTAAAGGGGTTAGAGAAAGTGCGCTGATTGGAGAAAAAGCATTGGTTGATACTTTAAAGGCTGTTATTCAAGTTCAAAGGAGGCAATTAATTTTAGAACAGTTAGAATTAGAACTTGCAAATAAAAAAGCATTATTAGAAACCTTTTTATGGCAAGATGGCTTTATACCATTAGAAATTGACTCTACTCTTAAACCAATGTATTTTCAAAATTCTACATTATATCCTCCTATTTTGATTACAGAAAATGAAATTGACACCTTAGTTTTTAATCACCCTCAAATGTTATATTATCAATACAATATTGATATGTTGAAAATTGAAAATAGGCTTAAAAAAGAAAATTTAAAACCTACGTTACAAGTAAAATATAATGCGCTAAGTACCCCATTAAATCAAAATGTTTTTGGTGATTATTCTTTAAATAATTACAATTGGGGGGCTAAGGTGGCTTATCCAGTATTTACAAGAAAAGAAAGAGGTGACCTTAGGATATCTGAAATAAAAATAAAAGAAAAAGAAAGCCAATTTATAAACAAAAGAGCTGAAATAAAGTATAAATTAATAGCAAACTATAACAGTTGGAACAGCTCAATAGAACAAGTAGAAATTTATCAAAAAGCAGTTTTAAATTATTACAATCTGTTTATGGCAGAATTAACTATGTTTAATATTGGAGAAAGTTCTTTATTTTTGGTTAACTACAGAGAACAAGAATACGTAAAAGCCCAAATTCAACTCATAGAGTTAATATTTAATAATTACATTTCAAAAGCCAATTGGCTATATCAAACCGTTGACTTTAAATAGTGTCAATTTTTAAACTGTGATCTAATTAATCATATCTATAGCTAAATACTTTTAAGGCGAAAAGACTTTTAAAAATTAATGTGCCTCTAACCAATTATCTGCAATTTTCTCTTCAACCTCAAGAGGGACAATTAATTCAACCGCATTTTCCATTTGAGTTTTAACCAGTTCTTTGAGTGCCTCTTTTTCTGATAACTCTACATCAAAAACCAATTCATCATGTACTTGCAATAACATTTTGGAGTTCATTTTTGCCTTACTCATAGTGTTATCAATGTTTATCATTGCAATTTTTATAACGTCTGCAGCAGAGCCTTGAATAGGGGCATTAATAGCATTTCTTTCTGCAAATCCTCTAACTATAGCGTTGGCAGAATTTATATCTTTTAAATACCTTCTACGTTTCATTATGGTTTCAACATAACCATGTACTCTTGCAAATTCAAGCATTTCATCCATATATGTTTTAATCCGTGGATATTGTTGAAAATAGCTATCAATAATGGCTTTGGCTTCTTTACGTTTAATGCCTAAATTTTGAGCTAAACCAAAAGCAGATTGTCCGTATATAATACCAAAATTTACAGCTTTTGCTTGACGTCTTTGGTCAGATGTTACCTCTTGTAGGTCAATATTAAAAACTTTTGCCGCAGTAGCTTTATGAATGTCCAAACCATCTTTAAAAGCTTTAATCATATTATCTTCTTTACTTAAAGCAGCAATAATTCTCAATTCAATTTGAGAGTAATCGGCGGCTAATAGTTTGTAGTTATCATTTTTTGGAATAAAGGCTTTTCTAATTTCTCGTCCTTTTTCTGTTCTAATAGGAATATTTTGAAGGTTTGGATTGGTAGAACTCAGTCGTCCTGTGGCTGCAACAGTTTGCATGTAATGTGTGTGTATTCTACCTGTTTTAGGGTTTACTAATAGGGGTAAAGCATCTACATAAGTTGATTTTAATTTTTTAAGTGTTCTGTATTCTAAAATTAAAGGAATGATTTCGTGTTTGTCTTTTAACTTTTGTAAGGTATCCTCACTGGTAGAATACTGACCTGTTTTTGTTTTTTTGGCTTTATCGTCAATTTGCATGACTTCAAAAAGTACATTACCTAATTGTTTAGGAGAATCTAAGTTAAAATCAGAAATTCCGGCTAAAGTTTTAATTTGCTGTTCTAATTCTTTTAAATCTTTTTCTAATTCTATTGAAAAATTATTAAGCGCTTCAACATCTAAATTAATCCCTTCAATTTCCATTTTTGTTAATATGTTAACCAAAGGCATTTCAATGTCATAAAATAATTTTTTTAAGTGTGGTTTTTGTATTTCTTTTTCAAACTTCTGTTTAAGTTGAAATGTTATGTCGGCGTCTTCACATGCATAATCGCAAATTTTTTCCGCCTCAATATCACGCATACTTAACTGATTTTTACCTTTTTTGCCTATTAATGTTTCAATAGAAATAGGTTTGTAATTTAGATATAACTCACTCAAATAATCCATATTATGCTTGCCTTCTGGATTATATAGGTAGTGAGCAATCATAGTATCAAACATAGGTCCTTTAACAGTTATACCATACTTATGAATAACTTTTAAATCATATTTGATGTTGTGTGCTATTTTTTCAATTGATTCATTTTCGAAAAAGGGAACAAATTCGTTTAAGATTTGTTTTTCCTCACCAGGTTTTATAGCAATATAGAATGCAGTTTTTTCTTTATAACTAAAAGATAAACCTACAATATCAGCTTGAAGTGAATCTAAACCAGTAGTTTCGGTATCAAAACACACTTGTTTTTGTTGTAATAGTAAGTCTAAAACTTGCTTGCGTTTTTCAGGGGTTATAACCAATTGATAATCTACGGAAACATCAGCAATGGTGCGAATTAATTTATTGTCATCTGCAGTTTCAGTTTTGGACGTGCTAACCTTTTGACTTGTAGGCATAGCCTCTGGCTGTCCAAATAAATCTAATTGTCCGTTAGAAGTTTGTTGTGGAATTATAATTTCTTCTCCCAGTACTCTACGCGCTAAATTTTTAAATTCAAGTTTAGTGAAAATTTTTTTTATTTTTTCAGGGTCTGGCGCTTCAACTTCAAGCGATTTTTCATCAAATTCAATTGGAACATCTGTAATAATGGTAGCCAACATTTTACTCATCAACCCTTGCTCGGCAAAATTAATAACGTTTTCTTTTTGTTTGCCTTTTAATTCATCAGCGTGTGCTATTAAATTTTCTATTGAACCATATTTTTTTATTAGTTTTTTAGCTGTTTTTTCACCTATTCCTGGAATACCAGGGATATTATCAACGGCATCACCCCAAAGTCCTAAAATATCAATAACTTGCTCTGGACGTTCTACTTCAAACTTTTCTAAAACTTCAGGTACTCCCCAAATTTCAGCAGGTTTACCACCACGAGCAGGTTTATACATAAAAATATGGTCGCTAACTAATTGAGCAAAATCTTTATCAGGCGTCATCATATAAGTAATATAACCCTTTTGTTCTGCTTGTTTTGCAATGGTGCCAATAATATCATCAGCCTCATAGCCTGATTTAATTAATATTGGAATGTTAAATGCTTCAATAATTTCTTTAATAGGTTCAATCATAGATTGAATATCCTCTGGCATTTTTTCTCTATTGGCTTTGTAGTCTGTAAAATCAGCTTGTCTATTGGTTTGCTCAGGGGCATCAAAAACAACAGCAATGTGTTGAGGTTTCTCTTTTTTTAAAATGTCAAGTAGGGCATTGGTAAAACCAAAAGCCGCTGACGTGTTTTGTCCTTTACTATTTAACCTTGGATTTTTTATAAATGCGTAGTATGCTCTGTATATCAATGCATAAGCATCTAGTAGAAATAATTTTTTATCGTGTTTTGGCGTCATTTGTGTTTATTTGAGGTTAATTGATTTTTAAGTAAATTTTTGAGTAGTTTTATTATTACGTTCTCTAGCGGCTAAAGGGTGTTTTGACAAAGGTCGCAAACTTTCTATGTTTTTTATAGATACATTTTTCCCATTTAGCTTTACCTGTCTAGCATACACCTTTATATGTTCCATTACAGTGTAATCTACATAACTAACTTGTGAAAAATCAATGATAAGTTCATCATATTTCTTTAGACTATTATCTAAATTCTTTTTTAACGATAAATAATTGGAAAAAATTTGGGAGCCTTTTAAATGGATAATAATAACATTTCCTTTATACTCAGTATCTATGTGTGATTTAAAAAATTCATTGATTTTTGTTTCTTTGAATAATAACAATACATATTTGAATAAAATGCCAATCGCAATTCCAATGAGTAAGTCTGTGGATAAAACAGCTAGTATAGTTATTATAAATGTTAGCAGTTCAGTCAATCCTATATTATAAAGTAGTTTAAATTTTTTGGGTGAAGCTAATCTAAAACCTGTAAATACAAGCATTGCAGCCAAAGCAGCCACAGGAATCATTTCTATAATCGTTACTCCAATAAGGACATAAATTAATAGAAATAGCCCGTGAAAAAAATTTGACCATTGGGTTTTTGCGCCATTATTAATATTTGCTGAAGAACGTACTATTTCAGATATCATTGGTAATCCCCCTAAAGTTGCGGCTATTGATGAGCCTACTCCCATTGAGATTAAATCTTTATCTAAATCTGATTTTCTTTGATAAGGATCTAGACCATCAACAGCTTTAGCACTTAATAGAGTTTCAATGGCCGACACTAAGGCAAATCCTGTTACAGCGATCCAAAACGCTGACTCTCCAATCTTTTCAAAAGATGGCCATTTTAATCCGCCTCCATTTAAAAGGCCACCATCAAGATTTACCATACTTAATTTATCGTGACCTATGAAATACGATAGTGGAATTGTAAAAATTAGCACCCACATTGGTGCAGGGATTAATCTGATGAATTTATTTTTGATAAATGGATGAATAATCAAAGTTGCTAACGTTATCAGCGAAATTATAACTGCATTGATGTTCAAATTATTTATTAAATAATGTGGTATTTCGGAAGCTACTTCCAAAATCTCTCCCTTGGGGCCTTTTGCGCCTATGGCAGGGAAAAACTGTTTGATGATGATAATAACTCCTATAGCTGCTAACATACCTTGTACAGTAGCACTTGGGAAATAATCTCCCACCTTACCAACTTTTAACAACCCAAACAACATCATGAATATTCCACCAATAATAATTGCTCCCAAAGCATGGGGATAACCAACAAAGTTGTTATCAATTCCAGCTCCACCCATGGTTTCTGTAGCGGCAAGAGTGATAACTATTAACCCCGCTGCAGGACCACTGATGGTTACATACGTACCTGAAATTCTTGAAGAAACTATACCCCCAACTATTGCTGTGACAACACCTGCTAAAGGTGGAACACCTGACGCTAAGGCTATCCCTAAACATAAAGGAAGTGCAATAAGTGAAACACTAAATCCAGCTATTAAATCGTCTTTAAAATAAGTTTTTAACCCTGCTAATCCTATTTGTGGTGTTTTATTATTTTTCATTTTATTTATGTCAAGTAGAGAAATGTTTTTTAAACTTGTTAATGGTTTTATTTTTCTT
>DQTE01000230.1 GCA_015662905.1 Crocinitomix sp. | reverse complement strand
ACTAATGCTATGTTTGCGTGTCTCAAACCTGCGCTACACCAATACTAACGTATATTTTGACTTTTCGCTACGAACATACTTGCGGATTTAAGGTAATAATAAAAATTCGGCTTACAAGGTAATCATTTTTATTCAAAATAGTATTAATTCATCAAAAACTGGCAAAAAAATTGATATATTCGTACCAAATTAAAAAACGATAAAATGTACAAAAAAGTATTCTCAGTTCTATTTATTTTTATATCCCTTCAAATAGTCGCTCAAAAAAAATTAAGTAACCAATTAATTTGGGCAAGTAGAGACTTTTCTACAGAATATGTCTATTCAGTCAATTCTATGAATGATGGTGAACACTTTACCGTATTAGAAAACAATAAAATTATAAAATATTCTTACAAAAAGTTTGGCAAACCAGTAGCTACAATTGTTGACGGTACAGAATTAATTTATAACAAAGAACCATTATCTATTGATGACTATTTTTTTAATGCAGATGAAACCAAATTGTTAATAGCAACAAATGTAAATTACATTTATCGTAGAAGCTTTACAGCTCAATACTTTATTGTTGATATTAAAAGTAAAAAAGTAACTAAGTTGGTTGACAAAGATACCCCTCAAAGTTTAGCCGATTTTTCACCTGACGGAACTAAAGTTGCTTTTGTGATGCAAAATAATTTGTATTATAAAGATTTAGTGTCAAAGGATATAATTGCCGTAACCAACAATGGAAAAATAAACGAAATTATTAATGGTGCTACAGACTGGGTGTACGAAGAGGAATTTTCCCTTACAAAAGGATTTTATTGGTCAGGAGATAGCAAAAAAATAGCTTTTTACCAATTTAACGAAAAAGATGTACCCGAATTTACTATGGATTACTATTATGGTAAAACTTATCCCTCACCATATACATTCAAATATCCAAAAGCAGGAGAGCCCAATTCTAAAATTAGTGTAAATATTTATAAAATTGAAAACAACAAAGCACAATCAGTATTAAAAACAGGAAAAAATTATGAGTATTTCCCAAGAATGAAATGGACAAATGACAATCAGTTATGCGTATTAGGAATGAATAGACATCAAAATAAATTAGAATATATACTTATTGATGAAAGTCAAGTTCCGCCAAACAATACAAAAATCATTTATACTGACCTATCAGATACCTATGTTGAGGTAGATAATGATTTAATTTTTTTAAAGGATGGAAAGTCCTTTTTAAGGACATCAGAAAAAGACGGTTTTAAGCATATTTATAAAATTGGATTTGATGGCACAGAAATTCAACTAACAAAAGGTAAGTGGGACGTTGTAGAACTTAAAGGAATAAATGAAAATAATGGCTTAATCTATTACATTTCTGCTCAAGAAGGAGCAATTTATAAATCATTATATGTAATAGATTTAAAAGGAAAAAAAACACAAAAATTATCTCAACTTAAAGGCGATAATGATGCTAGTTTTTCAACAGGAATGAAATACTACATTAATTATTATACCAATGCTAACAGACCATATTTAATAACTGTTCATAATGCAAAGGGTAAACAGCTTGAAGTGTTGAAAGACAATCAAAAATTGATTAAAAAACTAAAAGAATATGAACTGTCAACAAAAGAGTTTATTACAATTAAGGGTGTAGAATATGAATTAAACGCTTGGATAATTAAACCTGTAAATTTTGACGCCTCAAAAAAATACCCCGTTTATTTTAATATATATAACGGACCAGGACACAATACCGTAGCAGATAGCTGGGACGGAAGCAATTATTTATATCACCAATTATTAGCCCAAAATGGATACATTGTGATTAGTGTTGATACAAGAGGTACAATGTACAGAGGAACAAAATTTAAAAATTCAACCTATCTACAACTAGGTAAGCTAGAGACTGAAGATATGATTGCTGTGGCAAAGCAAGTAGCAAAGTGGGATTTTGTAGATGAAAATAGAATAGGGGTTCAAGGATGGTCTTATGGTGGTTACATGGCCGCTTTATGCATGACTAAAGGAGCTGACATATTTAAAATGGGAATATCCGTAGCGCCAGTTACAAATTGGCGTTGGTATGATAACATTTATACAGAACGTTTTATGAGAACACCACAAGAAAATCCAAATGGTTATGATGATAACTCACCAATAAATCACGTAGAAAAAATGAAAGGAAAGTATTTAATTATTCATGGGAGTGGTGATGACAATGTGCATGTACAAAACACATTAGAAATGACAAAAGCCTTAGTTGAAAAAAATATTGATTTTGATATGGTAATTTATACCAATAAAAATCACGGAATTTACGGCGGATATACAAGGTTACATCTTTTTAATAAAATGCTTAAATTTACGTTAGATAACTTATAAAAATTGATTTTAGATAAAGAGGATTAAAAATGATTAAAACATATATTAAACAAATAGTAATTATTCTTTTTGTAGTAAGTTGTGGTAGTTCAAAAAAAATTACCGAAGAAAAACAACAAAACACAACTACGATAGAAGTACAACAAAAAGAAGAGGTTAAAGATATTATAGATAATTCTAAAATTAATTGGTTAGATTTTGAAACCGCTATTGAAAAAAATAAATCTAATAAAAAATTTATTTTTATAGACATTTATACCAATTGGTGTGGATGGTGCAAAAAAATGGATGCTACCACTTTTGTAAACCCAGAGGTAATTAAATACATGAATACACATTTTTATGCGGTAAAAATGGATGCAGAATCTAAAGCCCCAATACCTTATAAAGATAAACTTTATGAATGGAAATCTTATGGTAAAAGAGGGTACAATACATTAGCTGTTAGCCTGCTTGATGCCCAAATGAGTTTCCCCTCTTTTGTAGTGTTGAGTAAAAAAGAAACCAAATTAGGAAAAATCGTAGGTTATAAAGATGCTAACGGGTTATTAGCAGATTTAAAAAGGTATGTAGGGAAATAGTCTCACCTATTTTAGCCCATCAAAACATCTCCTTCTCTAAATAGGCATTGCTATAAATACATAACATCAATGATAAACAAGTTAAAAGAGTGTTTTAATTTGCCACCTCACTCATAAATTTTATACGCATTAATCTTAGTAATTCTTCATCATAATCACCGTCAAATTCATTGTAAGCCTCAGTTAAATCATCTGTTTCAGATTCTAAAAAGTAATCATAAATTTCTTGTTGTTCATCTTCATCAAGTACTTCATTAATGTAATAATCAATATTCATTTTTGTACCTGACGCAACAATAGCTTCAATTTCTTCTATAATTTCTTCAACAGTTTTACCGTGAGATTTTGCAATGGCATCTAAAGGCATTTTTTTGTCAACATTTATAATAATATGAACCTTTAAACCAGATTTATTGACAACAGATTTTACAACAAAATCTTGTGCTCTTACAATGTCATTTTCCTCAACATAATCAGCAATTAATTCTATAAAAGGTTTACCATAGCGTTTTGCTTTTCCTTGTCCAACTCCTTGTATATTCGTCAACTCCTCCAATGTTATCGGGTACTGTATAGCCATATCTTGTAAAGATGGCTCTTGAAAAATTACAAAAGGGGGGATGTTTTTATCTTTTGAAATATCTTTTCTTAGGTCAACGAGCATTTTATATAATGTTTCATCACCCGCACTACCACCTTTAGTAGAAGTTACAACGTCATCTCCATCAGAAATTGTATAGTCATGCTCTTTTAATAAGGTAAAAGATACGGGTTTTTTTATAAATTCACGACCTTTATCTGTAAGTTTTAAATTGCCATAACTTTCAATTTCTTTAGATAAAAGCCCAGCAACTAAACATTGCCTTGAAACCGCTTTCCAAAACTTTAAATCGTGGTCTTTTCCTTTTGCAAATAAAGGTAGTTTATCGTGTTTATAACTTAATATTTCTGTAGATTTTATCCCTGTTAAAAAATTGGCAATATATTTTGCTTTTTGAACTTCTTTTAAAGATTCAACAGCACTTAAAAATAAATGAACTTGGTCTTTACCTTCAAATTTCTCTCTTGGATTTTTACAGTTGTCACATTGGTCATTACAATTACTTTCGTCAAACTCTTCCCCAAAATAATGTAGTATATATCTACGCCTACACACTGAAGTTTCGGCATAAGAAACAGTTTCGTGTAGTAATTGTTTACCAATTTCTTGTTCGGCAATTGGTTTACCGTGTAAAAATTTCTCTAACTTTTCAATGTCCTTGTAATCATAAAAAGTCAAACAATGTCCCTCTCCTCCATCTCTTCCTGCTCTACCAGTCTCTTGGTAGTAAGACTCTAAACTTTTTGGCATATCATGATGAATAACAAATCTAACATCTGGCTTGTCAATTCCCATTCCAAAAGCAATAGTTGCAACTATAACGCTGGCTTCTTCCATCAAAAATAAATCTTGATGTCTTGCCCTTGTAGTAGCATCTAATCCTGCGTGATAAGGAAGCGCATTAATGCCATTTACTTTTAATATTTCAGCAATTTGCTCTACCTTTTTTCTACTCAAACAATATATAATACCAGATTTTTCCCCTTTACTCTTTATAAAACGTATAATTTGTTTCTCAACCTCTTTTTTAGGCACAACCTCATAAAATAGATTTTCTCTGTTAAATGATGCTTTAAAAATTTTAGCATCTAACATATTCAAATTCTTTTGAATGTCATATTGCACTTTAGGTGTAGCAGTAGCAGTTAGTGCAATAATAGGGACATCACTAATCGCTTCAAAAATCTCTCTTAAACGTCTGTATTCAGGTCTAAAATCGTGCCCCCATTCTGATATACAATGCGCTTCATCTATGGCGAAAAATGAAATTTTTACTGAAGTTAAAAACTCAATATTTTCAGCTTTGGTTAAAGATTCAGGAGCAACATAGAGTAATTTAGTTTTTCCTTCGGTAACAGCAGATTTAACATGTTTAATTTCAGTTTTATTTAATGATGAGTTTAAAAAATGAGCCACATCATCATCATCACTCACATGGCGTATAGCATCTACTTGATTTTTCATTAGGGCAATGAGCGGAGAAACTATTATTGCAGTGCCATTAGACATTAAAGCAGGTAATTGATAACATAGTGATTTTCCACCACCTGTTGGCATAATCACAAAAGTGTTGTTCCCACTTAATACGTTCTCTATAATTTTATCTTGTTCTCCTTTAAAACCATCAAACCCAAAATATTTTTTTAATGACTGATGGATATTTTCTTTAACTGCTGTGTTCATACCGGTATAAAAAATCTAAAAAAATTTAGTTTGTTAACACGAAATTATATAATATATTTTTAGTAAACTAAAACAAAAAATTAAACTCGTCGTACGAGTATAAAGATAAGATAAATAGTTGAAAAAAAACGATTAATTATATTTTTTTTTCAATTGCTATATGCAACCTGCAAAAACAACTTTATCAAAATTTATTTTTTTAGCCCGTTTAAATAAATTTGTTAATGAATTGTTAATTTTTTTTGAGAGTATAACTTTGGTGTTATATTTGCCGTAGTAAAAATCAACAAAATAAAAAAATAAACATTATGAAAAAAGTAATTTTAAATTTAACATTAGTAGTAGTTGCCTTGTTAGGTGTCAATATGTCAGTAATGGCGCAAGATAATGGTGGTGCAGCAGTAGTAACTGATGGTCCTCAAATTAAAGTAGATAAAGACGTTCATGATTACGGAACTATTGAGCAAGGCGGTGATGGAACTTGTACATTTACAATTACAAATACAGGTAACCAACCGTTAATTATTTCAATGTGTAAAGGATCTTGTGGATGTACTGTACCAACTTGTCCAAAGGAGCCGATTGCACCAGGTGCATCAGCAACAATTACTGTTAAGTATGATACGAAAAGAGTAGGACCTATCAACAAATCGGTAACAATTACATCTAATGCTTCAAACGAGCCTAGAAAAATTGTTAGAATCAAAGGTACGGTTAAAGCTAAACCAACTGGTTCTGCACCAGTTAATACAGGAACACCAACAAATCCTTAAGATTAAATGAAGCTATTTTTTGCGATCATAATAGCAATTTCAACCGCTTCACCCCTCAGGGCAGAAGCGGTTTTTTCTTTTTTAGAACGAACAACCTTTAAATTCCCTGATACAAAACAAGGTGAACAACTTTCTCATACGTTTAAATTTAAAAATACAGGGACAACACCTCTTGTCATATCAAGCTTTAAAGTAGCTTGTTCTTGTACCAAAGCTATTTTTTCTAAAGCACCTATTTTACCCAAGCAAGAGAGTCAAATTACTATAACGTTTGACACCAATGGTAAATACGGCTACCAAGATAGAGTTATTTATATTTACTCAAACGCTAAAAAAAATCCCATTAAGCTTAGAATAAAAGTTTATGTGTACAATGTTGAATAGCAGAGTTTTTTAGCTACTCAATTGTACGATTTAAAAACGTAAAAATTTTTTTTAATTCCATGGCTTCTCTCACGTCATGAACCCTCAAAATGTGGGCGCCATTCGTTAATGCTATAGTGTTGATAATACTTGTAGCGTTTAAAGATTCATCAGGTGTTATATCTAAAAATTTATAAAGCATAGACTTTCTTGAAGCACCTACTAAAATTGGTTTGTCAAGCACATTAAATAAATCTAAATGTTTAATGATATCATAATTTTGTTCAAGAGTTTTACTAAACCCTAACCCTGGATCTACTATAATGTCTTTAACCCCAAAATTTTGTGCCATTTTAATTTGTTTTGAGAAAAATAAAATTAATGTTTTAATTAAATGTTTATACTGAGTTTTGCTTTGCATATTTTTTGGAGTTCCTCTCATGTGCATCATAATGTATGGCGCAGAAAATTCTGAAGCAACCTTAAAAATAGAAGTGTCAAACTGCCCACCACTAATATCGTTAATAATATCAGCATCTTCTATCAACGCTAACCTTGCTACCTTAGGTCTAAAAGTATCAATAGAAATAATAAGGTCAGGAAAATGATGTTTTATTGCTTTTATCACAGGAATAACTCTGTTTAATTCCTCTAATTCGTTTATTTCTTGAGCACCTGGTCTAGATGAATAACCACCAACGTCAATAATATCAACTTCTTGTTTAACAAATTGTTTAGTTATTTCTAAAGCGTCCTCAATACTTTTGTTCCTGCTACCTTTATAAAAACTATCAGGTGTTGTGTTGACAATTCCCATAATAATAGGCGTATCAAATTCTATCAATTTTCCTTTACAATTAAGGGTGATATTTGATTTAAAAATTGTATCTTTCACGGCTAAATAATTATACATTATAAACTAATGCAGCAAACTGCCGACCAATATAAACAAGTTATAGAGAAATGCCGTTCTATATTTGAAAAAAAAGCACGAGATTATGGTACTTCTTGGCGAATTTTACGAATCAGTTCTTTAACCGATCAAATTTTTATAAAAGCCAATAGAATAAGAACCATTCAAGAAACAGGTCAAAACAAAGTAGGGGAGAGTATTGATGGTGAATTTATGGCCATTGTAAATTATTGCATAATGGGATTAATTCAATTGGATTTAGGTCATGATGGAGATGGAGAGATGGATGTTACAGGGGCTATAGTTAAGTATGATGAAAAAGCAAACCAAGCTTTTGAACTTATGCTAAAAAAGAACCATGATTACGGAGAAGCATGGAGAGATATGAGAATTTCCTCTTTAACTGATTTGATTATGATGAAAATTTTAAGGACCAAACAAATTGAAGATAACAAAGGAAAAACACTTATATCTGAAGGTGTTGACGCTAATTATTTGGATATGCTAAATTATGCTGTTTTTGCCTTAATTTTAATAGATGAAAATAAAAGTGTTACTTAATTGTTAATCTTTTTACATAAAAGTTATATTTTTTTAAATTTATACAATTCAAAATTCAAAAATATGAGATTAAGAGAAAATAGAATAGATTTAGCAGGTAGATCTTTGATTTTAAACGTAGTAGCTATTATCCTAAACGTTATTGGTGTGTTTTT
>DQTE01000282.1 GCA_015662905.1 Crocinitomix sp. | reverse complement strand
TTTTTGAGGGCACTTAGCTGAATTAGATAAGTACAAGTTTTTTATGTGTTGGTACAAACGTGGTTATTTAGTTATTAAAAACAACAAAAAACGCTTAAATCAACAAATATAGTTGACATTTTTTAAGTACCCTATACAACGGTTAGCCTTGTTATCTGTCTGTATAAACGCAGACAGGTGGTGAGTATCGAAAAACAGGTCTGCCTTTGTCGGCAGGCAGGCATCCTCAATAATGGCGTGCAGTTCGGCTTTGCAGTAGAAGATCCTTGCGGATTTAAGGTATAACTATATAAAACAATAGACACAGCTTAAACAACTTCATTTTAAGGTTGTAAAATAACAGTTTCCTCTGATGTTGCTTCTGCTTCTACTTTAATAATTCCTTCCCCATACAAAGTATCTCCCGATCTTACCTCAATATCTAAAACAGCAAATCCTGCCTGCCCTAAATTATACATATCAGTGTAGTCAAAAACAGCTTCTCCTTGTTCATCTGTGTATAAGGTGTCGTCAATAATAATTCCTGGGTGTGGGTTTGTAGTTGGAGTAGGGTAAAGTCTTACCATTGCATTTGGAAATCTAAGTCCTGCCGTATCAACAACAGTTATTATCGCAATAGTTGGCCCTTCCTTTCTACAAGAAAAAGTACCTATAGCCAAGAAACCAAGTAACAATGAAAAAATCCCAATTTTAGCAAATAATCTGTTCATATAATCTAATTTTTAAGTAATTTCGCTTTTTATATAAGCAACGTATTTTACAAATATACGGCTAAAATAGTAAAAAGGTTGTATAATTATAACAATTATCACCTTTGAAAAGTTACAATTAAATGGAATTAAAGGAAAAAATACAAGAATTAAAACAACAAATTGAAGACTTTAAGGCAAAAACGGTAGAAGACGTTGAAGTATTCAGAATTAAATTTATTGGTTCAAAAAATCAGATAAAAGATTTGTATAAAGAACTTAAAGCGGTTCCTCTCGAGTCTAAAAAAGAATTTGGTCAATTGATAAATGGGCTTAAAAGTTTTGCTGAAGAAAAGTTTTTATTTTTAAAACAAGCCGTTGGTACAATTAGTCAGTCCTCAAATAAAAAGCAAATTGATTTTTCAAGACCAGCTGAGGAGATTAGTTTGGGGGCAAGACACCCATTAGCTATTGTTAAAAACGAAATTATAGATATTTTTAAACGTATTGGTTTTGTGGTGTCTGAAGGACCAGAGGTTGAGGATGATTGGCACAATTTTTCTGCACTTAATTTTCCGCCAGAACATCCGGCAAGAGATATGCAGGACACATTTTTTATAGAAAAGTCAGATGATGGTGACAGAACAAATGAAATTGCACTAAGAACACACACCTCCTCAGTTCAAGTTAGAGTGATGGAAAATTCTACACCGCCAATAAGAACTATATCTCCTGGTAGAGTGTATAGAAATGAGGCTATTTCTGCAAGAGCTCATTGCTTTTTTCATCAAGTAGAAGGACTTTATATTGACACTGATGTATCTTTTGCCGATTTAAAGCAAACTCTACTTTATTTTGCAAGAGAAATGTTTGGGGAAAAAGCAAATATAAGGTTACGCCCTTCTTATTTTCCATTTACAGAGCCCTCAGCTGAGGTAGATGTATCTTGTACAATATGTAACGCTAAAGGATGTAATGTTTGTAAATATACAGGATGGTTAGAAATTTTAGGATGCGGAATGGTTGACCCAAATGTTTTAAAATCTGCAAACATAGACCCTGATAAATATTCTGGGTTTGCATTCGGAATGGGTATTGAGCGAATTGCTCAACTAAAATTTAGAGTAGGCGATTTACGGCTATATTCTGAAAATGACATAAGATTTTTAAAACAATTTAAATCAGCATACTAAATGGGATGGTTCAATTTTAACAAAGGTGAAAAACCTAAACATAAAAACAGTAAAGTTAATTGGGTAGAATTAACAACCCCAGAACAATTAAATAAAATTGTTGAAGAAAGTAAAACAAAGCCTGTTTTAATTTACAAGCACAGTACAAGGTGTTCTGTTAGTATTATGGCAAAAAGTCATTTGGATACTAGTTGGGATTTACCGTCAGAACAATTAAAATGTTATTACTTAGATTTACTAAAACATAGAGATGTTTCTAATCAAATAGCTGAAATGTTTGGAGTGATTCATCAATCACCGCAAGTGCTAATTATTAAAAATGGCAAATGTATTTACAATGCTTCTCACGATTCTATTCACTCGAGAACTATTGCCAAACAAATTAAAGAATGATGATGTTTAGACAGATATTACCGCTCTTATTTTTAGCAATTCTTTTTTCTTGTAATACATCAAGTGATGAAGAAAATACTTCTAAAAGAAAAGCAAGAATACCAATTAAAATTGTTAGTCCAGGGTTTGATACGGAGTATGTAGTTGGAGAACTTGTAAAGGTTGAATTAAAAGCGGAAGAATCTTTAAAAGCGAATCAAATTAATCTATTTGTTGATGATACTTTGTATGCTAAAAACCTTCCTCTAAAAAATCAAACCATAAGTGTTGATACAAAGAATGGTAAGGTAGGTTGGGTAAGTATATACATAGAATATAAAGATAAAAATGGTAGTTTACACAGAGATAATCGCAGATTAATCTTCTTTTCTGATATTACTCCTTCTCAAAAAATGACATCAATTATTGAAGAGTATGCGCATAATGCCACCTCCTATACGCAAGGATTGGAATTTTATAAAGGCAAACTTTATGAATCAACAGGACAGAGAGGACGTTCTTTAATTGCAGAAATAGATTTGACAACAGGAGAAATTTTAAAACAAAAAGAATTAGATGCACAATATTTTGGAGAAGGTATAACAATTCTAAACGACACCATTTATCAATTAACTTGGCAAGCGGGTAAATGTTTTCTGTATGATATGGATTTTAACCCAATTGGTGAGTTTACCTATGAGGGAGAAGGTTGGGGGTTGTGTAATAATGGTAAATCAATTATTATGACAAATGGCTCATCAGAAATTGTATGGAGAAATCCAAAAACCTTTGAAATTGAAAAAAGAATTTATGCTTTTGAGGCCCAATCTGATATACCCCAACTCAACGAAATAGAGCTGATAAACGGATATTTATATGCAAATGTTTATACACACAATTATTTAGTAGAAATTGATACAACCACAGGAAAAGTGTTAAGTTATATTGACTGTGCCAATGCCGAAAATAAAGGTCGAAATTTTGGTGATGTTTTAAATGGCATTGCCTATAACTCATTAACACAAAAAACATATATAACAGGTAAATTGTGGTCAAAATTGTTTGAAGTAAAATTTGAGTAATGGGTAAGTTATATATTGTACCAACACCAATAGGTAATTTAGAAGACATTACCCTAAGAGCCATAAGAGTATTAAAAGAAGTAGATGCAATTTTGGCAGAAGATACTCGCGTAACTTCAAAACTTCTTAAACACTTTGATATTGATAACAAACTTATATCTCATCATCAACATAATGAACATAAAACTACACAACGGATAGTTGATGAAATCCTTAACGGAATGACCTATGCCGTAGTGTCTGATGCTGGCACGCCAGCCATTTCCGACCCCGGTTTCTTTATTACAAGAGCTTGCATTGATGCTAATATAGAGGTTGATTGTTTACCCGGTGCCACTGCTTTTGTGCCTGCTATAGTAAATTCAGGTTTTCCTTGCGAAAAATTTCAATACATAGGCTTTATGCCTCATAAAAAAGGGCGTCAAACTATTGCAAAACAAATAGCAGAAGAATCTAAAACAACAATTTTATACGAATCACCTCATAGAATACTTAAAACATTAAATTTGTTTTTAAACTTTATGGGCGAAAACCGAAGGGTATCTGTATCAAGAGAAATTTCTAAAAAATTTGAGGAAACTTTAAGAGGAACAATCCCCGAATTAATAAGTCATTTTGAAAACAAACCCCCTAAGGGAGAGTTTGTAATGGTGATAGAAGGAAAATCTAAATGATCACTTTCATAAACCTATTTTTTAGACATTTCTAATTCATTGTAAATTAGCATTGCTTTTCATTAAAAATGATTTATATCAGGAAATATATTGACATAATTGTTGTTTTGTGAAACATTATTATTTTATATTTGGCTTTGTTCAAATATAAAATAATAATAAACAATGAAACTGTTCTTAGTTCCAACTGATTTTTCTCACAATGCAAAACAGGCGTTAATATATGCTTGTAATTTAGCAACTCAAATAAAAACTGAAATTGTTTTGCTTAACTCTTATCAGGCACCATCATCTACCGCTAACGTGATGATAAATTTTATTGATATTTTAGAAGAAGATTCAAAAAATGATTTAGAAAAATTAATTAAAGAGATGAAAGGACTTTACCCAAAATTAAAGTTTACAGCCTATTCATCTTATGGAACACTTACTGAAGCAATAAAAAAAGCAACACTAAGTTATGATATTGATTTAATTGTGATGGGAACAGCAGGAGCATCAAATATAACCAGTAAAATTTTTGGTTCAAATACAACTGACGTTATTAAAAATGTTAAACAACCTATTTTGGTTGTTCCAAAAGAGTTAAAATATTCTAAATGGGAAACGATTACTTTTGCTTCAAATCTTTTGCATAGTAAAAATGATTGTCCCTTTTTACCTTTAAAAGAAATAACATCAATGTCTGATTCTAAATTGAATATAATTACAATAGTTGAAGATGCATCTATAATTGATATAACCCCAATAAAGGAAAGAATTGGTAAAAAATTAGAAAATGTCTCTTACAGTATTAACATTATTGAAAATAAATCTGTAGTGGATGGAATTTTAGAATATATAGATAAAACAGCAACAGATTTGTTAGTTATGATAAGAAAAGATTATGGTTTTATTGAAGGGTTATTACATAGAAGTGTAACCAAAAAAATTGCCTTAAAAGCTAACAAACCAATATTACTTTATAAGGCCTGTGAATAATAAGAGAAAGACTAAAATAAAACAAAAGGGAGAGCAAAATTGCTCTCCCTTTTGTTTTTAGTTAATGAAATATTATTTGTAAACATCTTGTTTTCCAAACTTTTCAGTTAACATATAATAGAACATAGCTCTATATTTGTTTCTGTTTGAAGAACCAAAAGTTTCAATTACTTCTTTAATAGCTCCGTCTAAATCATCATTATCAGACAAACCTAATTTTTTGATTAGAAAATTCTTTTTTACAGTTTCTAATTCTTTTTCATCAGAACCAGCTACTGTTGCAGCATCTCTATTATAAATGGAAGGACCACATCCTTTAGCTACTTTTACTAATAAATCTTCATCAAAATTAACACCTAATTTTTTAAACTCTGCTTTGTATGTGTCCACACACTCTTGAAATTTACTCATTTTTATTATGTTTTTATAAGTTAACGGCTACTAAAGTAATAAGAAACTTTAAATTACAAATAATTTTTAAGAAATTATTTACCTAAAATACTTTTACGTATTTTAGGTAAATAAAAATAAAGTTAGTCAACCTCCTCAAAATCTACATCCTCAGCTTCAGCATTTTCTGTAGAATTTTCTTCTGTTGTGTTTTCAGTTGCTTGTTCTCCAGCATTAGCTTGTTGATGCATTTCTGCCGCTGCTGCTTGAAAAGCTGTATTTAATTTTTCGCTAGCACTATCTAACACTCCAAAATCCTTGTTTTCGTGTGCTTTTTTCAATTCAGCTAAAGCAGTTTCTACCTCAGCCTTCTTATCTGCCGACATTTTATCTCCATTATCTTTTAATTGTTTTTCAACTTGAAAAATTAATCCGTCTGCAGCATTGAGTTTGTCTATTTCTTCTTTTTTCTTTTTATCTGCCTCTGCATTTGCCTCTGCTTCTGCTTTCATTCTTGCAATTTCTTCTTCACTCAACCCAGATGAAGCTTCAATTTTAATTGATTGTTCTTTACCCGTAGCCTTGTCTTTAGCAGAAATATGCATAATACCGTTAGCATCAATATCAAAAGTAACTTCAATTTGAGGTACACCTCTTGGTGCTGGTGGTATGTCAGTTAATTGAAACCTTCCTAATGATTTATTGTCGGCCGCCATAGGACGTTCACCCTGTAATACGTGAATATCTACTGCAGGTTGGTTGTCAGAGGCTGTTGAGAATGTTTCAGATTTTTTGGTAGGGATGGTAGTGTTAGCTTCAATTAATTTAGTCATGACACCTCCCATAGTTTCAATCCCTAAAGATAGAGGGGTAACATCTAACAATAAAACATCTTTTACTTCTCCGGTTAACACTCCCCCTTGAATTGCAGCGCCAATTGCAACAACTTCATCAGGGTTTACACCTTTAGATGGTTCTTTACCAAAGAATTTTTTTACTGCTTCTTGAATAGCTGGTATTCTTGTCGAACCACCAACCAAAATGATTTCGTTAATATCGCTAACAGATAAATCAGCAGCTTTTAGAGCAGATTTACATGGTTCAATTGTGCGTTTGATTAAATCGTCTATTAATGCCTCAAATTTAGCTCTTGATAGTTTTTTAACTAAGTGTTTTGGCACTCCGTCAACAGGCATAATGTAAGGTAAATTTATTTCAGTTTCTGTTGAGGATGATAACTCAATTTTGGCTTTTTCAGCAGCTTCTTTTAATCTTTGTAAAGCCATAGGGTCTTTTCTTAAGTCTAATCCTTCATCTTTTTGAAACTCATCAGCCAACCAATTGATAATTCTGTCATCAACATCATCACCTCCTAGGTGAGTATCACCATCTGTTGCCAAAACCTCAAATACACCATCTCCTAATTCAAGAATAGACACATCATGTGTTCCTCCACCAAAGTCAAAAACAACTATTTTTTGATCAATATGTTTTTTATCCAACCCGTAGGCTAAAGCAGCAGCAGTTGGCTCATTGATAATTCTTTTTACTGTTAATCCAGCAATTTCCCCTGCTTCTTTTGTTGCTTGTCTTTGTGAATCATTAAAGTAAGCAGGTACAGTTATTACGGCCTCTGTTACTGTTTGACCTAAGTAGTCCTCAGCTGTTTTTTTCATTTTTTGTAAAATCATTGCTGATATCTCTTGCGGCGTATATTCTCTATCATCAATTTTTACTTTTGGCATATTGTTGTTACCTTTTACAACTTCATAAGGTACTCTTTCAATCTCTTTTTGGATTTTATCCCAACTCTCTCCCATAAATCTCTTTATAGAGAAAATGGTGTGTTTTGGATTTGTGATTGCCTGTCTTTTAGCAGGGTCACCAACTTTAATCTCTCCCCCATCAACAAAAGCCACAATAGAAGGCGTTGTTCTTTTACCTTCGGCATTTGTAATTACAACAGGCTCATTTCCTTCCATTACAGAAACACATGAGTTTGTTGTTCCTAAATCAATTCCTATTATTTTGCTCATAATTTATATATTTTCTATTATTAATCTGAACTCCAATAGTCAATCTTTGTGCCACCGCAATATCTTACCATTTTTAACTAATTTTTGTCACTTTAAATTTAACAAAACCCTCTTTTACTGACAAAATGTCTGAATAAGTGTCATATAAAATTAGTAATTAGCAGAGTTATGAGGTAATAGTAGTGATATCAACAATTAATAATATTAATGTTAATAAAAAGATTTGTTAGATGATATAAACTGTAAAATATCTCCTATATTTGCTTGATTAATTAATTACCTAAAAAAAACAAAAATTATGAACTTTATTATTTCAAGTTCTACTTTATTAAAGAATTTACAAAATATTAGTGGGGTTTTAAACTCATCTAACTCTTTACCTATCTTAGATAACTTTTTATTTGAATTAAATGAGGGTGCGCTTACAATATCGGCCTCTGATTTAGAAAACACTATGAAAACAATGGTAAACACAGATGAGGCAAATCAAGATGGAAGAATTGCAATACCAGCTAAATTATTATTAGATACTTTAAAAAATTTTTCTGACCAGCCATTATCTTTTCAAATTGATGAATCAACTTTTGGAATTGAAATTTCATCAGATTATGGTAAATATAAGTTAGTTGGTCAAAATCCTGATGATTTTCCAAAATCTCCAGATATGGAAAACGTTGAAAAATTGGTAATATCTGGAAATATTATTGGAAGCGCCATCGATAAGACTATTTTTGCAACAGGAAATGACGATTTAAGACCCGTGATGAGTGGGGTTTATTGTCAGTTTTCTCCCGAGAGCTTAATTTTTGTAGCTACAGATGCTCACAAATTGGTTAAATACACTAGGTTAGATTCTACAGCATCTAAATCAAGTGATTTTATTTTACCCAAAAAACCACTTAATCTTTTAAAACAAAACTTATCAGGAGAAGAGGAGATAGAGGTGTCTTACAATAAAAACACAGTACGTTTTGTATTTAATGACATAGAGTTGACTTGTAGGTTAATTGACGGAAAATACCCAAATTATGAAGCCGTTATTCCAAATGAAAACCCTAATGTTTTAACAGTTGATAGAGTATCATTTTTAAATTCTATAAAGAGGGTGTCAATATTTTCTAACAAAACAACTCATCAAGTAAAATTAAAAATTACAGGGAGTGAATTAAACATTTCAGCTGAAGACTTGGATTTTTCTAATGAAGCAAAAGAACGTTTGACATGTAACTATGTTGGTGATGACCTTGAG
>DQTE01000023.1 GCA_015662905.1 Crocinitomix sp. | reverse complement strand
TGTCTTTGTTGTTCGTCAGTTAAAGAATCTGAAACCGTTTCCTCTGTTTTTAAAGAGTCTTTTTCTTCAACATCTCCTAAAGACAACTCACTAGATACTTCCTCTGTTTCAGTTTGAACCTCCTCAGTTAAGTCTATACTAATATCAGTTGAATCACTGTCTTTTTCTTCTGTTTTTTTGTCTTGACCTAAAACATCACCATATAATTCTTTACTCAAAGCACTTTCGGCACTTAAAATCATATTTCCTATGTTATCATAGGCATTATCATAAGTCTCAAAAAATTCTAAATTAGCGGTTGTTACTAATTTTTTTCTTGCAGACTCTTTATCTTTAATACCAGGTAACTCTACATAAATTCTATTGGTAGCTGGCTGTTTTTGAATAGTTGGTTGAGCAACACCAAATTGATTAACACGTTTATCTATAATTGTCTCAACACCGTCTAATGCCGAGCTAGCTTTATATCTTAAAAACTCAACTACTTCTTCCTCTGTCGCATCTGGAGAAATATCCTCAGTATTATATCTATGGAAAAATTTAGCTAATTTAGCATCTGGGTTGTTATTTTTAAATTCTTGTACAAATAAATCAATAAAGTCTCCCTTACCATTATTATACATTTCAACTGCTTTTTGATAAGGGACATAAAAATCAGATTTTTTAGAATTACCAGCAAGTTTATGAACTAATTCTGGAACAGAAATTTCAAGCGTAACACTCATTCCGCCTTTTAAATCTAACCCAAGACTAATTTCTTTTTGCTTACAGTCTGCATACGTTGCTCCAGTAAAATGAGCTGGTTCATTTGAAACTTCTTTCAAATAATTATCAACAAAATAAGATTTAATATTATCCTCATCTTTTTTGTCTTCTACAAACAAACTATCTCCATTTACGTATAGAAAAGCTATACTGTTACTTCTTAATGAATCAAGCTTCTCTTCTGCTATTTCTTCTGCATCTTTTTCTACACTGTTGGCCGCCCATGTAAACGATAACTGGTACAAAGTTGCAACAATTAAAGCAATGGTTATGGTCCAAAAAAATCCTTTATTTCTCATTGGTTAATTAATATATTTTTTCTTAGCGAATTTTATAACGGGTGCAAATATAGAATTTTAAAAATTAAATAACCAATACAAATGGAATGAATTTAACAATTGAGTAAAAATATATTTAAAAATTATCAGCTTTATTAGTGAAATAAAGATTAAATTTGCATTCTATTTTTATACTTTATTATGAAAAAAAACTTAAACAATAAATCTTATATACACTTATTAGTTATTGTTTTTCTGACATTTGCAGCCATTCTAATAGAAACTAAAATTGAACTCACTGTTTTTGCTCAATTAGCCACTAAGGGAATATTTGTTTTTTTAGTGTTAACCCTTAATAATTTTTTTAATAAAGGACTTACAAAAGTGTTGTTTTCAATGTGGTTAATGTCTTTATTGGTGTTTGCTTTTTTCTTATCAGTAGCTATTGCAACAGGTGTAGAAACTTATTATGATACTACCACAGCCCTAAAAGTAATTTATCATTCTAAATGGTTTGAATGGATTCAATTTTTATTATTTATTAGTCTGATAGCTAATATTGTCAAATATAAAATATATAAACTTGAAAAAATAGGTTCTTTTATTTTTCATATATCTTTTTTAATTATAATAATAGGAGCTTGGGTTACCAGAAACTTTAGTTTTGAAGGAATGATGCAAATTCCGGAAGGAAAAGCCGTAAACTACATACTAAGCTCAGACACATATTTGTCTATTAAAGTTGATGATAAAGTAAAACAGTATAGTTACGACAAACCATTACTTATCTCTGAACATACAAATAACAATTTTACACAAGAAATTAAATTTCCAGATAAAAATAACCCTATAAGAATTAAATATAATGATTTTAAACCAAAACTATATACAAAAGACACAGTTAAATTAGTAAATGATGGTTACACAGTTCTTAACATAGTTACAGTTGGCGAGAATGGTAGAAAATACAATTATTTGCAAAAGGGAAAAGTGTTAGATGATAAAGAATTAAAAATATCTTTTGATAACAATCAATATACTGATGCAATTCAAATCATAACTACAGATTCGGGCTTGGTTGTAAAATCCCCTTATGACATCAATTATGTTCAAATGTCAGACCAAAGTGAAGGTGTTATCGTTAGAGATAGTATTCAACCCTTTGTTGCTAGGAGGTTATATATTGTAAATGGCGTGCAATTTATGTTTAATAAGATTTTCAATAATGTAGAAATCATAAAAGAATCTCAAACTAATCACCCAATGGGGGTAGATAATTTGGTAGTAGATGTAATTGATGGAGAAGAGAAAAAAACAGTTTACCTTGTAGGAGGTAAAGGTATCTTTCCAACCATTAATTCATTTTCATTAGGCGAATTAAATTACCGTTTAACTTTTGGGTCTAAAATAATTCAATTGCCATTTTCTGTTTTTTTGAGAGATTTCCAATTAGAAAACTATCCCGGAACCCAACGTCCGTCCTCTTATGCTAGTGAAGTAACAGTGATAGACGGTAAAAATAATTTTGATTATAGAATTTTTATGAATAATGTTTTAGATTATAAAGGGTACAGATTTTTTCAATCATCTTTTAATCAAGGACCACAAGGCGAAAGTACAATTTTATCCGTTAACCACGACTTTTGGGGAACATTAATTACCTATATCGGATACACATTAATGGCACTGGGTTTTGTACTGTCAATATTTTTACCTGGTTCTCGTTTTAGGTTTTTAATCAAAAAATCCAGCGAAATACGTAAAAAGCGTGAGGCAATTTTAAAATCATTTACCTTAGCCTTTGTATTAGGATTGTCTTCATTAAATTATGGTCAAACAACACATTTAAAAAATGAAGTAAATTCTAACCCTATTAACAAAGAACACGCTAAAAAATTCGAACAGTTAATTATTCAAGATTTTGAAGGAAGATTTAAACCTGTTCAAACAACTGCGGTAAACGTATTGAAAAAAATTAGCCGACAAGAAAGCTATAAAGGACAAACCGCTACGCAAGTTTTTATTGGTTTGCATACTAATTTTAACTATTGGTTTGAACAACCACTCATTTATATAAGTGGAGATTCAACAAAAAAAGTGTTAGGAATTGAAGGTAAACGCGCTAAAATGAGTGATTTTTACCAAAATGGGAGTGTTTATAAATTAAAACCCTATGTAGATAAAGCACTATCAAAAGAAAAAAGTCGTCAGAACGTTTTTGATAAAAATTTTATAAAAACAGATGAACGTTTTAATGTAATGTTAGGTGTAGTTATGGGATACTATCTTAAAATATTCCCATTAATAGATGATGCAAATAATAAATGGATTGCCCCCGCAGAATTACAAAACTTGACTGGAGAAGATAGTACAATGATTAATAGCCTTTTGTCGTGGTACATCTATTCTGTACAATCTGAAAATTGGACAGAAGCAAACAAAGTAGTTGAACTTATAGATGCCTACCAATATAAAGTCGGAAATGCTGAAATTTTACCCTCAAAAGAAAAAATTGAGTGGGAGATTTTGTATAATAAAATGAACATCTTTAAAAATCTTTCTTATGCCTATATATTACTAGGTTTATTTTTATTGTTACTACAGTTTTTACAAATTTTTAAACCAAAAAAATCCTTTAAATGGTTAATTTATAGCGGAACATTTTTAATGTTTATCCTGTTTTGTTTTCACGGTTTTGGACTAGGGCTCAGATGGTACTTGTCAGGGCACGCACCTTGGAGCAACGGATATGAGGCTATAGTGTTCATAGGTTTTGTAACAGTTTTAGCAGGATTATTGTTTGCCAAACAATCAAAAATTGTGTTGGGGGCAACAGGTATATTAGCTTGGTTAATGTTATTTGTAGCACACTTAAACAATATGGATCCACAAATCACCCCTTTAGTACCAGTTTTAAAATCCTATTGGTTAATGATTCACGTAGCTGTAATTACAGGAAGTTACGGTTTTTTAGGATTGTCAGCAATTTTAGCAGTAATCAATTGGATAATTGATATTTTTAAAACACCAAGTAATAAAAAACAAATGAGTTTAACCCAGAAAGAATTAAGATATATCAATGAAATGGTTATGACCATAGGATTATTTATGCTAACAATAGGAACATTTTTAGGTGGAGTATGGGCAAATGAAAGTTGGGGACGTTATTGGGGTTGGGATGCAAAAGAAACTTGGGCATTAGCATCAGTACTTGTTTATACAATTATTTTACACCTTAGATTTATTCCTAGAATGAAATCAGATTTCACTTTTAATTCATTTGCATTTTGGGGATATTCCTCAATCATAATGACATTTTACGGTGTAAACTTTTACTTGTCAGGGTTACATTCATACGCCACAGGAGATCCCGTGCCAATACCAACTTGGGTGCCAATAACAATTTTTATATTTTTTGTTATTAATTTATTAGCCTATTTTAAAAGCAAAAAAGTTTAGCTTGCTCATCTCTTACAAATACATTAGTTTATTTGTTTAAATTTGTGCAAATTTAATTGTCATTTTAATGTACACATCAAAGTTAGTTTGGATAACAGGAGCATCTTCAGGAATAGGTAAAGCGTTGGCCATAAGGTATAATCAATTAGGAGCCTTTGTCATTTTATCAGCTAGAAACATTAAAACACTAACAGAAGTAAAAAAACAATTGCCAAATCCCAATAATGCTTACATACAACTGTTAGACCTTGAACAAAATGAAACCTTTACACAAATAACTCAACAAATTATTGATAAATTCAAAAAAATAGATATTTTAATTAATAATGGTGGAATCAGTCAAAGAGGAGAAGCAAGCCAAACGCCACTAGAGGTTGACCGTAAAATAATGGAAATAAACTATTTTGGAAATATAGCCCTAACAAAAGCAGTGTTGCCATATATGCAACAGCAAAAGTCAGGACACATCATTGTAATATCAAGCATAGCAGGTAAGTTTGGTTTTTATTTACGTTCAGCCTATTCAGCATCCAAACACGCACTACAAGGTTTTTACGAAAGCCTTTTGTTAGAAGAAAAAAAAAACAACATTAACGTTACCCTAGCTTATCCAGGAAAAATAAATACACCAATATCGGTTTCGGCAATAAATTCACAGGGCAAAAAACACGGTAAAATGGACCATAATCAAGCAACAGGAATGTCCGCCCAAAAATGTGCAGAAATCATTCAAAAAGCAGAACAAAAAAACAAAAAATCAGTATTGGTAGGTAATAAAGAGATAAAAGCAGTGTACCTTAAAAGATATTTTCCTAAACTGTTCTGGAAAATCATAGCCAAACAAAACCCCACATAACCTAATACAAAATCGTAAGTTAAAAACGTACAATCAAAAATCCCAAACTCAAATTAATGCAGAGTACCTATCAAAAACTAATAACCGACAACAAAGTCAAATTAAAAACGCTAAAGCAAAACCTGTTCATATCCTCAATGATAAGGCTGTCAACATTTATCGTAGCCCTATACCTTGTTATTACATATTATCAACAACCAAGCATTGTAATCACTATAATAACCCTTTGGATAGCCCTTTTTTTACTAATGTTATCAAAACATTCAAACCTTCAAAATCAAAAAAAATACATACAAACCCTCATCTCACTCAATCAAAACGAAATACAAGCACTTCAAGGCAACTTAAAAGCCTTTAATTCAGGAGAAACCTATAAAAACCCACAACACCATTTTAGTTACGACATAGACCTTTTTGGAAAAAACTCACTCTTTCATCACATAAACAGAACCAACAGAAAAGAAAGTGAAAAACAATTAGCCCACATACTAACACAAAATCACATTACCGAAATCCCCCAAAAACAAGACGCCATAAAAGAATTGAGTCAACAATTAAAATGGCGTCAAAATTTCACTGTAAATACCAAACTAATAGAAACAGAAGTATCTACCAAATCCATATTTGAGTGGTTAAACAACTATAACCCCACTATATCAAAAAAACTATATCAATTAGCCTTAATATATCCATCTATAACACTAATCATTTTTACACTAAACATAATAGGTACTATTCCGCATACATATTTGCTTTACCTATTGTTAACAGGCTTAGGTATTACTTCAATACAACTAAAAAAAATAAACAAACTATCAGCCCAAGCCTCAGAATTTAAAAACATAATGAGTCAGTACGTTAAACTATTAGTAGCCATAGAAAATAAAACATTTAAAACCCAATTACTTAAAGCTAAGCAAGAAAAAATAACAACAACCAGCCCAAAAAAAGCATCAAGCAAACTAAAAGAATTTTCAAAACACATAAACGCTTTAGACCAAAGAAACAATATGCTGTTTGGTGTAATAGGTAACGGATATTTACTGTGGGATATCAAACAAGTGTACAAAATTGAACAATGGATAAAGAATCACCATCAACAAGTACAACAATGGTTTCAAATCATAGAATTTTTTGAAGCATATAACAGTTTAGCCAATTTTGCTTACAACCATCACAGTTTTACCTACCCTAAAATAGTTAATCAAGGCGTTATAGACGCACAGCAATTAGGACACTTTATAATACCAGCTCAAAAAAGAATCACAAACAACTTTAAAATAGATCAAAATCAGTTCATTATCATAACAGGTGCAAATATGGCAGGCAAAAGCACATTTTTACGAACAGTAGCCATAAACATAGTATGCGCCAACGTAGGTTTACCCGTATGTGCAAAAACATTCAACTATAACCCAATCAAACTTATTAGTTCAATGCGCACCTCAGATTCCCTTTTAGATAATGAGTCATATTTCTTTTCAGAACTAAAAAGACTAAAATTTATAGTCAATCAAATACAAAAACACCGCTACTTTATCATATTAGACGAAATTTTAAAAGGAACAAACTCAAAAGACAAAGAAGAAGGAAGCAAACAATTTATAAAAAAAATAGTAAAATCAAAATCCACAGGCATAATAGCCACTCACGACCTAGGTTTGTGTAACATTTCAAAACAACTACCACAAGTTATCAATAAATACTTTGATGCAGAAATAAAAAACAACCAACTCTACTTCGACTACACATATAAAGACGGCGTATGTCAAAATATGAACGCCTCATTCCTACTCAAAAAAATGCAAATAGTAGATTAATCATCACAAAAAAATAAAAATTATCATAATAGCGTTCCCTACGGTCGGGTGTTCCATTCATAGTTTGCGTGTTTAGTAACAAGTTTTACAAGCCTTTTCGGTGAGCTTCACAAGGTC
>DQTE01000318.1 GCA_015662905.1 Crocinitomix sp. | reverse complement strand
GACCACATTGTAGTTGAAGCTGATGATGTTTTAATGATTGTTAAAAAAGAAGACGAACAAAAAATAAAGGGTTATTTAAAAGAGGTAAAAGAAAAAAGCCCAAAATTTAAAGCGTAAGTTTTGAAAAAATTAATACATAAGTTAACACCTTTTATTAGTATTCAATTTGTTTTTATTTTACTAATTACACTTGTTCTTTTTAGATTTAATAAAAATGAAGCTCACGTGTGGGTCAATCAATATCAATACGCTTTTTTAAATTATTTGTTTTACATTTTAACTTATTCTGTTGAGTTTTGGGGTTGTTTAGCCATTTATATTATAATTGCAGTTTTCAAAAGCTATAAATATGCCCTTATAGGGTTAATAACTTACGCTGTATCTGGTTTAATTACTCAATTATTAAAACGAAATGTGTTTACAGAATATAAAAGACCTACTTTTAATATAGAAAACCTTAACCTTTTGCCCTCTTATTTTAATTATGAAACTCATCATTATTTTTCGTTTCCTTCTGGTCATGCAACAGCAGCGTTTTCTTTATTTGTATTTTTAACTTTAATCAGTAAACAAAGAACATGGGGTTTTTTTTATGGCTTTTTAGCTTGTTTAACAGCTTTTTCAAGGGTCTATTTATCACAACATTACTTTATAGATGTATTATTTGGTTCTTTAATAGGAACAATAACAACAATTATTTTGTTTCAATATCTTATTAAGGTTAAATTAGGTAAATCTGAAAGTAAATTATCTTAGACTCTTTTGCCTAGTTCAATAACCTCCATGTTTTTTACTTGTTTACCATCAATATCAAACCTTAAAATAGTTTTAACTTTATGAAATCCTTTGTAACCACATGCCCCCGGATTAAGCCAGAGGGCATTAATATTTTTATCAAACTGAACTAGGCAAATATGCGAATGCCCACAAACAAAAATATCTGGTTTTTCTTTCAGAATTTGTCCATACGATTGTTGTCTATATTTGTATGGTTTGCCCCCAATATGCGAAATTAAAACTTTCATATCTTCACACATAAAAGCATTATGAGCTTTCCAAAACGACCTTAATTTAGCATCATCAATGTTTCCAAAAACACCTCTAGTGGGTTTAAACTGTTCTAATTGATGAATAATTTCAATATTACCAACATCACCCGCATGCCAAATCTCATCAACCCCTTTAAAATGTTCAAATATTTTTGGATCTAAATAACCGTGTGTATCCGATAGCAAACCTATTTTTTTCATATCAAAAAAAAAGCCACTCCAAACGGAATGGCTTAGTATATTATAGTTTTAATCTATTGCTTAATAAACTTAGTTGTTTTTATCATATTCCCAGCAGTCAACTGTACAATGTACGTTCCGTTTGGTAAATTTTCGGCATTAATAGAAATGATATTATCACCTGCGTTTAAATTATTTCTACTAATGGTTCTAACAACTCTACCCGATAAGTCATATACATTTATATTTACATCACTATCTGAGTTTAAATTAAAAGCAATGTTTCCAACTGATGTAACTGGATTAGGATAAATGATCAATTCAGACACAAAATCTTGTTTAGCTAAGTTGTCCTGAGCCTCAATCGTACCTAAGTAATCATCTGTATGCCATATACCAGCACCATGAGTAGCAATATAAATTCTACCTGGAATATAATTACCCTCATCCCAAGTTCTCCAAGCTTGAATCATTTCATAAACAGGAACATTGCCATATTCACCCGAAACATTTTCCCATGCTGTACCTCCGTTAGTTGATTGCCATACACCAAAGTCTGTTCCTACTAAAATGGTGTTAGCATTATTTCTGTCTATTACCACACTATACACAGGTATTTTTTGTGAGAAATTAGATTGTAAACCAGCATCAATTCCAGTAAAAGTAGCCATACCAGTTGCATTTGTTGTTTCTTGAATTTTGTCGGTTGTTCCTCCAAATTGACCTAGAGTGACAATTACGTGGTCAACATCTTGTTTGTCAGTTGCTATATTAGTAACAAACTGACCAAAATTTGCAATTAGAGTAAATGTTGTAGCTGTGTTTCCGTTCAAGAAATTTAATTCTGTGTCCAAAGAAGAACCAATAGGACCGCCCTCAGTTAAATCTGGTGAATATATACTCCCAATGCCAGATAGTCTCCACACTTCACCAGTCTCTGTTCCTATAAATAAATGATTTCCATCATGAGAAAACTCCATAGTGCTTACAAGCCCAGTCATGCCTTGTCCAGCCATAATAAACATTCCTTTTTCCTCTGCTTTAAATGTTCTTCCTAGCCTAAGTGCTTCTCTTGTTAAATATACGCCTCTTCCATCACCTTTACCAACGGCTAACCAAGATTGATATACGTCCTGAACCATTACTGTGTCCCAATGCACGTTATATGTGACTAAATTTTCACCCATATCAACAAGTACTCCTGGTCTAGCAGAGTTTGTTCCCCAGTAGTGGTCTTGCATTACAATAGCTTTAACAATTATTGTGTCGTCTGTGTTTGCATTTATATAAAGTGAATCTCCAACATCAATTGTAGGTGCTTGAGAAGTATTAATAAATGTGTAGCTATTAACCAAATTAATGTTTAGCGTTTGAGCAACACCAGCAATAGAATCTGTAACAATAAGTGTATCTTGGGTAGTTGCAGCAGGATCGTAATGTAACGTATCTTGCAATAGCAATTGTATTGGTGTTACAAAATCAATAATGGCACCTGAGGTTTGCGAGTTAACCTCAACTACATCTCCTGCATTATAAGTGGTATCATAATGATAGTATAAAATTGAATCTTCTGAATTTAAGTCGTTAGGGTTTTCATATAATTCCAATTGCGAAAAACTCGGTTCAGTACCAAAAGATTGATAATAGGCTCCTAAGTCTAAAGGATTTATAGATACTCCACCATCTCCAGTTCTAAAGAATGAGTTGTTGTAATTTGAAATGAAAAATATGTTTGGATTAATGTAAGAAATAGCACAATCAAAGGCATCTCCAATTGACAACCTGTCAAAATCATTGTAAAAAGCATTGTCGTGGAAATTAGCTAAACTACCATTATCTTGTGTTCCACCAATAATTCTGGCATTAGGTGCAACACTAACAGTATAAAATTGAGTTACGCCATAATTTCTATTAGCCTCTACAAAAGATGCAGCTTGATCAATAGAGTAAGTAATACCTCCATCATTTCCTATATAAAGAGTACCATTTGAGTTCCATTGAAACTCATGTATGTCCATGTGAACATAAAATGAAAAGGTTGGACTTACAAAGCCGTTTGATTTTTGTTCCCAGTTTCCGTTTTCTGTTTTTGAATAAATGTTTATACCTCCAATTAAAATTGATTCCGGATCTCCAGGATAAACCGATATAGCTAAAGCATAATTTCCAAGCCCTAATAAAGGTCCGAAAGCACCAACCGCCCCAGTGTTTTCTGGTGCAATTTCTGTCCAAGTTGAACCATTGTTTGTTGATTTATATACGCCTTTTAATAGACCTATAGGGGTACTCATGATTGCATAAGCATAGTACGAACCTCCAAGTTTTGTGTCAGATATAGCATATTCTACCCTTCCTCCTGTTTGCAATGTTGGTAAAACAGAACCACTTACTACAGAAAAAGAAGCCCCCCCATTTGTTGATAAATAAGTGTCATCATCTACATTAGTTAAAATAACGTCTTCTTGAATTGCCAAAGCTTTACATTCTCCCGTTAAAGAAGCTACTTGGGTAATATTGCTACCACTAATCTTTTTTAAGCCTTCATTTGTAGCAGCAAAAACATCATTACCTTTAGCTACTACCTCATTAACAAAAGTATAAGCGTCTGTACCAGTAATCATTGTGAATGAAGATCCGTCATTTGAAGACACATAAATTCCTTTACCCATTGCCCCCGTATTGTTATTGTTCTGTTGTGTAGCTAGCGTTGGCACTTCTGCTTTATGTCCTGTTGCTACGTAAATCTTACCATCATCTGTCATACACATTGAAGATATAGATAAATTTGCGTCAAGACCTAATACCCTAGACCAAGTGTTACCACCGTTATTTGATTCAAACAATCCACCTGTAACAGAACCTGCAAATAAGTGAGTTGGATTATCTTTATCTATAAGTATTGCTCTTGTTCTTCCTCCTACGTTTGAAGGACCATCATTTGCCCAACCTAAAACTGCCCTATCAACATATACATTATTGGCAAATTCATTTTTTGCTCTTACCCAATCTTCATGCTCAACATTTCCTGTTGACACATTAGATCTAATTTTAGAATAAAAATCAAAAGCTCCTTCAGGTGTAGCTGTACTTTTCTGATTTTCTCTTGGTTGATAAACTCCATTTTGAGTTGTAGGCAAAGTAATAAATGCAACTGCAACGATAGCTGATGCAAGTGTACCAAATAAAATTCTATTTTTCTTCATATTGTAAAGATGTTTTTCATCAAATTCAGCGACCAATATACAATAAACTTCTCAAACTGGACGAAAAAAATTAACAATTTTTTAGTTTTTTATACACATCAGAGATGATGAAGTGAAAATCAAATGACTTAACCGTTTATTTTTCATGTAATCAAAGTACTAAAATAAGTGTTTTTCTGCGTGGTAAGAAGACCTTACTAAAGGACCACTTTCTACATATCTAAACCCTTTAGTTAACGCATACTCTTTATATTCTTGAAATTTCTCTGGTGTTACAAAATTTACCACGGGCAAGTGTTTAGGGGTTGGTTGTAAATATTGTCCTAACGTAAGAATGTCTACACTAACAGAAGCTAAATCATCAATAGTTTCATAAATTTCGGACTCTTTTTCCCCAATCCCAAGCATAATGCCAGATTTTGTTTTCATACCTCCTTTTTTAAGTCTCATTAAAACTTCTAAACTTCTATCATATTTAGCTTGTATCCTAACTTCTTTAGTGAGTCGTCTAACCGTTTCTAGATTATGTGAAACTATTTCAGGGGCAACATCAATTATATTTTTTAAGTTTTGCCACTTCCCCCCAAAATCAGGAATTAAAGTTTCCATTGTTGTTCCTGGTGCTTGTTTTCTAACTTCTTTAACAACTTCTGCCCAAATCAACGAGCCACCATCTTCTAAATCATCTCTATCTACGGAAGTAATAACCGCATGTTTAACTTGCATTAGTTTTACAGATTCAGCTAACTTTTTTGGTTCATCTAAATCAGCAGGTAAGGGTTTACCAGTTTTAACCGCACAAAAACCACAAGATCGCGTACAAATGTTCCCCAAAATCATAAATGTTGCTGTACCTTCACCCCAACATTCTCCCATATTAGGACAACTACCACTTTCACATATAGTATGTAATTGGTGTTTATCAACGAGATTTCTTACTTTCTTGTAATTTTCTCCAGTTGGTAACTTTACCCGTAACCATTTTGGTTTTTTTATCTTTGTATGTGATTGTATGTCTGACATTATTAAAACTTTTTACCTAAATTAAATTGAAGATATAATGATGCAAACAAGAAACTTTTATCCTGTAAATACATTAGCTCTATTTTTTTAAATGGAAAATAATCTATCATGAATCCTATTTCTCCACCGCTTAAACCTGCTCTGTAATGGGAGAAATTAAAACTTACTCCATTTTTAATGAAAACACCTAAATTTATTTTTGCTTCTCCTAATCCTTTTGACCACGGGGATCTTGAAAAAATTTGCCCTACATAATGCGTGGTGGGGTCATATCTTACAGGATAATGGATTAAACTTCCTGATTCTACTTTGTTTAACTCTACATAAACTGGTTTTACTAAACCAAAAGAAGCTCCTGCTCCCCATTTATATGAAATTTCAACTCCATTTTCTCTAACAGACTTAAACAATAAAAGTTTTCCCCCATAATAAGGACGTAAACTTATCAACGAATTTATTTTACCGAAAAAAAAACCTTTACTGCCAGATGTTCCAACGATTTTAAATTCTTTAACATGACGGATATTGGTTAGCAATAAGCCATACGTTTTTTTGTATTTGTAATTTTTTTGAGTACTATATTCAAAAGCGCCTCCCCAACCAGATGTATTCATATTCAAACCTGCTGAATAATCTTTGGTTAATAATGACTCTATATTGCCAGGGTCTATTTCTTGAGAAAATATAAACCCTAAGGAAAAGAAACTAAAAAATATAAATTTTATTTTATTCACAAAACAAAGGTAAAGAATTCTTTTTAATTGATAGGGCAACATGTATTTTTTTGATATATTTGCTGTATGAAATTAGATGAGGACTACAAAAATATAGTAAAATTAAGATTTGATAATTTCAATGACTTATCACACGCATTTTTTAATGAGTTTTACAATTTTATTTTGTATCCAGAAACATTTTCAGAGCATGTTTTTGATTCTTTTTCATTAAAAGATACGCTTTATTATCTACAAAAAAGTCACCTTGAGTACCTAAATATTTGGTTACCAAAAATAGAAAGAATAGTTGATGAAATTCAACAGGATATAGGAACAAATGAATTAACCTTAACCTTAAACACTTTTTTAGTGAATTACCAAAATGAGTTGAGTAATCATATAAATTTTGAAGAAAAAGTTCTTTATAATTTTGCCACTAAATTACTCAAAGGGGTTTATGTTGAATCGGAGAAGATTTTTGTTTTAAACCATTTTTTAGAAACCCACAGTCACACAGTTGAAGAAAGCTTGTTAACTATACAAAAAAGATTAAGAAACATTGACAGTAAAAAGGTTAAGTCTAACCTTTTTAAAACGCTGTTTAGTACTTTCAATCTTATGTACAATGATTTAAAGATTCACGGACTGATTGAAGATGAAGTTTTCATCAACAAAATGCAACATTATATTGACAAAAATTTTTAGGTAAAAAAAGGGATAATTTATTTAAAATTATCCCTTTTTTATATTTAATCTTCAATAATTTCTATTTTTTCAATTTTATCTCCTGCTCTAATATCGTCAATTACATCTAAACCTTCGTAAACTTTTCCAAAACAAGTATGGTTTCCATCTAAATGAGCAGTATTGTTTCTGCTATGACAAACAAAAAACTGTGATCCTCCTGTGTTTCTACCCGCGTGGGCCATAGACAATACCCCTCTGTCATGGTATTGTTTTTCAGCATCTACCTCACAATCGATTGTATAGCCTGGACCTCCCATTCCTGTGCCGTCAGGACATCCCCCTTGAATTACAAAATCAGGGATTACTCTATGAAAAGTTAGTCCATCATAAAACCCTTTTTTAGATAAGGTTACAAAGTTATCAACTGTTTTTGGCGTTTCTTTATCATAAAGTTCGGCCTTCATCACGCCTTTTTCTGTATATATGATTGCTTTCATAATTTATTGTTTTTAGTTTTGAGCTGCAAAGATAAGGAATAGTTGCGAGTTTTAAAAAACAGATTTTTAAATAGGTAGTATTGATGTTAAGAGTTTTTTAATACCCTCTACTTAATGCCATAATAAATAGTTGCAATACCACCTGAAACTAATTTAGATTTAACATTTTTATATCCTATTTTAGTCATTATGTCCATAAAGTTTTGTCCTTCGGGAAAAGCATTAATAGATTCTGGTAAATAAGTGTATGCACGATTGTCTTTTGAAATAAGTTTACCTACGGTTGGTAAAATATATTTTGAATAAACGTAAAAAGATTGTTTAATTGGAAATTTTTTTGGTTTTGAAAACTCTAAAATTACCGCTGTTCCATTAGGTTTTAAAACTCGTAACATTTCAGACAGTCCTTTTTCAAGATTTTCAAAATTTCTAACACCAAATCCTACCGTATATCCATCAAAATAATTATCATCAAACTTTAAGTTTTCTGAATCTCCCAATTGAAGGTCAATAATATGGTCAACCTTCTTTTTTTTCATTTTTTGTCTTCCAATGGTTAACATTCCTTCAGAAATATCAATGCCTATAATTTTTTCGGGATTTAATTTTAGCGATTCAATTGCAAAATCACCAGTACCTGTGGCAATGTCTAAAATAATTTTAGGCTTGTTTTGACCTAATATCTTTACAGCTTTTTTACGCCACAGTTTATCTATACCCATTGATAAAAAATGATTTAAAAAGTCATATTTTTTGGAAATGTTGTTAAACATTTCTGCTACCTCTTGCTTTTTACTTTTATCTGACAGATTATAGGGTTTAACTACTTGTTTTTGTGACATAAAGACCTTATTTTTTTTGTGAATTTTATAATTTAAGTACTTCTTGCATTAATTGTTCCTTATCAATTGAAACAACCCCTACTTTTTCACAAACTAAACCTCCGGCTAAATTAGATATTTCGGCAATCAAATTAGGTTTTAATCCTGAGGTTAAACATAAGGTAGCAACGCTAATTACTGTATCGCCTGCGCCAGATACATCAGTAATATTTCTCAAATGTGCAGGAATAAAAAAGTTGTCAGTTTCATCATTTATAAAAACACCATGTTCAGATAGAGTTACAAACACATATTTAGGGTTGATTTTTTCTTTTAATACTTCTATGGCGTTTAATAAATCGGACTTATTGCTATTGTCATAATCAAAATCAATATCCAACCCTTCTTTTAATTCGTTTAAATTAGGTTTAAATAATGTTACATTTTTATAGGTTAAAAAGTTGTCTTTTTTTGGGTCAACTACCACAGGAATAGAATTACTATTGGCAAATTTAGTTAATTTCTCTATTACTTCAGCTACTAATACCCCTTTGTTATAGTCTTGAAAAATAATAGCATCTACCTTTTCTTTTAATGCTATATCCTTAACAGTTTCAATTAAGTTATAAGCCATTTGAGAGGAGATTAAAGTAACATCCTCTTGGTCAATTCTGATTAATTGCTGATTATTCCCAATGATTCTTGTTTTTACGGTTGTTGTTCTGTCATCAACCTTAATTAGTCCTTCATCAGACAGATGATTTTGATTGATTAATTTATTTAATAGGGTTGCATTTTCATCATTACCCACAATGGAGCAAATAAAAGGCTTTGCACCAAGGGCTTTAATGTTTAAAGCTACATTACCTGCGCCACCTAAACGGTTTTCTTTAGATTCAAATTTAACAACCGGTACGGGGGCTTCTGGTGATATTCGATTAACTTTTCCTTTGATGTAAGTATCTATCATTACATCTCCAATGACAATAATTTTTTTATTGGAAAAAGATTTGAATATGGTTTTTAAGTCAATCATTTAACTTAATTTAGCAAGTGTATTTTTAATTCTTTTAAGAGCTTCTTTTAATACCTCCTCTGATGTTGCGTAGGATAAACGCAGGCAATTACCATCACCAAACGCCTCACCTGTTACAAGCGCTACTAATCCTTCGTCTAATATAAACAAAGACAAGTCTGTAGCATTTTTAATGGTTTTTCCTTTGTAAGATTTACCAAAAAATGAGGATACATCAAAAAAGAAGTAAAAAGCGCCTTCTGGCATATTAATTTTTAAACCAGGAATTTCTTTTAATAAGTCATATACCAGTTGTCTTCTTTTGGCAAAAGCATCTACCATAAATTGAATTTCACTGGGATTAGCACTAACAGCTGCTAGTGTAGCTCGTTGTCCTATAGAACAAGTTCCAGATGTATATTGACCTTGTAGTTTTGCACAAGCTTTTGCTATTTTCAAAGGTGCTCCAATATATCCAACTCTATATCCGGTCATAGCAAACGCTTTAGACACTCCATTTACTGTAATGGTTCTGTCATATACATTTTGGAAATGTGCAAAACTTACATTTTTACCTGAAAAATTTATATGCTCATAAATTTCATCTGATATCACATAAAAATTAGGTGTTTGAGCTACTACATTGGCTATTGTTTTTAATTCATCTTTGGTGTATGAAGAACCTGTTGGGTTACAAGGGTTAGAAAAAATCATTAACTTAGACTTATTTGTTAAGTGATTTTTTAATTGTTCGGCCGTTATTTTGAAATCGTCTTCAATAGAAGTTTTTATTACAACAGGGATCCCTCCAGCCATTTTAACTTGTTCAAAATAAGTGACCCAATAAGGAGCAGGAATAATGACTTCATCTCCTGGGTTAACAAGTGCCAAAATAACATTAATTAATGATTGTTTAGCACCTGTAGAAACAACTATTTGTTCTGGTGTGTACTCAAGGTTGTTGTCTCGTTTAAATTTGTGACAAATAGCTTCTCTTAAATCCAAATATCCAGGTACTGGCATGTATTTAGAGTAGTTATCATCAATTCCTTGTTTGGCAGCTTTTTTAATAAAATCGGGAACATTAAAATCTGGCTCTCCTAAACTTAAAGAAATAATGTCTTTTCCTTTGCTTATGAGTTCTCTACTTTTTTGAGCCATTGCTATTGTAGCGGATTCGGCTAATTTCTTTACTCTTTCAGATAAAATCTCCATTGAATTCTAGTATTAAAATGCAAACTTAATGAATAGGTTTGTTTTACAGTGTTTATTTAAGGATTTTTTATAAACGTTGTAAATTAGTTCTAACCCCATTGACCAAACTATAACACTCCAATTTATCTTCAAAAACGGAGGCTTTAAAAATAGATTTATTTAATAACATTCTTACACATTCTTGAACACCTTCAACTATAGATGGATGAGGATGAACCAACTCTGCAATATCTTCAATACCTCTTCCTTGCTTAATGAGTAAGGCTATTCCTTGTATGGCACTTGATGCATGCTCTCCAACCGCTCGCATCCCTAAAATTTTCATTTTTTTATCGTTAGTAACAATTATTTTAAAAAAACCTTGAGTTTTACGCATTGCGATAGCTCTAGCAATTACAGAGTAATCTAATTTTACTACTTTTACAGGAATGTTATTTTCTACACATTGTTTTAAGTTTAAGCCAACTGCTGCTACTTCTGGTTGTAAAAACATAATGGTGGATACATTTTCATAAGACAGTTTATTTTCCTGCCCGCCAAAAATTTTTTCAACAGCATGTCTAGCTTCAATTTCCCCCATATTAACTAAAGCAATTCTACCTGATGCATCACCAACAGCATAAATGTTATCTATATTAGTTTGCGTGTCTATGTCTCCAATATGTCGTCCTTTTGCACCACGTTTGATACCTAATTCTTCCAACCCAATATTTTCAAGGTTTGTGACTCTTCCTACAGACAAAAGTGCTTTTTCAACAGTGATTACTTCTCGTGTTCCATCTTCACTAGAAATTTCATATTCAACCATTCCATTTTTTACCTCTAATCGTTCTAGTTGAGATTTGTGATGAATTGTTACACCTTGTTTTTCAAGGTTATTAGAAACCATCTTAGAAATATCCTCATCTTCAAATGGTAAGATTCTGTCTGCTCTATCAATTAAATAAACTTTTGTTTTGCCAAAGTTTGAAAAAATAGTAGCATATTCACAACCAATAACTCCAGCTCCAATAATCACCATTGATTTTGGAAAATCCTCAATTTGGTCTATACCATCTGATGTTAAAATATGAACTTCATCAACATCCATATTAGGTAGTTTTCTTGGTCGGCTTCCTGTTGCTATAACAATATATTTTCCATTGATAATTTCTTTGGAGTTATTTGCACATGTAATTTGCACCTCATTTTTGGTTAATAACTTACCTGCCCCCCTCATATACCTAAATAAGTCCGAGCGTTGCGTTTTTAAAAGTTTAATGTGGCATGAGTATTGAAATTTACGTTCAAAAACGGCTTCTTCTAATGTTTTTCTTACTTCATCCCAAGTTACTTCAAATTTGCTTCTGCCAAGTGATACAATAGTTTCGTTAACGGTTTTAACTTTTTGAGATAATTCCCACATTGTTTTAGAACTCAATGCACCGTGATAAACTCCTGCCCCCCCTACTTTAGATTTTTCTATTAAGCAGACACTTTTGTTGTAATCAATAGCTCTCATAGCGGCAGCATAGCCCGCAGGACCTCCACCAATAACTATTAAGTCAAATTCTTTTTTTTCGTTTTTTCTCATTTCACAATAAATTCCAAGTATGAAATTAGTAATTATTTAATAATATGGGTTAATTATTTACGATAAATCTGCAAATTTGTTGTTGTTATGAAAAAGAACCTAGAAACGTTAATAAAAGATAGAAAAGAAAATAAGATTGGTACAGCTCGAGTTTTTAAAAAACTTAAACGGTTTAAAAAAAATAAATTAGATGATTTATTTCATCAACAACATTTGGAAACCTTTAACAAAATTGATTGTTTAGAATGTGCTAATTGTTGTAAAACTACAAGTCCAATTTTTAGAGACAGAGATATTGAAAGATTGTCTAAACATTTAAAAATTAAAACTGTTGAGTTTATTGATTTATATTTAAAAATTGATACTGATAATGATTACGTTTTAAAGCGGGCACCTTGTCCTTTTTTATGGTTGGATGATAATAAATGCAGTGTGTATGAGTATAGACCTTTAGCCTGCAGGGAATACCCTCACACTAACAGAAAAAATATGTATCAGATATTAGAGCTAACAAAAAAAAACCTTGAGATTTGTCCAGCTGTTTGTGATATTATTAATAACGTTGAGACGAGAGTATAAATTTATTTAAGGTCAAATATAAAAAAAGGCAAAAAAAAGTTGTTGTTTTAATTTATTTTGTAACTTTATGTTTTGAAATGTAAAGTTTTACACTTTTTCATATGGTTCAAGAAGGTAGTTTGGTGCAAAAATATAACTCTAAATTTCAGGAGATTTTTGGAAAATATAATCTTCATTCTCAAGGTAGAGTTATTGTTTCTCATTTTGGAGAGTTTTCACAAGAATTGGTTAATTCGTTATCAATTTCTGTAGAAAATATGATGATTGAATCTGGAGATAAGAAAAGTGTGGTTAAAAGATTGTTTAGCATATTAGTAGAAGGATTGCAAAATATACGTATTCATGGTGCTAGAGATGAAGAAGGGAGTCAGGTGTCTTTTGTTATCATTTTACAAGAGCCAGAAAGATATAAGATAGCCATGAGTAACTTGGTTAAATTGTCTCAAATTAACATAATAACTTCAAGAATTGACAAATTAAATGAAATGGATTTGATTCAAATAAAAGAACGTTATATGGAGGTTTTATCTAATGGTATAATGTCAAATAAAGGAGGTGCAGGTTTAGGGTTTATTACTATGGCTTTAAAATCTAAAAACAAATTGAATTACACTTCTGAACCTATAGGAGATGATTTGTTTGCTTTAACAATAGAATTGACTGTCGATAGAGTTAAAAAAGATTAATTTTCTTTATTCAAACTACAACAGACCTTATTGTAAAGTTCCTCATACTGAGGAAGAATAACATCAATTTCAAACTTTAAAGAGTGTTTGTACGCTTGTCTTTTAAACTTTAATAATGTTTCGTCATCTTTTAATATATAAAGTGCATTTTTTGCTATATCATCCACGTCACCCACTTGACTTAAAAAACCAGAATAACCATGTTTATTTACTTCTGGCAATCCCCCAGTATTTGAAGATAACACAGGCGTATGACTAGCCAAGGCTTCTAATGCTGCTAATCCAAAACTTTCGGTCTCTGAGGGGAGAATAAATAAGTCGCTCATTGATAATACTTCTGCTACATTTTGAACTTTACCTAACATTTTCACGTCATCACACACGTTTAACTCTCTACATAAGTGTTCTAGTTTAAGCCGTTCAGGACCATCTCCAATAAGCAACAGTTTTGATGGTATCTCTTGGTTTATTTTTTTAAAAACCCTAATGACATCATCTACACGTTTAACTTTTCTAAAATTAGAGACATGAGTAATAATACGTTCATTATTTGGTGCCAACTCAACCCTTTTACAATTAAAATTTAGAGGGTTGTATGTTTCAGTTTTTATAAAATTTGGAATAACTTGAATTTCATTTGTAATTTTAAAATGTTTAAGGGTGTCTTTTTTTAAACTGTTTGACACTACGGTTACTGCGTTAGATTCATTAATACTAAAAGTAATTACAGGTTCAAAAGATGGGTCTTTACCTACTAGGGTTATATCTGTGCCGTGTAAAGTTGTAATAAAAGGAATTTTAATTCCCCTAGATTCTAAAATATGTTGCGCAAAATAAGCCGCAGATGCATGAGGAATAGCGTAATGAACATGTAAAAGATCTAAACCTTCATTCATTACGACATCAACCATTTTGCTAGTTAAAGCCAACTCGTAAGGTTGATAATCAAATAAGGGGTAATCAAACATAGTAACCTCATGGTAATATACATTAGTTTGAAAAACATCAAGTCTTACAGGTTGTGAATAGGTGATAAAGTGAATTTCGTGCCCTTTCTTAGCTAATTCATTTCCTAATTCAGTAGCAACAATACCACTTCCTCCATAGGTTGGATATAAAACAATTCCTATTTTCATTAAATACAAATATACATCTTTAAGGCGAAATTTTAAAACAAAAAGAAGTTTAACTATAGATTTCGGCTAATTCTGTTATTTCTATCTTTAATTGTTCTCTGAATTCCTTAGGTTCAATAACCTCAAGTTGATTACCATAACTTAATAATAAACGTTTTAATTCTTCAGACAACAAAACTTTTATTTGGTAGGTATTTCTTTTTTTGCCAGATTTAACCAATTTTTGAGATGAATGTATAGGTTGTGTTTCTATATATTTAGCACCTATTTTATCTATCTTAAAAATAATTTTTTTCGGCTTTTCATCAAAAGAGGTTATTCCTATGCTATGTTTAAAATAAAGATCTGGGTTAAACTTAATCTCATTATAGTAATACTCTTCTGTTACCATTAAATTTGAAATTCTGTCTAGTCCAAATGTAATTACTTTTTGTTTGTTTAGAGAATAGCAAATTAAATACCAACGATTTCTATATTCTTTTAATAGAAGAGGAAGAACTTTTCTTTGTTTAGTTTTTTCAGTTGTAAAACTGGTATAATCAAATTTAGTTATTTGTTTTTCTTTAATGGCTGTTAAAAGTGGGGCTAAAAACTCAGTTCCAATAGTTTCAGGTACAGTTTCAAACTGTACATAGTTTTCTACAGATGCTTCAGTTGGATTTTGAGCAATGTGAACTCTGTCAAAAATTTTATCAATAGCAAAACCAAATTGTTTAAACATAGATACGTCTTTAAACTGCATTAAAGTTTGTGTGGCAAACTTTATAGCTTCAATATCGTCTTCAGATAGCGGAATGTTATCAATGCTGTATGATTTATCCTCATAAAAGTAACCCTTTTCTTTCTTACTATATTTAATAGGTGCATCATGATCCATCCTCATAGCAAAAAGATCTTTTTCTATGGTTGAGTCACAAATGTTAGCACCTATTCCTTCTCCATACAAAGCTTCTTCACATGCCTGTCTTAAGTTTTCTTTTGTAGGAAAAGGCTTGTATTTATTTCTTAGACAACGGTCTATAATTCTATATCTTAATTGTGCATTTTTTATTTGAGACATTATTGTTACTTTTTGATGTTATAAAGTTATAAAAACATCTTAAATTTGTAGCAAATGAAAATAATCTTTCTTATATTTTTTTTGAGTTCAACTATTTTGATGGCCAATGAGGATAGTTTGACTTATTCAAAAAGAGATAGTCTTGTTGGTTATGCAAAGTCTTTTTTAGAAACACCTTATGTGTGGGGAGGAACGTCACCAAAAGGCTTTGATTGTTCGGGTTTTTTATATTACGTATTTAAACATTTTAATATTAAGGTGTCAAGGTCAAGCTCTGGATATAATAGTTTAGGAAAAACCATTGACTTAGAATCTACTTTGCCAGCAGATATTTTAGTATTTACGGGTACAAATTCTTCTATAAAAAAACCAGGACATGTTGGTATGGTAATTTCAAATCGTAATGGAGTTATTAAATTTATACACGCTTCATCATCTAAGAAACATTTTGGCGTTACCATTACAACTTATAACAATAGTGGTTATGTAAAACGATTTTTAAAAGCAATAACAGTTTTGTAAAATGAAATATATTTGTATAATTACTGGGTTCATCTACATGTTAAATTCGTGTCAAACTACACAAAAAAAAACAGAAGTAGAATTAGGTGCAAATAAAGGCATTGAAGATGTTCAAGTTTGCCATTGCGACTCTTTAAATATGAACGACCGTTCGGAGCTTATGTTTAAGGGGGAAGTGTTTACTGGGGTTTGTGAATTATACTACCCTAATTCTACAAACAAGTATGTGTCAAAACAAATTTTGAATGGTAAAATTAATGGTTCCATTTTTTACTATGATAAAGAGGGAAATATATTAGTGGAAGAAGAGTATGTAAATGGTAAAAAAATTGGGGAAAAAGATCAAATACTTTTAGTTAACTGTAAAGATTTATCTGTTAAAGAGGTTTCAAATCAAAAGATTTATTATTATAATGAAAAGCCATTTACTGGTACGTGTCAAGATTTTTACCCTAATTCAAATCAAGCATATTTGGTGTCTGATTATAAGGATGGAAAGCTCAACGGTTATACAACTTATTTTAACAAAGATGGTTCAGTTTTAATAATGAATAAATACAAAGACAACGAACTTGTTTCCGAAATGACTACGTCTTTTTCAGAAATAGAAGACAGATAATATTCTCCCACTTATTGCTTAATAATCATTCTGGTTACAACGCCTAATTCTGACTGAACAGCAAGCAAGTAGCTTCCATTTGGTAAAATACCTAGGTCTATAGATTGTTTGTTTTGATTTTCACCATTTACAGTTTGAATAAGCTTACCATTTAAGTCATAAATAAAAATAGTTTCAATTGTTGAATTTAAGTCTATGTAAATTATATCTACAGTAGGATTAGGGTATATAGAAACTGTTATTAATTCATTTTCATTGATACCAACATTAATCACAATAATAGTTGAACCTGCATTTACAGATTGAGAAGTGTCTGATGGACATCCATTAGGGTCAATATACACAGCAGTATAACTTCCGTTACTATAGTTGGTGTAAATTAATGTATCATTGGTTTCACTAGGTAAAAGGTTTCCGTCTAAATACCACTGTATATTATTTGTTATATCAGAAATTAAGTAAATACTGTCTTGGGTAACAACTGGTCCGTTAGGTAAAGGATTTACACTTATTGTTACCTGATCAGTTCCTATACATCCATTTGCATCAGTACCCGTTACATTGTAGGTTGTTTGAGCTGTAGGTTGTGCCCACACATTAGTACCTATTAGTTGAGACAATGTAGGGTCGTATTGCCAAGTATAAGTTGAGGCACCACTTGCTGATAACTGAATAGAATCTCCCATACATATTGAAGCATCATTTCCTGCATTTACCGTTGGAAGAGAATACACATCAACAAAAACAGAATCTGTATTTTCACATCCATTTCCATCTGTTCCAGTTACAAAATACCATTCTCCCACCGTAGGTGTTGCAGTTGGATTTGAAACATTAATTGGTGTTAAGCTTGACGAAGGTGTCCATAAATAACTTGTAGCTCCTGTTGCATTTAATTGAATAAAACTATTAGGACAAATTCCTGTGTTTGTCCCTGCATCCACATTGGGTAGCTGATTAACAAATACAGTTACAGTATCCGTGTTTTTACATCCGTTTATGTCGGTTCCTTCTAAAATATAAGTTGTGGTTACTGTGGGGTCAGCCCAAGGATTTGAAGAGTTTATATCAGATAGGGTAGGGTCTGATTGCCATAAATAAGTTAAGGCCCCCGTTGCAAAGATATGTACAGAGTCTGTATTACACATGGTTTGATCAACACCAGCGCTTATATTAGGTAAACCATTTGTTGATATGGTTACAGAGTCTCTGGCTGTACATCCATTTCCATCTGTTCCCGTTACAATGTATTTTGTTTGAGTAGTTGGATATGCCCATGGATTATTAATGTTTACATCTGACAACGTTATGTTTGCATCCCAAACATAACTTATTGCTGTTCCACTAGCTAATAACTGTGTTGAGTCACCAACACATATTGTTGTAGGGGAACCAGCATCTACTGTAGGCGAGTTATATAAAGATATTGTAACTTGATCTGAATTGACACATCCATTAGCATCTGTTCCTGTAACAGTGTAAGTAGTGTTAACAGTAGGGCTGGCAATAGGGTTTGGAATTAATAATTGAGATAAGGTTGGGTCAACATTCCAAACATAACTCACCGCTCCAGAGGCATTAAGTTGAGTCGTATTTTCTGGGCAAATAGTTTGGTCAGCACCAGCATTTACATTTGGTAAGCTATAATTAGACACTGTTGCACTTGCACTAGCTTGGCAACCATTAACATCAGTAATAGTTACGGTGTAAGTTCCAGAAGAAAAAGCTGTAATTACACTGTCAATACCGCCGTTACTCCAAGAATATGCTGTGTAGCTATCTGTGTAAAGATGCACAGAATCCCCAACGCAAAAAGATAATGGCCCGTCATTATAAACTGTTGGATTAGGAATTGAATTTACAGTTACAGTTACGGTGTCAAAATCAACACAACCAGAACCACTTGTTGAACTGACAGCAAAAGTGGATGTTTGAGTTAATGTTGCTATTGGGTTTGCACAACTAGAGCAACTTAAAGCTGAAATAGGATCGCCGCTTACTGCATACCATTGAAAGTTTGAACCGGTAGATGTTGCGGTTAATTGAACGGTTTGACCTAGGCAAATAGCAGTGTCATTAGGCGCAATTGTTTCTAATTGACAATATTTAATTGTGCTATAATCTAAATTTGAACTCCCCCCATTACTTGTTCCTGATACGTAAATATTATCTCCTGCATCAACGGCTATTTTTGCAGCCTTATCACTATTACTTGCTGGTCCATCAAAACGAGTAGCCCAAATTTCATTTCCATTTGTTGTATTATATTTGATAGTGTAATAATCATTATTAGATGATGACCTATAACTGTAACCAGTAACATATAATCCAGATACTTGCGATAGTATTAAATCTGTACCTTCGTCAAGTCCTAATCCTGAAGTAGAATACAATTTTGTCCAAATTGTATCTCCAATAGAATTATATTTTATCGTCATAAAATCCTCTGCTGTGCCCACTGATTTAACTTTACCGGTTACATAGCAATTTCCAGCTGCATCTACAATTAGTGCGTTTATTTTGTCATTATTACCATCTGATCCAGAATATAGCCTTCTCCATTGTAATGTACCACTTGTGTTATACTTCATTAATAGATAATCATCTTTTTGGGTGGTGTTTGTAAATCCCTGTCCTCCTATATAGATATTTCCAGCCGCATCAACCTTCATTGCGTTTGGTTTGTCAATACCATTAAAACCTGAGTCTCCATAAGATGTCCATAACGGACCTGCGCCAACATTTGAGTTATATTTCATGATACTGAAATCAAAATAGGTGCTCGTTGAGGTAAACTCTCTAGTTCCACCTAAGTAAACATTGTCACTCAAGTCAATAGCAACAAATAATCCTTCATCTGAATTACCGCCACCATTGGTATCAAAACTCATAAGTGTTCCTGTAGTTGAATAACGTAGTATTATGTAGTCCAAATCTGTAGATGAAAAGTTATAGTTTCCAACAATATAAATTTCATTTAAGGAATTAACAGCTACATCATTTCCAATGTCGTACAAATTAGATCCACTATACGTAGTTGACCAGATTTGTGCACCTGTTGTACCGTTTATTTTTAACACAAAAATATCCCAATCTGAGCCCGAAATAAATCTTGCACCAGTCACAATAATATCACCGTTATTGTCAATGGTTAATGCTCTTGATTCATCTAAACCAGTGCCACCATAAGTGTTTACCCAAATTTGATTACCTGAATTGTCGTATTTGACAGTAACCACATCATAGTTGCTACCGTTGAATGAGCTTCCTGTAACGTAACTGTTTCCAGAGGCGTCTAACTCAAAATCACTTACTTGATCAACATTGTTAGAATTGTTATATCTAGACTCCCACTGGATATTAATCTGTGCAAAAATTGAGGAAGTCATAAAGATAAACAACAAAGAGAATAGTTTGCCTATAAATTTCATGTAATGTAATTTTTATTTCGCGGTTAGTTCTCAAAGATAGTAAAAAATAAATAAACTACAAAAATAATTTTCCATTTCTGGGCGAAATGTATTTACAAATTTAACTATTGTAAGGTTTTAATTGAGTTAAACATAGTGTTAACTAGTATTGTTCTGTCGTATTAATTGGCAGGAAATCAATCAAACTTTTGGTTTTATAGAAGTATAATGTACAGTTTTTAAGAATAACAAGGTTGATGATGATAAAAATCTAATGGAATCTCAACAGATTTGAGGTAATTACTCTTTTTATAATACAGATAAAAGGGTTGAGTCAAAAGTAATATTTTCAAAAATACACCATAAATCAGAAGAAGAATAAGTTGTGCTTACATAAAAATAATTAACTTTGTAAATTAGTATTAATGTATTTAGATTATGAAGTTTTTGTGTTTGAGTATAGTAAGTGTAGTGATTTTATCCTCATGTGCTCCCGGCAGGTTTATTGAACCGCTTAATAAAAAACAATTAGCTGTGGGTGTAGATTTAGGCGGACCAATTATTGGGTTTGGAGACAAGTCAATCCCCGTTCCGTTGAGTTCCGTTGAGGTTGGCTATGGTTTAGATACAAATTTAACCATTTATGGGGGGATACACACAACAGCGTTAATGTTTGGTAATTTTCAAATAGACATGGGCGTTACGTATAAGGTTTTAAGCCAAAATAAATTTATTCCAAATGTTTCTATTAATCCTGGATTTAATTATGTACAAAGCTTTTCTGAAGGTGTGTATAAGTTTTGGCCTACTTTTGATGCTAATGCCTATTGGAATTATGGTAGAAAATCAAGTTATGTGTATTTTGGGTTAAATAATATGTTTGAACTTTCCAAAAATATGGCTTTAAATCAACCACAAAAACAAAGGTGGTTACTCAGCCCTCAAGTTGGACATGTATTAAAAGGAAGAAATCAACAATTCCAGTTTATAACTGAGTTTAAATTTATAGGATTGAGGCAAGAAAATACTTATAGTTTTATCCCATGGAAAAGTGTTTTTGGTAAATACGGAGCTACGGGAGTTTATTTAGGATTTAGATATTTGTTTTAAATTAGAAAGAAGATGAAAAATATAATTTGTAGCGTGTTGGTGATATTTACACTTTTTGCTTGTAAAAAAGTAGATTTAGATGCTTTAGCATTTCCTAGTGAAAAACTAGAAAGTTATCAATTAGAGGGGTATAAAGGTGAAGTTGAAATACCTGATGTTTATGATATTCCTGATTCTTTAATTCATTTGTTCTCTTTACCTTCTTATAGTTCTGAAACAAATGAAACCTATAAAATTTATGCCCTCTATATAGGCGATTTGAATACTATTTCAACTGATTCTATCATTTTATACGCTCATGGACAATCTAAACATATGGATAACTATTGGGGTAGAGCTAAATTACTTGCAAATACAGGAGGGAAAAACAGGTATGGTGTTTTAATGATGGATTACAGAGGTTACGGGATGTCTGAAGGGAAATCTACAGAAATGGGGTTGTATGAGGATGTTGAGGTGTGTATCAATTGGTTAAAGGAAAAAGGTGCTCAACCTAATAAAACATTTTTTTATGGATATAGCCTAGGTGCAATTCCTGCCATATATCATTCGGCATATAAAGCAGATTTTATACCAGCAAAGCTAATTATAGAATCGCCATTGGCATCTGTTGAGTATCTAACACAATCCTCTACACTTATAAATGTTAATCCTAAATTTGTAACGACCTTGACATTTAATAATGCTGAAACTATTAAAAATGTTAACATACCCTTGTTATGGTTACACGGTGTTGAAGATGATTATGTATCAATTGATAACGGAGAATTAATCTATCAAAATCACTCTGGATCTTATAAAGAAGCCCACAGGTTAGAAAATACAAATCATACAGAAATTCCCGAATCTTTTGGCTTTGGAAACTATTTAAAAGTACTTAATGAGTTTTTAATAAAATAAAAATACAATTATCCCAAGAATTTAAGGGGTTATTAAACCTACTCAACAATGATTTTTTTTAGAGAGTCCACTAATTTATAAGCTTTTTCTTTGGATTTTACTTGGGTAACTTTAAAACTCGGTTTTAAAAATTTGATAAAAAAATTAAGTTGTATCTTCATGCCTAAACTGTTTGAAATTACAATTGAGTGTAAAATCATTTTATTGAACTGTTTGTCATTTGCTAAAAATCGCCAGATTTCATTACTGAAACTACCATAATCATTAGTTAAGTCGTTAATTAAAAAAAAAGGTTTGTTATCCATGAGTTGATATATTTTGTTTAAAAAATCAATAAGTTCGTCAACAGTAACATCATCTCTACCATTATATGTTACAATACCAACATTAATTTTTTCTTTAACAAATGTTCCTACGGCGGTTTTAACAAAATTATTCATATTTTATTTAAAATAAATTATTTAAGGATATATCAAATGTACAATTTTATTTTTAATTAAACAACTCTAGCTGTGGCTTTTAACTTTGGTTTCCAATAAGTGGATTTTTCAATGTTTGTGATAATTATACCCTTACTAGTAGAGGCGTGAATCATTGTTAAGTCTTCTCCCTTTTGAGATACTATGAGTCCCACGTGGGTGATTTTACCACTGTGTCCAAAAAATACTAAATCAGCCGTAAAAGCAGTTGAAATTTTAATTTTTTTAGCCCCTTCTAACTGACCAGATGCTGTCCTACTCAATAAAATGTTAAAGTGTTTTAAAACGTAAGAGGTAAACCCAGAACAATCAAAACCGCTTGGCGAATGACCAGCCCAAACATATTTAACGCCTATAAATTGCTTAGCATAAGCTACAATTTTTTCTCTTAAATTTTTGGATTGATGTGTAGATACATCACTATTAGCATTTTGATTTGGGTTGTCATTATTTGTGGGAGTTTCTTTTGGTCTAACATAACCTTTTACTTGTTTTAATTCTTGGTGTACAAACTTATGAATTTGTTCTGCTTGCGTTTTGTATCCCAACGTTTTTAGCCTCTCTTCTAAGGTTTGTAAATAAATTTTTAATTCTCCAATTTCAACATAGTGCGCTTTAATATAATCCTCAGCACTATTATGCTCTAAAAACAATCTATATAAATTTATGGCATCATTAATTTCGTTTTTATGACGTTTAAGCCAGGTTAGGTCATTAGATAACCTGAAAATTGCTAAAGATTTATAAAATTTAGGCATTGCACTGTAATCGTAATTAGGGTTTGCTAGCAATTGATTTGCTTTTCTGTACACCCTAGTATAATGCCCTTGGTCATAATAAATTTCAAGTTTATCAATTTTTTTATCTTGCGAAAAAGATTGAAAACCAACAAAAATAATTATAAATACTACCCAATTTTTCATTGTAAAAATACCTTTAATTTACCAAAATTAATATTTAAAATGTACAACAATAATGTAAAATTAAAAGAGTATTCACAGCTCTTTGTTAAAACAAGTTATAACTACATCAAATTTGACTTGTAAATAATTGTAACTTTGTATGTTTAATATAAAAACCTAAGCATTGAAGTATTATATTATTGCAGGAGAAGCCTCAGGAGATTTGCACGGCTCAAATTTAATGAAAGCCATCATTGAAAAAGACAATGAAGCTGAATTTCGTTTTTGGGGTGGCGACCAAATGCAAAATGTTACCAACGGCTTAGTTAAACACATTAAACACTTGGCTTTTATGGGGTTTATTGAGGTGGTAATGAATATAAGAACCATTGCTAAAAATATAAAATTCTGCAAGCAAGACCTTTTAAATTATCAACCAGATGCACTCATTCTAATTGATTATCCCGGATTCAATCTGAGAATAGCTGAATTTGCTCATCAAAACAACATAAGAATTCATTATTATATTTCACCTCAAATATGGGCATGGAAGCAAAATAGAGTGCACAAAATTAAAAGGGTAGTCAATGAAATGTATTGCATTTTACCTTTTGAAAAAGAGTTCTATAAAAAATTTAATGTTGATGTTCACTATGTAGGACATCCACTCGTTGATGCCATTAATAATTTTAAAAGAATAGCCCTTTCAAAAAATGAATTTTTACAAAAAAATAACCTTAGAGACAAGCCAATTTTAGCCATTTTACCCGGCAGTAGAAATCAAGAAATAAAAGTTAAATTACCTTTAATGATTAAAGCATCTGCGTCTTTTCCTAATCATCAAATTGTAATTGCCGGTGCGCCTAATAAAACTGAAACCTTTTACAAACCATTTATAAATAACACTAATGTCATTGTACTGGAAAATCAAACGTATGATTTGTTGAATCATTCAGATTTGGCAATTGTAACCTCAGGCACAGCAACCCTAGAAACAGCTTTGTTTAAAGTGCCTCAAGTAGTGTGTTACAAAGCGAGTGCTATTTCTTATCACATAGCTAAAAGATTAGTAAAAATTGATTACATTTCATTAGTTAATCTGATAATGGATAAGGAGGTTGTTACTGAATTAATTCAAGGAGATTTAATAGTAAAAAATATAGTTGAAGAGCTCAAAAAAATTGAAAATCATCAATCAAATGGACGATTGGAAATGATAAATCAATATCATCAATTGATTCAAAAATTAGGTGGAGGTGGTGCATCTCAAAAGGTAGCAAACTTATTGATAAAAGACATAACTAATAATGCGTAAATATGTTTTAATACTGATTTTCACACTTAATCAAGCTTTGGCGCAACAATTAAAAATAGGTGTGCTACGTGCCTATAATATTACTGACGTATTAGTGTCTTACCACAAAGGTTCCTATAATGTGTATGGAGATTCTTTAAAAAAACACACAATTTTACCAACAGAGTCTGTTCAAATTAAAAGGGTGGGGGATAAATTAAACTTAATTCAAGGGGTAAGAAATTTAGGCTATTTTGACACCATTAGAATACAAGAAACCTTGCCCAATCATTCGTTTAGAATACAAGGTTTAAAACCCTATAAAATAAAAGAGCGAAAATATAAAAACAACCTCTTACTAACCACTGATGAACTCAAAGGTATTAAAATTATTAATGAAGTTGAAATGCCAAACTATTTAGCTGGCGTTATAGAATCGGAAGGTGGTGGTGGGCGACATATTGAATATTATAAAGTACAAGCCGTTTTAAGTAGAACTTACGCATTGGGGCATTTAAAAAAGCATATAAAAGAAGGGTTTAGTTTGTGTGATAGAGTACATTGTCAGGCCTATCATAAAATGTTAACTTATACGCCAACCATACAAAAAGCAGTTTTAGAAACGAAACACATAGTAATGGTTGACCAAAATTTTAAATTAGCCAATGGTTTTTTCTTTGCTAACTGCGGTGGGCAAACTTCTGAATCTGATTTTGTATGGAACAATCCAATTCCTTATTGCAGAAGTGTAAGGGATACATTTTGTGTCCACACCAAACAAGCGCATTGGACAAAAAAAATAAAAAAGACAGAATGGGAAAACTATTTGGTTAATCATTTTGGTTACCCTGTAAAGGATTCAATATGGGGGGCATTACTTTACTCTTTTTCACAAAAACAAAGAAAAGCATTTTATCAAATTCCACAATTGGGTATTCCGTTAAGAGATTTAAGAACACATTTTAAATTAAAATCAACTTGGTTTGATGTATATTTAGAAGGGAATGAAGTAGTGCTTAAAGGACACGGTTTTGGACACGGCGTAGGGTTATGTCAAGAAGGCGCAATGAAAATGTCAAAATACGGCTACACCTACGACAAAATTATAAGATTTTACTTTTACGGAGTTTATCTGTTAGACTATTACAAATGGTTGTACTTTAAACAAAAATATAACAGTGAGGTAATGTAGTTAACAAGCAACTAAGATTTACTACCCCCCAAAAAAAACACTTCGAACTATAAAACTACTAAAAGACCTGTCCCTACTAAGTTTTTGAGCTCTTTTGAAAATTATTTTGTCAGCAGATGAAACCCTTAATTCAATACGTTCATTTTTACTTAACTGCTCTTCCATAATAAATTTGTTTATCACAAATGTATGTCAAATAACCGTTCAAAACAGATTACTCAACCATTTCTACACTTTATCAATATTAACATTTTTAGGCATAAGAGTTGCAATTCTCTGTTTGTGTTTAACCATAACCAAACTATTATGATCGCAAAAAAAAATCCTAAGGCAAATTTAGAGAATAAACGATTTGCCTTTTTTCAAATTGGATTAGTAATTGCAGGAGGGCTAGTTCTTACTGCATTTTCTTACGCTAATCCGTATTTTAAAACCATAAAAAAACAAAGTGTAGATGATGTAATTCATTGTGAATTTCCTGAAATACCAACAGAGATTGTGTTTAAGTTACCCCAACAAAAACAAAAGCAACCAAAAATTCCTATTGTTGATGAAGTAATAGAGGTTAAAAAGGTTGTTAATGAGCAAACGCCTAAAATTGTTAATGAAATCATTGATGAAATTGACGTTATTGACGAACAAGGGGGGGGTGATAATTTACCGGGATTGCCAATATCAGATGAACCTTATGTTGTGGTTGAAGAATGGCCTGAGTTTCCAGGTGGAGATGCCGAAATGTACAAGTTTATTACCAATAATATTGAAATTCCAGAATATGCTTTGGCTATGTCAGGGTTAGTATATGTTAGGTTTATTGTTGACAAAGACGGTACAATAACAAATGTACAAGTGCTAAAAGGTATTCATAAAGATTACGATAGTGCCGCTGCAAAAGTAGTATCTAAAATGCCTAAATGGAAACCGGGTAAACAAGCAGGTAAAACGGTTAGGGTACAATACGAGATTCCAATCCGTTTTAGACATTGAAATATTAACAAGGTTAAACACTCTAAAAGCTATCAGTTACTTACGCTGATGGCTTTTTGTAATTTTAGGATTAAAAATAAGGTGTAAATTATTAGATAAAATAAAGTTTACATACTATTTTTGCGTAATAGGAAACAAAACGTAATGTCAAAAAAGAAATTAGTAATAACTGGAGGTGCAGGATTTATAGGTTCTGCATTTATTTCAAATTTTAATTCAGAATATGAAATTTTTGTAATAGATAATTTATCTTTTGGCAATAAAAAATTTATATCTGATGTTATTGATAATCAACATTTTTTTAAGGAAGATGTCAGAAATAGCAATGCTATAAAATCAATTTTTAAAACCGTAAAACCTCATATAGTTTTACATCTTGCAGCTGTTCATTTTATACCTTACTGTAATGAGCACCCGTATGAGTCTGCTGATATTAACATTAGTGGGACAATAAATGTTTTAAACGCTTGTGAAGATGTTGGGGTAGAAAAAATTATATTTGCATCAACGGCAGCTGTGTATCCTATTTCTAACGTAGCCGTTTCTGAAAATCATCCAACAGGACCGTTAGATATTTATGGCTTATCTAAACTTTCAGGAGAGCACTTATGTAATGAGTTCTATTTAAAAACAAACACACCTACCATTATTTGTAGATTTTTTAATGCTTTTGGACCAAATGAAACCAACCCTCATTTAATTCCGGAAATTCAATTGCAAATTAATGAAGGCAAAAGAACAATACAGCTAGGAAACCTTGAACCTAAAAGAGATTTTATACACACCTATGATATGGCTAAGGCATTGAGGTTACTTATTGATATACCGATAAAAGGTGTAGAAATCTATAATTTAGGTAGAGGAATTGAATATTCAGTAAAAGAAATAGTTGAAGCATTTGAGCGTCAATTAGGTGAAAAAATTACTATTGAACAAAACCCTGACAGGATGAGAAAATCTGACCGTATGCACTTGTTGGCTGATGTGTCTAAACTTAAAAAACTGGGGTGGAATCCGACTTGGAGTATTGATGATGGAGTAAAAACATTAATAGATTTTTCAAATGTCTATTAAAATAGCTTTTTGTACAGATGGCATTTTTCCTCACAAGGTAGGGGGAATGCAAAGGCATTCTAAATTGCTTGTTGAAGCTTTGGTTAAGTATAAAGATTTAGAAATAACTGTATTTCACCCACATTCTCAAAAAGTTTTTGATACTTATTCAAATTTAAAAGAAGTTAGTGTTGAAGAAATAGACGTTAATAAAAACTATTTAAAAGAGTGTAAAGCGTATTCAAAACGCATTTACCAACAACTCATTAATAACAATTTTGATGTCATTTATTCTCAAGGTTTATCGGTTTGGTATAAAGCTAAAGTGTTTAAAGATAAATTGATTGTTAATCCTCACGGTTTAGAGCCTTATCAAGCTATTGGGATAAAAGAAAAATTAGTTAGTATTGCGTTTAAAAAAGTATTTAATTCAATTTTTAAAGAGGCTAAATATGTAGTGTCTTTGGGCGGTAAATTGACAGAAATCTTAACAAAATACACCGCAAAACATAAAATTGTTTTGTTACCCAATGCAACTAATTTGCCAATTCATTTAGATGACAACCGGAACAACACTCAAATCTTACAATTTTTATTTGTTTCAAGATTTGCCAAAAACAAAGGAATTCATATTTTAATGGATGTCATCAATCAATTAAACGCAAAAGGATACTCAAAAAACTTTTTTTTTCATTTAGCGGGTAAAGGTCCTCTTTTTAAAAAGTATTCTACCCAATACGCCTACAGTAATGTTAAGTATTGGGGGTTTATTTCTGATGAGGACTTAAAGCAACTTTATCAAACTGTTGATGTATTTGTTTTTCCTACTTTATTTGAAGGAATGCCAACTGTGGTGCTAGAAGCAATGTCTAACCAGCTACCAATTATTGTGACTGATGTTGGTGCTACTGCAGAATTAGTAGATGAATCTAATGGGTTTTTAATTGAAAGGAATCAGCCAAAACAATTAATGGATGCTATTTTAAAATTTAGTAACTTGTCGAACAGTCATAAACAAAAATTAGGAAAAGTGTCTTATCAAAAAGTGAAAGATAATTTTACTTGGCAAGCTGTTGCACAAAAACATTACAATTTGTTTAAGCAAATTAAATAGGGTTTACTGAAAAACACTTAACTTCAAAATTGTCATAATTTAAAGAGAGAGGGAACAAAGATGTTAGTTTCAAAAAAGGTTATTTATCTGGTTTTAACCATTTAGGTAAAATAATTAGCCCTATTATTAAATAAGGGTAATAAGAGATAAGCCTCCATATAATAGCCAGTAAAATAGCCAATGCACTTAAAGGTAAAAAGTCTCCCAAAAAAGTGTTAAACAGGTATTCAGCCATACCACTTCCACCAGGGGTAGGACTAATCAGTAACACTAACCACATTACAAGTTGTCTGCCTAAAACTAAAACATTGTCAGCAAAGTTCAAGTTAATAAAAGCCATTAGTATAGAGTTAACCACTAAAAAACGAGCTGTCCAACTGAGTGTTGTGCTTAAAAAGATTTTAATCCAAAACAAAAAAGATTTACCTTTTAACTCTTTTGAAGCCGTTATAATATCATCAGTAATTTTGTTTGCTTTTGCTTTGAATTTATTTATAATAGGCAGTTTAAATAGCAGCATTAAAATATTTTTAATTAGTTGAGGATAAATAAATAAACTAATAGAAAGTACAGAGGCTATAGTAAATATAATGCTATACCCCATCCAAAATAATCCTAAACCGAAATTTTCTAACTGTGTAGGCAATAGGTTATTTGAGCCAACAATCATTATAATAAGAGGAATGTAGAGTAAATAAAAAATGTTATCAAATAATGCAGTTGTAATAACTAAAGCCGTTGATTTACCCAATGGGATTTTTTCTTTGTTTAAAATAAACATTGCCACAGCAGAGCCACCAACTACACCAGGGGAAACCGTTGATGCAAATTCCCACATTAAAATTACTTTTAGTGCTTGTTTCCAGCTCAATTGTTTTTCGGTAATTACCCTTAATCTTATCATATAAGCAAAATCGCGGGTCATCATCATTAAAATAGCTAAAAGTATAAAAAGAGTAGAAGCCAAAGACCAATGTATTTGGTCAATAATTTGATGTATGCCTGATTCTTTTACCTCAGAATATAAAAGATATCCACTAATGATAAGACCTATGCTTATGGCAAAATATATCTTTTTTTTACTAAAAAGGTTAAAGTTTTTTTGAGATGTTGTTGTCAATTAAAGTATGTTTTGTAGTTGCAAATATAAGACACTAATGTAAAAGTTTAACAGTTATTTCCGAATTTAAACAGTCTTTAAATAATTGTTCACTGCCTTTATTTAGTTTGTAGTGTATAGGTACTACAAATTTAGGTTTAATTTGATTTACAATTTTAGCGGCTTGTATAGGATTCATTGCGGTTCTTTTTTCACCTATAGGAATTAATGCAACGGTAATGTGTTTAAGTTGTTTGATTTCTTCAATGTCATCTGTATCACCAGCGTGATAAATTTTTATGTCATCAAATGTTAATACATAGCCTAAATAGTTCTTTTTTTCTTTATGTAGTGCAATGTCAAAAAATTTATGCTTGTAATTGTAAGCAGGGATTGTTTGGCAGGTAAATTTTCTAAAATCTATTTTTTTATTTGGGCTAATACTTTGAAATCGGTAGTTTTTTAATTTTTTTTCTAATTGTTGAGGTCCAATAATCACAGTTGATTCTTTATATATTTTATCAATATCGTTTAATGAAAAATGGTCCACGTGCGGGTGAGTAATAAAAATGTAATCAGCTTTAATAGGAAGGTCAATAGCAACGGGGTCAATGTAAATGATAATATCTTTATAGTTTATTCTAAATCCAGACTGAAAAGAGTGGGCGCGATAGAATCCATAATTTAGAAAAACAGCTTGTAAAGATGTTATTTTAAAATCTTTACTTATAACCAATGAGTGGCTATTATCTGTTCTGTATTTGCTAACTGTAACAGGGTGGCAACTAAGCACAAAAAAACTCATTAAAAAAGATAAAAATAAAAACTTTAACAAGTTATATTTGTTTAAATGTGCTTTCACCTACTCAACAGTAACAGATTTTGCAAGGTTTCTTGGTTGGTCAACATTACAACCTCTCATTACCGCAATATGGTATGATAACAATTGTAGAGGTATTGTTGCTAAAATTGGAACTAATACTTCATCTGTATCTGGGATATGTATGGTGTGGTCAGCAATTTCTTTAACCACGGTATCACCTTTAGTAATAATAGCAATCACTTTACCTTTTCTTGCTTTTACCTCTTGAATATTACTTACTACTTTTTCGTAATTATCACCCTTAGTTGCAATAACAAATACAGGCATATTTTCATCAATCAAAGCAATAGGTCCGTGTTTCATTTCGGCAGCAGGATAACCTTCAGCGTGAATGTAAGATATTTCTTTAAGTTTTAAGGCGCCTTCTAACGCTATTGGAAAGGCTGACCCTCTACCTAAAAATAAGGCATTGGTACAGTCTTTATATTCTTTAGAAATCTCTTTGATATAGTCGTCACTTTCTAATAATTTTTCAATTTTAGACGGAAGTGCTTCCATTTCATCTAATAAGCGTTGAAATTTAGCCTCTTTTATGGTGCCTCTTTTCTTGCCAATCATCATAGCCATCATAGCCAATAAAGTAACTTGTGTGGTAAAGGCTTTTGTAGAAGCTACGCCAATTTCTGGACCTGCGTGAGTGTATGAACCTGCATCAGTAATTCTTGATATGGTTGAGCCAACTACATTAACAATACCTAACAAAATGGCTCCTTTTTCTTTAGCCATCTTTAGGGCAGCTAACGTATCTGCAGTTTCTCCTGATTGAGAAATGGCTATAACCACGTCACCTTTTCTAATAATAGGGTTTCGGTACCTAAATTCAGAGGCGTATTCTACCTCAACTGGAATGCGAGCTAAATCTTCAAAATAGTACTCGGCAACTAAGCCAGCGTGCCAAGATGTACCACAAGCAATGATAATTATTCTATCGGCATTTGCAATTTGCTCAATATAGTTTGCTATTCCACCTAACTTAATCCAACCTTCTTTTGCATTTAATCTTCCTCTAAAACTATCGTGAATGGCTTGAGGTTGTTCATAAATTTCTTTTAACATAAAATACTCGTATCCACCTTTTTCTAAAGTTTCTAACTGCATTTCTAATTCTTGAATGTAAGGATTGACCTCTTGGTTTGAAATACTTACAATTTTTAATCCGTGGTTTTTGTCAATTATGGCTATTTGCTCATCTTCAAGATATACTACATTTTTTGTGTATTCAACTATTGGTGTTGCATCTGATGCAATGTAATACTCATCTTCACCTAAACCAATAACAAGAGGGCTACTTTTTTTAGCACAAATTAGTTTGTCTGGCTCTTCTGTTGAGGTAACAACAATTGCATAAGCACCAATAACTTCATTCAAAGCTATTCTTACCGCTTCTTGCAAAGAAACGCCACTTTTCTCCTTAATATCTTCAATTAAATGAACTAATACTTCTGTGTCGGTTTCGCTATAAAATTTATGACCTCTTTTAACTAGCTCTTCTTTTAAAATGGCATAATTCTCTATGATACCGTTGTGTACTAATGCTATTTTACCTTTGCCAGCAGAGTGTGGGTGAGCGTTGATGTCGTTAGGCAGTCCGTGAGTAGCCCAACGGGTATGACCAATACCAACGTGACCATCAGTTGTAAAATCACCTATAAAATTAACTAAGTCTTGAACTTTTCCTTGTTTTTTATAAATGGTTAATTTGTCTTTATTTAAAAGTGCTACACCAGCACTGTCATAACCTCTATATTCTAATCTGCTCAATCCCTTGATTAAAATAGGGTAAGCTTTTTTATTTCCAATATATCCTACAATTCCACACATAATTAATAAGTTGTATAGGTTATTTCTAATCTTGTTTTGTTTTTTGTTGTTGCCTCAGGGCCATTAAATATAATTCTTTCAATGGTTGAACCAAAAAAGTTGGGCGGGTAAATTCTAAAGCCTGTATTATCTCTTTCTCCATCTAAAATAGCTTGAATTTCTTGTGTTAATAAAACTTTAAACTCTTTATTGTCTATATCATAACCTACTTTTGAAAAAAATGAAGAATAGTCTTTAGTGTAATCTGTAATGTATTTTGTGTTTATTTTTCCAAAAAATAAAGCCTCAGAAATACTATAAGGGTCGTCAAAATCTTGCACAGGAATATATAATACAGCTAAATTAATAATTGCTTTGCTGTTTTTTTGTAAATCCATAATGTGTGGAAATTCAATTCTGGGTCTTATTAAAGTACCTTGCATATAAAACTTGTTTTGTCCTGCATTTGGTGTGTTAAGTGCTATTTCTACCGGTGTACCTGTTCGGTCAGTTGTAATTTTACTGAATCTTGCACATTTGTTGTTTATGTTAAACGTATAGGTCTTAGGTGTGCCACTTAAAGTATAGTAAATCATTAATTTAGATAAGGCGTCTTCTAACGAAAAATAAAGCACTGTACCCTCTCCGTTTGCTAGTGTAGAACCATCTGTAACCTTAACATAAAGCCCACGGAAAAAATTAGTAAAATTATCATTTGAAGTCATTTCATTAGCGTTGGCAATAAAATAATCACCTAAGGTAGTTACTATATTAAGCCTTAATTGAGGGGCTAAAGTATCCTGCCCAACAACAACATCAGAAAAAACGTCAGGAAATATGGTTTCTGTACCAGGCTTAATCAAATTTGTTCCTACTGTTGTCACGGGTGAACCTGGATAATAGTCTTCATCAATATTTAGAGTATTAGCAATTTCATATACTTCAAAAGTTAAATTTTGTAAATCTCCGTAGTGTAACAAACTTGAATACCTTAAAGATAAAACTACAGAATCAACAGTGATATTAGTAACGTCACCAAAATTTGGACTTGTTGATGATAGTCTAATTTGCGTTACAATGCCACAGTCAGTTAAACCAAACTCCGGATCTTTTAAAGCACCTAAAAGGCTAATACTTGTTTCGTCTGTTGTTATACTATCTAACTCAACTGATGAAGTTTTAACAGTAAATGTGTCTGTTGTAATAATGTTTAATCCATTTGGGTTTATGCTGTCTCCAATTGTAGAGGTTTCCTTTTTACAAGCTCCTATAATTAGTGCTATGCCCAAAAAACTAACGGAAAGTTTTACAACTCTCCGCCAATTATGTAAGTTGTTTTTTTTTGTCATTTTATTCTTCTACTAATTCGCCAATAATTTGGTCATAAAATTCACCTACAGGTTTAACGCAAGATTCTTCAGGATAGTATCCCAAGTTTGGCGTTTCTAATGAATCCATAAAAGTTTCTAATTCATCATCTAACTTTTCACTTCCTTTAATCACTCCGTCAGCTAAACTCATAGCTAGTTTATTTAAAGATACAAAATCACCATCGTTTAACAAGGTTAAGTCTTCATCTTTAAGTCCGTCAAATTTAAGTTTATCTTTCAATGCAGAACCTAAATTTTTGTTAAAAGAATTACTATATACAGAATAAATAACTTTAATGTCTGCAAAATGAGGCTCATTGTAGAATAATTTTTTAATATATAATACAGCTAAAGCTGACATCCATCCGTGACAATGAATTATATCTGGTTTCCAACCTAATTTTTTAACCGTTTCTAAAACCCCTCTACTGAAAAACATAGCGCGTTCATCATTATCATCAAACTCCTCTCCATCTTCGGTTACATAAGTAGATTTTCTTTTGAAAAAATCATCATTATCAATAAAATACACTTGCATTTTAGCTTGTGGAACTGAAGCTACTTTTATAATTAATGGGTGATCAATATCGTTAATAATTAAATTCATTCCTGACAATCTAATAACTTCATGTAATTGATGTCTTCTTTCGTTGATAGTGCCAAATCTTGGCATAAATGCTCTTATCTCCTTCCCGTTCTCCTGAATACCTTGAGGCAATTTTCTTGCAATATCTGAAATGTCTGTTGAAGGTAAAAAAGGTTTCATTTCCTGCGAAATAAACAATACTCTTTTCTTGTCCATAAATTTTTATCTTTTAAAATGAATACAAAAATATAAAAAAAATCCCAAATATTCAATTGAAAAGCATAGTTTTGTTGATTTTAAGTGATTAGTTGATGATAGTTGTTAGTGAAATTATAGAGTTAAAACAAGTAAAGAGCAGAATGATAAACAATGATTCATCATTCTGTGTAGGGTTTGTACCAACAATGGGAGCTTTACATGAAGGGCATTTATCATTAATAGAAGCTGCAAAAAAACAATGTGATATTGTAATTTGTAGTGTTTTTGTAAACCCTACTCAATTTAATGAAAAGAGTGATTTACAGAATTATCCAAGAACGCTTGAGAAAGATTTACAATTGTTGAAAAAAAATGGTTGTGATATTGTATTTACGCCCTCAGTTGAAGAAATGTATCCAACTAAAAATGAAGATTATTTTATAGATTTAAACGGTTTGGGTGATGTGTTAGAAGGCAAGTTTAGACCAGGTCATTTTAATGGGGTGTGTATGGTGGTTGAAAAATTATTTAAAATAGTTGAGCCAAATAAAGCTTTTTTCGGAATTAAAGATTTTCAACAGGTAGCTGTAATTAAACATTTAGTTATTGAAAAACAAATTAATGTTGAAATTGTTAGTTGTCCTATAAAAAGAGATAAAAACGGCTTGGCTTTGAGTTCAAGGAATACACTTTTAACTGATGTTCAAAGAGAAAAAGCTAAGGTGCTTAGCCAAACCATTTTTAAAGGAAAAGAAGTGTTTGATAATGGAGGTGACTTGGGAGAAATGTATGACGAAATGCTTAAATTATTTAAACAATCAGACTTAAAACTTGAGTATTTAGAAGTGGTTGACAATAAAACATTAAAGGCGGTTAGGTTTGTAAATAGTAACTGTTCAATATGTATTGCAGCTTATTGTGGTGATGTGAGGTTGATAGATAATTGTCAACTAAGTTAAGGTTGGATATTTTTAATGCTTTAAAGCTTATGTTGTGGCTTTCAAAAATTTTAGAACAATATAAAGTATAGTTGTCTAACATTAAATTTATTTAATTATTTTTGTCGCTTACAAATTTAAAAAATTACAGAAATGTCATACTTATTTACATCAGAATCTGTATCGGAAGGACATCCAGATAAAGTTGCAGACCAAATATCTGACGCTTTAATTGATTATTTTATGGCTTTTGATCCAAATTCAAAAGTAGCTTGTGAAACGCTTGTAACCACTGGTTTAGTAGCGTTAGCAGGAGAGGTAAAGTCAAACGCTTATTTAGATGTTCAGCAAATTGCTAGAGATACGATTGCAAAAATTGGTTATACCAAGTCTGAATACCAATTTGATGCTAAATCTTGTGCTGTTATTTCGGCAATTCACGAACAATCTGATGATATCAATAGGGGAGTAGATAGAGAAGATCCAATGGAGCAAGGTGCCGGAGATCAAGGGATGATGTTTGGTTATGCAACTATAGAAACAGATAATTACATGCCTTTGGCGTTAGATTTATCGCATAAAATATTACAAGTTTTAGCTGATTTAAGAAGAGAAGGCTCTGAGATTAACTATTTAAGACCAGATGCTAAAGCACAAGTTACAATTGAATATTCGGATGATAATGTACCTCAAAGAATTGATTCTATTGTAATATCCACTCAACATGATGATTTTTCTGATAATGATAAGGAAATGTTAGCTAAAATAAAATCGGATATTATTAATATTTTAATTCCAAAAGTTAAAGCGCAGTTACCTGAAAATTTACAAAAATTATTTACAGACGACATTACATATCATATTAATCCGACAGGAAAATTTGTAATTGGAGGGCCACATGGAGATACTGGATTGACAGGGAGAAAAATAATTGTTGACACCTATGGTGGTAAGGGGGCACACGGAGGAGGTGCTTTTTCAGGTAAAGATCCATCTAAAGTTGATCGCTCAGGAGCTTATGCAACAAGACATATTGCTAAAAACTTAGTCGCTGCTGGTGTAGCAGATGAAATATTGGTACAAGTGTCTTATGCTATTGGCGTAGTTGAACCAATGGGAATATTTGTTGACACTTACGGCACTTCTAAAGTTAATATGACTGATGGTGAAATTGCTAAAATTGTCACACAACTTTTTGATATGAGACCTTATGCTATTGAAACTAGGTTGAAATTGAGAAATCCTATTTATTCTGAAACTGCTGCCTATGGACATATGGGGAGAGAACCGCAGATAAAAACCATTGAGTTTAATAATGGTGGTAATGTGGTGAGAAAAGAAGTGGAAACTTTTACTTGGGAAAAATTAGATTACGTAGATAAGGTAAAAGCTGCGTTTAATTTGTAATAAAACTAATAGTTGTTTGTAAGGTTTTTTAAAATTACATCTTTGTAATTTATTTAGGGTGTTTTGACAACTAACTGTTATCAAAGTCTGTTTCCAACTTGCTCTAAAAAATTGATGAATTTTTCATTTTTAGTTAAACTATCCTCCCCTATAAATAATAAATTCTTGGTGTTGTGGTTTTCTAACCAAAAAATAAAAGAAGAAACAGAAGCAATTAAGGTTCCGTTAATGTCAACTTGACGTGTATATTTAACGTTAGTGTTAAATAGGTCTATTATTCCTTCGTTTTCTTTTGAAATTGAATAATCTTCATGAAATAAAATAACCGCATCAGCAAAATCGTATAAACTTTCACTGCCATCATATTGTTTAATAGCAATACCATTTTTGTTGGCCCAATCTACAATAACTTTATCAAAAGCATCTTCTCTTCTTAATACAATCTCTTTTATTAACATTTTTATTATTTAACGGCTACAAATATACTGATAAATCATTGTCTTTAATTCAATTTTTTTAAAAACTTTTAAGTAACTAATTTTATTAAACCTTAAATACTTGGTTTTTAAATTTTAGGCTCTAATTGAAGAATCGCTTTTGTAATTAAAATATTGCAAGCTATATAATTGTACGCCTAATAGCAATGTGGCGGTTAATAAATGAATAGGTTGTATAAAAGCAGGCATTCCTGCATAAGAAAACAAAATACCGGTTATAAATTCAATTACTATAAGCATCACTATGTAATTAAGTGTTTTTAAGCCATAATTATGTTTTTGATTTAACCAAAATAAGATCCCATTTATCAACAACACTACCCAAAAAAATGAACGGTGATAGTAAAAATCAGTATCCATTTCGCTTATCCATTGGTGACGGTCAATATGATCCGCCATTAAAAAATCTATTTTTTGTCGCACTTGTGACCCCATTACAATTTGAAACATGCTCAATAAAATAGATATATAAAATAACCATTTGAAAGAAGAACTAATTTTAAAAGAAAAAAATTTATTTTTGGACATTAAAATGATTTTTATTTGAATCCATATAATGATTAAAGCAAAAAACATGTGAAGTGTTAATACCCAAGGCACTAAATTTGTAGCAACTACAATGGCACCTAACCACCCTTCAAACCCCATTAATATGAGATTTAAAAGAGCTAATAATGTTAATTTTCTTCTTTGATTAAATTTTAGCAATAACCAAATAAACTGAATAAGAACTAAATTACCCGCAATAAATCCTACTAACCTATTACCATATTCCGTCCAAGTGTTTTTCCAATTAAAAGACTGTTCTTTCAGTAAGTTCTTATCATTTAATAAAGCATTAGCTTCTTTGGTTAAACCAATTGCTATTAATAATTTAGAAAATTTGTTAACTTTATGTTGGCGTTTATTGGCGTATATTTCTTTATAGTTTTCTGGTAATTGATTTACAGAAGTTGGGGGAATATAGCTGTCAAAACATTTAGGCCAATCGGGACATCCCATCCCAGACCCTGTGGAACGAACCACGCTGCCCGCAATGACTACTAAGTAAATAAAGACTAATGTAATCCAAGCGTGTTTGATAAATGATTTTGACATGAGCTTTTTTAACAAAGATAATTTGACTTTTTGATTGATTTATGATTTTTATCAAAAAAATGAGATATTTTCTATTTATATTTACAACAATAATTAAAGTTTATTAGTTTATAGTTTTATGAAAAAGGTTAAAGTATTAAATTTGTTTTTGTTTTTTTCTTTGTTTAGTTTTTCTCAAATTAATTATTCGCAAAAAGGAAACGTTGAATTAGGACTAAGAACAACAAGTAGTGTGTTTGGTCGCGACCCTTTGTTGGGGTTGGGCACAGGCGGACAAGCTAGAGTACAGTTATTAGATTATTTGAATACTGAGTGGTATGCAGACTGGATAACCATTGACCTGAATGGGGCAGGAACCAGACAAAATGCCCATATTGGGTGGTCAGTTTTGTTTTATCCAAAAAAAATGAACCGTTTCGTTCCTTATGTTATTGCAGGACATTGTTTTGATTATGCCAAAGTAATACCCCTTAGCACTGAACTTGTTGATAGGTCTTTGGATGAAATTAGCCGTTGGAGTTCTGCTGTTCAAATGGGGGTAGGTAGCCATTATTATTTAACGGATAGATTTAACATTACATTTTCGGCTCAATATATGTTGCACTTAGGTAAACATTTAGAATATGAATTAATTGAGCAGGCTGATGGAACAAGTTATTTAGACACAAATTTTGATAATCAAGCGGGAGAACGTTTTGAAGGTCATATATTATTGACGTTTAGTTTAAATTATAGAATAGGAACTTTTTTTGGAAAAAAATAAATGGTTATGAAAAAAATACTTTTACTTTTATTGGTTGTCCCACTTATCTCTTATAGTCAAGAGTTTGAAGTTAAAGATTGGCGCGTTAATACAGCGTTAGGTTTTTCAGTTGGTTTTTTAACCGAAAATACAAGGTCAAATAATGTACACGGATTAATTGGTGTGCTTTTTAAAGACAAAATAGAATTACGTGGTGATAGTTATTACTTTTTAAACAATATTGGGGAACGACCAAGGTTTTCAAAAAATCATCAAATAATGGCGGGTGCTTTTTATCACTTTTTAAGCCAAAAATTTCAACCCTATTTTGGGCTACAGACAGGCGTTGCTTTTTCTCAATCGTCAGAGTTTGGTGCTATTAACGCGGAAACCGGAGTAATAGAATACAAAATCACTGTAAACCCAATAGTGTCTGTTGCAGGAGGTTTGACATTGTATGCTCAAAAATGGTTTATGATTTTTGTTGAAGCTCGGCAAAACTTTGGCAAACACAAATCAAATGTCTATCCTATTTATTTAGATGAGTTTAGATTGTCTTTTGGTTTTGGCTTTACCTTTTAAAAGATAAAAACAACCTTTTAATAAATATAACGTTTAAGTAGAGTTATTTAACTTAACTTTGTTGTTAATGAAACAGCTTGTTTTTTATATCCTTTTCTTGCTAAGCACTAACGTATTTGCGTCTCACATTATTGGAGGAGAGATGTATTATGACTGTTTAGGAGGAGGACAATATAGAATTACAGTAAAATTATACAGAGATTGTTTTTCTTCTGGAGCAGCGTATGATGACCCTTTAAATGTTACTATTTTTAATGGCAGTAATCAAAATATAGGAACATTTACCATTGATTTCCCTGGTAGCCAAGAATTAAATTTATCATTCAATGGCAATCCTTGTGTTACACCACCCTCCAATTTGTGCGTAGAAGAGGCTATCTATCAAAAGGTAGTTACTTTACCTCCATCAACAAATGGTTATACACTCTCTTATCAACGTTGTTGTAGAAGACCAGATATCACTAATTTGAATAACCCTGGAGACCAAGGACTCACTTTAACTTGTGAAATACCACCAAATGCCACTGCAAATTGTAATAGCTCTCCAAGATTTAACAATTTACCACCATTATATTTATGTGCTAATGAACAATTAGTGTTTGACCATTCTGCATCAGAGCCAGACGGTGATGAAATTATTTATGAACTTTGCGCACCTTACCAAGGAGCTACAAGTTCTAACCCAATGCCAACAGTAATGCCTAATCCACCATATAATAATGTTGTTTGGTCTAGTGGTATTTCAGAAACCGACCCTTTTGGTAATGGTGTTATCAACCTTGATCCAAATACCGGATTGCTAACTATTACACCTGATGCTTTAGGGTTGTATATCGTAGGAGTGTGTGCTAAAGAATATAGAGACGGAGTTTTAATTAGCACCACAAGTAGAGATTTTATGTTTAGTGTGTTTAATTGCGAAATTGAGCTATCTTCTAATATTGTACCTCAAACACAGCTTTCTACATTTGTAGATTTCTGTCAAGGTACAACAATTCAATTTGAAAATACAAGTTTTGGGGCTGAGATTTATCAATGGGACTTTGGTGTTGATGGGATTACAACAGATGTTAGTTCTGAATTTGAACCTACTTATACTTTCCCAGGGCTAGGCACTTATGTGGTAACTCTTATTGCTTCTAAATTAGCTGGATGTTCAGACACCTCTCAACAGACTTTTATCATTTACGACAATTTTCAACCTGATTTTACACCGCCAGATTCTCAATGCATTGTTAACAACAGTTTCGATTTTTTAGCAGAAGGGATTTTGCCAAATTCTACAACCTTTGATTGGTCTTTTGGTCTTAGTGCTATACCGTTAACGTCAACAGATCAAAATCCAACAGGAATTGTATTTAGTCAAAGTGGTGATATTCCAATTACGCTAACCGCCCATTATGAAATATGTACTAAATCTGTAACTAAAAACATTTTTATTTTTAAAGCGCCTACCATTGATTTTACCACTATAGATGAACTAAAATGTGCACCTTATGTCGCTCATCTTATCAATCAATCATCAGCAGATTCACCCATTTATTCTTTTTGGGATTTAGGAGATGGAACTACATCTACAGATACTCATCCTTATCATACTTATAATTTACCAGGGGTATATGATATTTCTTTAACTATTTGGACAACAACGGGATGTATTGATACTTTGTTTTTATCAAGACCAAATTTAATAGAAGTATTTCCTAGCCCTACTTCAGTTTTTGATGTAAGCCCTCTTGAACAAAATGAGTATGAAGCCCACTTTACATTTGTAGATTTATCAGACTCCACAGAAGTGGTTGAGCAATGGTTTTATTTTGGAAATGGCAGTTTTACACCATATTCACCCTTTACCTATACTTACCCTGAATCGGGAGTTTATTATCCTTATCAAATTGTAGAAAACCAGTATGGTTGTCAAGATAGAAGTCAAAAAAAGATAGTGGTAACGCCAGTAATCCCTATAATGGTGCCCAACGCATTTACCCCAGATGGTGATATTTTCAACAATACCTTTAAACCAGTATTATACAAGCCACAACAATATGAAATGTTTATTTATAACCGTTGGGGTGAGTTAGTTTATTATTCTAATGATGCTTATGGTGAGTGGGATGGTACTTATAGGGACGAAAACGCGCCCACTGGTGTGTATGTGTGGAAAATCATTTATAATGAATATGATACAGGTTTACCAAAAGAAATTAAAGGACACGTCACATTGCTGAGGTAAAATTTTAGTTCACACTGCGTTCTAATAGTTCTATAAAATGGTTATCCGCATCAATTTTAACTTTAATGCCAATTGGTAATGTAAATTTTGGAATTAAATGTCCGAAAGTTGCGCCTTTATAAACAGGAAAGTTTTTATTTTTAAAATGCTGATTTAAAACTTCATTCAAATTAAATGATTTTTCAGGTTCTTCAGGTTCACACTTGTTAAAAGAACCTAAAACGCAGCCATTTATTTGGTTAAAAACGCCTGCAAGTTTTAATTGATATAACATTCGGTCAATTCTATAAGGTTCTTCATGTGTTTCTTCTAAAAAAAGAATTTTGTCTTCCCAATTGGGTTCATACTTAGTGCCAATTAAAGATGTGATTACAGTTAAATTTCCACCAATTAATTTTCCAATAGCATAACCTTTTGATAGAGTTGCTAAATCTTTTTTGTAGTCATTAGGATTATTCATTCTAAAAGGGTTACCTTCAATTAAGACTTTTAAAACCTGTGATGCAGAAAAGCTTTTCCAACTGGAATACCCCATGGGGCCGTGGTAAGTTATTAATCCTGTTTTTTCAGTAATAGCCACAAGTAAAGCGGTAATGTCAGAATATCCCATTAAAACTTTTGGATTATTTTTTATTAATTTGTAATCTAACAAATCTAATAGTCTGGCACAGCCCCAACCACCACGCATGGTTATAATGGCCTTGACAGTTTTATCTTTAAAAAAACCATGTAATTCTGAAGCTCTAAATTGATCATTTCCTGCTAAATACCCCTCATGTTTAAATAAAGTTTTGCCTTTTATTGTTTTAAAACCAAGTTTATGTAATCTGTTTTCAATATGTTCAATGTGCTTAGTGTTGAAAATTGCACCAGCAGGAGCTGTAAGTGCAATTGTATCACCTTTTACTAATCTTTTTGGTCGTATTATTTGTGGTGTGCTAGGAGGGTGGGATAGGGTAGTTAAACCAAATCCTGTTACTGTAAACAATGTACTGCTCTTTATAAATTTTCTTCTTTTCAATTTCAATTTTTTACTTACTTATCAGTTCTAACACATTCAATAGGATCAACTGCGCGTCTTAAAAACCTTAACAAATGTAACATTTGTAAATGTGCTTTACGTTTACCAAACTTTGCAACTGTAAAAATTGAACCAAATAAAAATAAACACAATGGTCCAATCCATAACAAAGAGGTATCACCACTCACTTGCCATTTTGATAAAGAGTAAATACCGCCGAACATTCCAATAACAATTAGACCAATATAAAAAAACATAAACATTGACCAAACTTTTTCATTAGGTCCAATTACGCCTCTTATATACGTTTTTTTATCATATTCATCCCAATCAAAGGTTAAATTCATTACAGGAGACCAATAATGTAAATGTTTATCAGGACACCGTAACTTTATAAATCTTGTAAACGTTGAAACCACTACAGAATCATCTTTTTTAGCTTCATCAAGAATTAATTTCATAACGGTTTCTTTCGACTCTGGTGTTTCTAACTTAAAACGTGGTTTTATTTTTCCAATAGCTGTATGGTCTAATTTATTAAATGGCATGCGTGTAGTTATTTAATCTGACACTAAATATAGTATATTTTCATTAAAATAAGTCAACTCAATTTTTTTTGTTAAAAACTTTAGCACATAATTTGATATATTACATCTATTCAAGTTAAATTTGCTCCTATGCGTATATCTTTGTTGGTATTATTTATTTTATATAGTTTTTCTCTACTGTCACAGAAAGACACAGTATGGATTGGCTTGTATGATTATGTAATAACCGATACTTTAAAGCCAGTAAATTACGACTCACTGTTTACTGTAAAAGGTAAATTTGTGTTTACGTATGATTACTATAAGAAAAGGTACAAAGAAGAAAATTTAATGTATAAAATTACCGATAATAAAGGTAATGGTTTTGACAGTTTATACGGTACCAGAAATATGCGCCCCATTCTTCATGGCGTAGCTTATAGGGGAGGAGCAAACAATTATTATCACTTAACGGATAAAAGGCATAATCACAATCCTATACCTTTAGATGGTATGAATAACCTGTGTAAAGAAGGATTTTCAAAAGGGGTTTATCTTTATAGAGAAAATTTTGAAAATTCACCAATAGGAGACACTTGCAATTGTGCTAATGGAAGCTGGAATAAATTTGAGTATTATCAGAAAGATTACTATGATTCTTCGCATGTATATGACATGTTAAAAATGGTATATGAATCAATTATATATGACAGTATTGGTCCTGTGTATCTACACTGTTGGAATGGCTGGCATGCTTCCGGTTATATTTCAGCGGTAATTCTAAAACAGTTTTGTAATTATTCTGATTGGGATGCGGTTAACTACTGGGACATTGGAACAGATGGCGCAAATACAAGTCCTAGGTACCAACATCAGCGTGAGAGAATTAAAGCCTTTAAGCCTTATAAAGAATTTATGATTTCGGATTCCTTACAACAATGTTTGTGTCCACCTATGCCCGAGCATATTGATAGCACTCAATTACATATAGAAATAGAACATTTGGTTATTGTACCGGAGGCTATTCCTGTAGGTTATCAAATAGTTTTGTATAATGTAAAATTTGGTCCCAATAAAACTTCTTTTGCAAATATTTCCAATCACCCTGATATTGTTAATTTGAAAAAAGCACTAGATGCCGACCAAAATTTGAAAATTGAAATTGGAGGTTATACAGATAACTCGGGAAGTTATGCTAAAAATGTAAACTTATCTAAACAAAGGGCAAAATTTGTTTACGATCATTTAATAGCAAGCGGATATTCTGCTGATAGAATTTCTTATGCAGGTTATGGTCCAGCTAAACCTATTTATAGTAATAGATACAAATCAACCAGAGCGGGGAATAGACGAATAGAAGTAAAGATTCTTCAAAAAACTATCCATAGTGCCAATAAATTAGTAGATGAAAATGTGGTAGTTACAGCTACAACATCTGATGATGAAAAAAAGTACCTATCTTATTTCTTTAGCCACCCGCAAGAACTTTTACAATCAAATTTTATTATAGATTCTCTTATTTTTGAATCCAGCAGTGCAGCATTGCCTGATACTACCAACGAAGGGGTTCAATTGTTAAACCTATTAGTGGATTACTTAAATAATCATAAACACCTTAAAATTGTAATTAATGGTTATACTGACGCAAGTGGAATACCTGAAAAAAACAAAATTTTGTCTGAGCAACGTGCAAAAGCAGTATATGACTATTTGGTATCAAAAGGAGTTAGACCAAACAGACTTATTTATAGGGGGCATGGGGCAAATAACCCTATCGCAACAAACACCTACAAGTGGGGCAGAGACTTAAACCGCAGGGTAGAAGTTGAATTTGTTAGCGATTGATATTTGTTGTTATTTTAAGGTTGTAATATCTTCTATACCAATAACACGTTCAACCGTAAAGCCTTCAGCATAATTAACATTGATATTACGTCCAAAATCTTTCCATCTACCTTTTAAAAAGTCAAAAAAATCTTTACCAGATATTGGCGTGTTAACATGGGTTATTTTAGGGTTAAAAAATTGAGTTTTGTACGCTTTTAGGACTTCAATTTTTCTATCTACGTAATCAGAAATATCAACTACAAAATCGGGTTTAATATATCTATCTTGAATGTAATGATAAACAGCTATAGGACGCCATTTTTCTTGTTGCACATTATTAAATTCAGTTTCAATTTTAAGTAATCCAGATAGAAAACACGCTTCACTCACAAGTTGAGAAGCCCGTCCATGATCGGGGTGTCTATCAGATATAGCGTTACAAAGCACAACTGTTGGTTTAAAATGGCGTATTTGTTCTATAATCTTAATTTTATTCTGTTGATTTAATTCAAAAAAACCATCAGAAAGTTTAAGGTTAACCCTGTGTTTAATCCCCATGATTTCAGAAGCTAATTTAGCTTCTTTGTGCCTGCTTTCTACATTACCTCTTGAGCCAAGTTCTCCTTGAGTTAAATCAACTATGGCAACAGTTTTGCCCATGTCAATGTGTTTCATTAAAGTGCCAGATGCAGAAATTTCTATATCATCTGGGTGGGCAGCAAAGGCTAAAATATCTACATTCATTTTATTTAGATTACATCACAAAAGTAAGATTTTATATAACATTGTGTCAAAAATACTGACTTAGTGACAAAATAAAAAACTATTTTTGCAAACGCTGACACTTTGACAACAAAAAATAATTGGCAATACTTTTGATAAGTTGCGAGTGTTGAAACTGATAAAATTTAATAGATATGTCAGAAGAAGAAAAAAAAGAAAATCAAAAAGAAAAACAAAGAGAAGAAGAAATAGAGAAAAACGATACTATTGATACTTCTGAAACAGAAGAAATGAAAGAAAAAGAAGATAATAAAGAAGATAATACTTCTGAGGAACCAACATTAGAGGGTAAATATAACGAGTTAAATGACAAATATTTAAGGTTATATTCTGACTTTGACAACTTTAGAAAAAGAACAATTAAAGAAAAAGCCGATATTATTAGCTCGGCAAGTGCCGACTTAATGGGAGATTTGTTAACCGTTTTAGATGACTTTGAAAGAGCTATCGAAAATAATGATAAGACTGATGATATAGAAGTTGTAAAAGAGGGATTTAAACTAATTCATGATAAATTTTTAAATATTCTTAAACAAAAAGGGTTAGAGCATGTTGAGGTTGAGGGTGAGGTTTTTGATCCTGAGATTCATGAAGCCATAACAAAAATACCTGCACAGACAGAAGACCAAAAAGGAAAGGTAATGGATTGTGTTGAAAAAGGGTACACACTTAAAGGTAAACCTTTAAGATTTCCTAAAGTTGTAGTTGGTCATTAATACATAAAGTTAATTATGAGTTCAAAGAGAGATTATTATGAAGTGCTTGGTGTTGAAAGAAGTGCTACAGTTCAAGTCATTAAAAAAGCATACAGAAAAATAGCACTAAAATATCACCCTGATAAAAACCCTAACGATAAAGAAGCTGAGGAAAAATTTAAAGAAGCAGCAGAAGCTTATGAAGTACTTAGTAATGAAGAGAAACGAGCCCGATATGATAGGTTTGGACATCAAGGTGTATCTGGTGCTGGTGGTGCTGGATTTGGTGGTGGCGGAATGAATATGGATGATATCTTTAGCCACTTTGGAGATATTTTTGGCGGGCATTTTGGTGGGGGACAAAGTAGAGGAAGAGGAACAAGAGTAATAAGAGGAACAGACCTAAGAATTAAAGTAAAATTAACCTTAAAAGACATGGCCAATGGTGTTACTAAAAAAATTAAGGTTAATAAACTGGTTAATGCAAAAGGTGTATCGTTTAAAGATTGTCAAACGTGCCATGGGCAGGGTAGAGTAACAAGAGTGATGCAAACCATGTTAGGTGCTATGCAAACGCAATCAACCTGTCCAACTTGTCAAGGGGCTGGAAAATTCATAGATAAAAAACCATCTGGAGCCGACTCTCAAGGTTTAATACGTAAAGAAGTTGTTGAGGTAATTGAAATACCTGCTGGTGTTGAGGATGGAATGCAACTTCAACTATCTGGAAAAGGAAATGCAGGACCGTTTAATGGCATAGCAGGCGATTTATTAGTAGTGATTGAGGAAATTCAGCACGAAAGCTTAATGAGGGAAGGGCAAAATCTTCATTATGAAGCTTACGTTAGCTTTATTGATGCCGCTTTAGGTTCTGAAATCTTGGTGCCTTTGGTTGAAGGTAAAGCTAAAATAAAAATAGAACCAGGAACACAATCTGGAAAAATGTTAAGATTAAAAGGTAAAGGGTTACCACATGTTCGCGGATATGGAAGGGGAGATATTTTGGTTCACATTAATGTTTGGACACCAAAAAAATTAACTAGAGAAGAAAAAAGTTTATTAGAAAAACTTAGGGGGGCAGAAAATTTTAAACCTCAACCAACACACAAAGAAAAAGGCTTTTTTCAAAAGGTGAAAGATTTTTTTAATAATTAGATAGCATTTGGCCTCACTAAAAAGTGGGGCTTTAAATTTTTATTCCCACTACACTTACATCATCAACTTGTTCTACATTGCCTTTCCAATTATAAAATTCTTTTAGCAATAATTTTTCTTGTTCTGCCATAGGTTTATTAGAAATCTCTAGAAATAAATTTAGCAATCTTTTACGCATAAATTTTTTATTTTTAGGTCCTCCAAATTGATCAGGGAAACCATCACTATACATGTAAAATGTATCGTCTGATTTTATATCAATATAATGTGTTTTAAATGTTTTGTTTAATTCGTGAGCCCCACCAACACCATATTTATCAGGGGCTATTCTTTGGAGTTTTTTATCGCGTATAAAAATTAAAGGGCTGTTAGCTCCAGCATATTGCAAGATATTTTCTCCCTTATTAAAAATACATATTGCTATATCCATGCCGTCATTTTGTTGACGTTTTGAACCTTTTTTATTTAGATTATTTTTAATCCTTTCATCTATTTTTTCTAACACTTTTCCTGCTTCAACAATAGAAGGGTCACTTAAAACTTGATTTAAAAGCTCAACTCCCATCATACTCATAAAGCCACCAGGCACACCATGCCCAGTACAATCAGCTAAAACGATAACCGAATATTTGCCAAATTTTAGAAACCAATAAAAATCACCACTGACCACATCTTTAGGTAAAAGAATAAGTAAAGTATCTTTAAAACATTCTTTAATCGTTTCTTTCTTTGGTAAAATTGCTTGTTGGATATATTTTGCATATTCAATACTGTCTGTTATTTCTTTGTTTTTTTCTTCAATAATTTGTTTTGCCAGAGAAATTTGATTATTAACCTCAATAAGTTTTTTGTTTGTTTCTTCTTTTAATTTATTTTTTTTGTAAAGTAAAAATGCTAATAGTATTAAAAGAAAACTACCTATAATTATTGAGGTAATGATAATACTGGAGCTGTTTAATTGTTTTTGCTTGTTTTCTATTTCAAGTTTAGAAATAGAAGCTTGTTGTTTTAAGATTTTGTTTTCTCGTTCTTCTTTTTCATAATTATATTTTGCTTGCATTTCAGCTATCACACTTTCGCTTTTCTCATTAAAAACAGAATCTTTCCAGGCTATGAATAGTTTATAATTTTTAAGGGCTTTCCCCATGTTGCCTTTTAACTCATAAATAGCTGATAAACCTTGGTAGGCTAATGAAATTGACATGGGGGAATTAAGTTGTTTAGCAAGTTCTAAATTCTTTTTATTGTATGTGATCGACTCATCTCTTTTATTAACTCTTGCATAAAGATTAGCTTTGTTTTGATATACATCCATTAAACTTTCAATAGTACCCAAATTCTTATAGATAGACTCTGCTAAATCATAAAATTTAAGCGCTTTATTGTATTGTTTGTTTTTTAAGTATTCATTGCCTTTAATTAGATATAAAGATGCTATTCCGTAATCATCTTTTATTTTTTTATATAAATCTAGGGCTTTATTATAGTAATAGTCACCTTTTTCTGGTATGCCTAAATCGTAATAGGAGGCAGATACATTAGAGTAAGCAATGGCAGCTCCATCAATATTATTAAGCTGTTCGGCATATTGTGCAGATTTTATAAAAAATTGATTTGATTTTTCAAATTCTCCCTTGTAACCATAAATCATTCCTAAATTATTGTTAGCTTTTGATAAAGAGGCGGTGTCTTTTATAATTTCTGCAGTTTTGAGGGATATTAAAAAATGTTCTAATGATAAATCTAGCTTTCCTAAATTTAAGTAACTTGCTCCAATTAAGTTTTCTACAGTGCATTGTTTTTTAAGGAGTTTTTCAGGTTCAGCACTGTGTTTTATAATATTTGCAGCTGTTTTTGCTGAGGATAGCGCCGATTCAAAGTTAGTGTAAAAGTTTTCTTTTGAAATTTCAATTAATAAATCTATCTGCGCTATTTCGTTGGTCTCTTTAAGTAATAATTGGGTTAAACTATCTATG
>DQTE01000037.1 GCA_015662905.1 Crocinitomix sp. | reverse complement strand
AACCCTACAAATACTGAAAGTTTTTCACCTAATTCAGGCATAAATGCTTTTAGTAATTCGTTTACTATAATAACTAATGAAGCTACAACTACCAATTGAACTATAATTCTAATTCTTGATGGGATGAGGTTTCTTAGTAATGAAATAATTACATTACCTGTTACTAACACAAATAATACCGCAGCGGTCATAGTTAATGCCTGCTCAATAGAAACTGTAATTGCTAAGGCAGAACAGATTCCTAATACCTGTATGGTAACAGGGTTATTATCATTTAATGGATCTGTGATTAATTTTTTATTCTTTTTTGAGAATAAAGGTTCTTTTTTATTGCTCATAATCCCTATTTATTAAAATATTTAACGTAAATCTCTAAAGTGTTGTTTAACATCTTTTCAACACCTTTTGATGTGATAGTTCCTCCAGTAATACCATCAACTTTATGAAGTTCACTGCCAGAACCATCTTTAACCACTTTAAAGGGTGTAAATTGATTGTTGTCAGAGATCAACTCACCTATAAATTGTTTTGTAAATACTTCTGTTTTGATTTCTGCCCCTAAACCAGGTGTTTCAGTTTTATGGTCAAAAACAGCTCCATAAATTGATTGTTTGTCATCATTTATGGCAAGATAACCCCATATAGGTCCCCAAAGGCCAGTTCCAACTAATGGAATGATATATTTTGTTTTACCATCAACTTTACCCACAAAAAGAGGATATACTCTATCATTTTCATCTAAAGTTTTGTCTCTATATTGTTTTTTGATATCAATGTTAAATGGATCTTTACCATCAACAATATTCCCATTGGCATCTATAACCACAGATTTTTCTAAATTTATGTATTTAGAGAAGTGTTCTTCTGCATTTTTTCGAGTGCATTCAACTTTTAATGCACCCAAAATATCCATTTTCTTTTTAATTTCTAAGTTTTTAGTTTGAATAGGTTTTAATCCTACAGATATTGCTGCTAAACTAACTCCCACAACTACAACTAAAACTATTGCAAAAAGAAAAGTATAACCGTTGCTGTCTTTATTTATTGCCATGATTATGCTTGTTTAATTTTTAATCTTTTTATTCTACGTTTTACATTTGCTTGAATAACATAATGGTCAATTAAAGGTGCCATTACATTGAAAAACAAAATTGCCATCATTACCCCTTCTGGAAAAGCAGGATTGAATACTCTAACTAAAATTGCAAATAATCCCGCTAAAAATCCATAAATGTATTTACCTGTATTAGTTTGAGCAGCTGTTACGGGGTCGGTAACCATAAATACTGCACCAAATGCAAAACCGCCTAGTGCAATTTGATGTAATGGCGATAATTCCATAAAAGGGTTTGTAGCCGTTTGATTAAAGATAAATGCCATCAACAAACCACCCGCAAAAAATGACAACATAATTCTCCAACTAGCTATGCCTGTGATTAATAGTATTACAGCACCAATACCTATAGCAATTAAAGATGTTTCACCAATTGAACCTGGTATATAGCCTAAAATAGAGTCTAATAGTGTCCAATGTTCTGAAAAGTCAGCTAAAGAACTGAATGTAGGTTCATCAGACCAAAAACTTGCTAAGTCACCTAAAGGTGTAGCTCCAGAGAATCCATCAACTACTTTGTTGTTATCTAAATTTTCACTTAACTCACCAACCCATACTTTATTTCCTGACATCATAGTTGGATACCCAAAAAATAAGAATGCTCTTGCCGTTAATGCAACATTAACTATGTTCATTCCTGTACCACCAAAAACTTCTTTACCAATTACCACAGCAAATATTGTAGCAACAGCTATCATCCATAATGGTGTATCTACAGGTACAATAAGAGGTATAAGCATACCTGAAACTAGAAAACCTTCTTGTACTGCGTGTCCGTTTTTTATAGCGAAAATAAATTCTATACCCAAACCTACTGCGTAAGAAACAACAACTATAGGTAAAACTCTAATTAGTCCGTATAAAAACTTGTCTCCAAACATATCCCAATATGCTGTTGTTTCACCTAATGATGCAAAGTGCCAATGTCCTGTGTTATATATACCAAACAGCAATGCTGGTATTAAAGCCACAACAACAGTAAACATTGTTCTTTTTAAGTCAATTCCATCACGAATATGAGAACCACTGGTTGTTGTCTTATCAGGGGTAAACATAAAAGTATAAAATGCGTCCCATACAGGGTGAAGTTTTGCCCATTTACCATCATGTTCAGGCTCAAACTTACGCAATAATTTTTCAATTGATTTCACGTTTATTTTTTTTAATTTTATTAATAATTATAAGATTTCTTCTTGTACCTTGTCTAAGCCTTGACGAATTTTCTCTTGTATGTCTATCTTTGAAGTACACACAAATTCACATAGTGCAAAATCCTCTGGGGCTACTTCATAAATACCTAAAGCTTCCATTTCGTCTAAATCTTCATACATGACTGACTTAATCAGTTGCATTGGATAGATGTCAAACGGAAAAACTTTTTCCATCTCCCCAGTAACAACAAAAGATCTAATTTCTCCATTTAGGTTTGTGTCTAGTTTCCTTTTTTTGTTAGGCATTAACCAAGAAAAATAGGTTTTACTGATAGAAAATTTAGAACAACCTGAACCTAACCATCCATCAGTTAAAAAGAATTTAGATTGATTCCCTTCAGGAATAACAGTGATTTGATTAGCATAAAATCCTAAGAATCCATCTGGCTTAATCTTGTCTCCTGTTAATACATTACCCGATATAATTCTAACATTATCACTAGTTATGTTATTTTCAACTATATTTTTAATAGATGTTCCTATAATAGTTTTAATGTATTTAGGGGTTTTAACTTCTGAACCCGTTAACGCAATAACCTTAGATAAATCAAATTTACCTGTATTGAATACTCTACCTATAATTGCAACGTCTTGTGGGTTAATTGTCCATATATATTCACCTTTGTTTAAAGGGTCAATGTGATGAATTTGTGTACCTATATTTCCCGCAGGATGTTTACCATAAATTTTGTTGATTTGAACACCTTTTGCATTAGTAAAAACTTTATCTGGGCTTCCGTCACCATTAACATTTAGGTGAATAATCCCCTTAGTTAACTTTTTAAGTACATCAATTCCTGTTTGAAAGTTTTCATCCTCACCATGCAGAATAAAATCGTAATCTGGCGCTATGGGTGAAGAATCAAAAGCTGAAATAAATATTGCTTTAGGTGTTTGAGTGGGATCAGCAATGATGTCTATTGGTCTCTGTTTAATAAAAGGCCACAAACCAGATGATAAAAGATAATTTTTTACTTCATCATCACTCATTGAGTTTAAATCTTTTACCCCTAAATCTTTGTAATCTATATTGGTATCAGCTTTAATTATAATTTCTAATATTCTACGTTTAGCCCCTCTTACAACTTCTGTTATTTCACCAGAAATTGGAGAACAAAACTTTACATTTTCAACGTACTTATTATGGAAAATTACATCACCAGCTTTTACTTTTGCGCCAGCTTTTAAATCTAACTTTGGCATTACGCCATGAAAATCAGGGGGCTTAATAGAGAACACATCTGCTTGCTCAACAGAGTTTTTAACCTTTTCAGCTTCTCCTAACAAAGGAATATTTAAACCCTTCCTTAATTTGACAGTCTTGGACATATCTTAATTGGAATTAAATTTTAGTTGACAAAAGTAAAAAGTTAGAAACCATTTTCATAGTCTAATGTAACTAAAATCACAATTTAGAATGGTTCTAAATAAAAGAATTGATAATCTTACAATATTTGACGCTTAAAGAGGTAAAATTGTAGACAATTCATTTAATAGATGTATCTGTAACACATTTTTTAAATTTGTATTTTTATTAGGATTAAACCAAATTGATTTCATACCAATCTTTTTTGCTCCTAAAACATCAGCTTCTAAACTATCTCCAACCATTAATGAATGTTTTGCTAAAGCATTTGCTTTGTTTAGCGCAAAGTTAAATACATTTTTATGAGGTTTTTTAAAGTTTGTTTCTTCTGAACAAACTACTGTTTTAAAGTATGATTGTAGGTTTGATTTTTCTAATTTTGTATGTTGTACCTCAGTAAAACCATTGGTAATAATATGCAAAGGGTATTTTTTTGATAGTTTTTTTAGTGTTTGATGAGTTCCAGGAAAGAGGTTTGTTTTGGTAGGACTTAAAGTGATGTATTTATGACTCAAAATTTCAGCTAAGGTTTCTTTTTCGGAAATTTTAAAAAAAGCCACAGTGTCCACAAACCGCCCTTTTCTTACTTGCTCTTTTGTGACCTTATTTTGTCGGTATAAATTCCAATATCTTTGATTAATTTCTCTATACTTTTTAATAAACCTATCAAATGAGGGGGTGTATTTGTTTAAATTTAATTCGGTGTATATTTCAAAAAGTGCTTCTTGAGAATTTTTTTCAAAATCCCAGAGGGTATGGTCTAAATCAAAAAATATATGTTTAATATTATTCATAAAGCGCTACTATAACTAGGCTGGTAACAACGCCATAAATAGCCATATTTAAAACCATTAACGGATAGGTTTTTTTGTGATGCCCATAAAACTTGGCACATACAATAGACCCTAGAGGAATACTCAAAAATAGTGGTGCTATTAGTGTAAATATATAAATGTTAAACATTCTTTTAATCTTAACCATAAACTTATTCATTTTGGTAAATTTCTTTTTAGGTTCAACGGTTATTCCTTGTGCGTTTAATTTTTTAATTTTTTCTGCCCTTTTTTTGACAGCCCTATCCATAAAATAGTCACTTAAAAAATAAAAAATAGCCATACTTACAACTGAGCCTAAAAAAGTAGGAATAAATAATTCCCAAAAATTAAGTTGAGTGTGTGATTTTGCCAAAGTACTCCAGTAAACAAACCACTGAGAGGGCATATATTTGAATGTGCCTAAACCAAAACCATATAAATACCAGTGCCAGTTAGTCATGTTTATGATTTTTGACCGTAAGCTAGATCTCCTGCGTCTCCCAATCCAGGAACAATATAAGACTGAGCAGTTAACTCATCATCAATAGCACCTACCCATATTTTTGTGTTTTTAGGTAGTTTGGTTTGGATATGTTCAATAGCTGTTTTACTGGCAATTACACTTACTACATGTATTTGTTTTGGCTTTCCTTTTTGTAATAATGCTTTATAGACAAGCTCCATTGAACGCCCTGTGGCTAGCATTGGATCAGCTATAATGAGTACTTTATCATCTATGTTTGGTGCGGCCAAATAATCAACATGTACTTCAAAGGTGCCGTCTTTATGTTCTTTTCTATATGCAGAAACAAAAGCATTTTCTGCTTGGTCAAATAGGTTAAGTAAACCATTATGTAAAGGGAGTCCTGCTCTGAGAATTGAAGCTATTACTGGTTGATTTTTTATTAGATTTTCTTTAGCAATACCCAAAGGTGTAAAAATTTCTTCCTCTACATACTCTAACTCCTTACTTAGTTCATATCCTAAAACTTCACCTATACGTTCAATGTTTCTTCTAAACCTCATAGCGTCTTGTTGAATATCAACGTCTCGTATTTCGGCTATAAACTGGTTAAAAACCGAATTTTGATTGCTTAAATTTAATACCATTTGATTAGGTTTAGTAGATTTGTAACAAAGGTAAGTAATTTATTAAAAATAAAAATATTTATTCTCTCAAAAAAATGCATATTTGTAGTTAATGAAAAAAACGATTAATTCTTATTTAGATATTGCAAAATCTTTACCTTTGTCAGATGGTGATATTTTGTTTATAGCCTCTGATTTAAAGCAGCTAGCATTAAAGTGTAGAGAAAATAATGAACGCTTTAGTGTAAATGATTTCATTCAATCTTTCCAAAATCTTTTAAATAATGGTACTATTGTGATACCTGCCTATACTGATCATTTAAAATCAGGAGATTTATTTGATTATAAGAATAGCAAACCGACTACAGGCGCATTGTCTAATAAAATTATGAAACGAAAGGATTTTGTTAGAACAAAAGATCCTTTACATTCTGTTTTTGTATGGGGAAAAGGTGCTAAAGAAATTTTTAAATTAGATGTTGATAGTACTTTTGGTAGAGGGAGTATTTTTGATTTTCTGTATATTAATAAAGCTAAAATGATATGTATCGATGTGGCATTTCAAAACAGTTTTACTTTTGTGCATTATATTGAAGAAAAATTAAAAGTTAATTATAGAAAAAATTATACTTATAACATCAATACATTGTTTGAAGGTAAAAAAAGTGTAAAAGCCATAAATTTTCATACCAGACGACCTTATGTTGCAACAAAATTAAACGATTTTGAAGCGTTTTATAAACGTAAAAATCCTGACTATATTTTTAATTATCGAGGTGTTGAAATAACTTATATTGACTTGTACGATATGTTTGATTTTACGGTAAATTATATTAATTCAGGAAAGAAGTTATATAGGGTAGATTTGATTTTGTTCGCAAAAAACATAGCAAAATCAATTATTAAAAATTTTCCTTAGGGTTTGAGTTTTTTTAAAGTTTGAAACCAGAAAGGCGTCACGGCAAACGCATTTAAACTTTAAGTAAAATCTCTAAGTATTTATTATCCCATCCTGCCTTTTTCCTTTTGGACTTGATTCCCATTTTACAGGTTTT
>DQTE01000319.1 GCA_015662905.1 Crocinitomix sp. | reverse complement strand
GAGATGAACTTTCAACTTACCACTTAGCCAAATATAAATATTTTGTGTTTAATTTTCTTTTTATTTAACTCCAAATTTTATATTTTGCGAACTCGATTAAAGGCTCAGAACTATCAATTTATCTCTGAAACCCTTATTACGTTTAGGTTTTGTTGTAAGTCGTTCTACTTATATTTGTCCCATAATACATCTTTGGTTTCTATTTTATAAATATATTTATTCCACCAATAATCTACCCAACTTTCCATTAATTTTAAACTATCTGAATTAGGGAATTTACTATAATAATTCATTTTATAAACTTCAAATTGTCCAAGGCTATCATTTTTGTAATAAACAGACTCCCTCCATTTCCAATAATCTTGTTCGGAAATATGATTTTCTTTATCTGTAGTTGTATTATCAATAATAAGAGGTGAAGGTTTATTTTCTTGTTCAATTATAATTTTTTCCTTTTTATTTATAATAGAATCATATTGAACAATACTTTTTGATGTACTATCAATTGTTCCGCTAAAATTTTCTTCTTTAGTATCTTCAATATCAATTATAGTTTCTATTTTTTTGTCATTTTGTGTTTCATTACACGATACTATAATCGTTAAGACAGTAATGTTAATCAACCAATATTTTATATGTTTCATAATTATTATTTTTTGTAGTTATTTTTAAAATATACATTCCTTTAGTCATAATAGGTAAATCAATTTTTGAATTGATGTTATTTGTTCTTTTGTATATTAGTTTACCTGTTAAATCAAGAATTTCAATTTGATTTATAATTGAGTACTTTTCTGATGTAAAGTAAATTGTAGTACCATTTTTTACTGGGTTAGGATAAATTTGAAAAGAACTTGAATTTTCTATTTCAGAAACTCCAACATCTGTGTCTCCGATTTCAGCTATCCAAGTTCTCAAACCATAAGATACACCTCCTAAATCAGGGGCGCTACCAAACGCATAAGAACCAGCTAACCAACAAGCTTTTTGATTATATCTTCTCTGAATAGAAGTATAATCTCCTAAACGCTCTAATGAATCACTATCCCAAGGATAAGAAATTTCGTTTTCTCTGTTAAGTAAATCAACACCATTTTGAATAATTGTACTATTAGGACTCCAACCGTTGTTATAATTTACAGCACAAACTTGAGGGTACTCAGTTGGTCCTACTCTTAAAAATGCTATCATTACATCTTCTGTTATAGTGTCATTACTAAAAGAAGCAATAGATGGGTATAGGTAGTTTTTATCAAGAACACCCCAAGTATTCCTATTTTCTGTATTTGTTGTTGTGTCTATTACTGAGTAAACTATTTGTCCCCAATCTGCGTGATTTCTTACATAAACCGAATGTATTTTACCATTTTGTATAAAACCACTATTTATTCTGCAATCTCCACCTCTTATCCTGTCAGTTCCTAATCCACCTGGTTGTGAGGCATAAGGGATTATTTGATATTGAGTTGTAGTTAAATAATGGGATTCAATTGAAGATGATGAATTTGAAATATTTCCTGTTAAACGAAACCAATACAAACTATCACTATAAACGTATCTTGAATTATTTGCGACCAATACGCAACCATCATCATAACTGTCAGACTGTAACGACTCTGACAAGGGAACTAATGTTATCATCTTTTCAGATGAATTTGGCTTTAAAATATCTGAATTTTTCTTACAGTTTAAGGCTAAAGAATCATATCCATTTTGTTTTTCTATTCTCCAAAGTGCGTTACCCGTAAAAGTACTATTATCAGTTGAACTAAAATACTCAAAAACATTTGACGTTATATATAGCTCCGTTTTATTAACAGCAATATTAATATAATCATACCAAAAAACTTTATCAAGGTCGTAGTGTGTATTGTCAATAGGTAATTTATAATGATTCCACTGTAAAGAATCACTTGGGGTATTGTTTTTTGAAAAACTCACATATAAACAAGATGTTGTATCTTTTCTGTGGTCAATTGTTACAAGAATAAACCTATCAGAATATCTATCATAAATAACTCTCGGGTCAAATACATTATCTAAAGTAAATCCTGAAAAGGTGTAAAAATTAGTATATGGGTTTGTAAATTGCCTTGTGGAATCTCCATTTTCATTATAATAATCTACTTTATTATTATCAGCAGAAATAATGAATCCACCATTTGATATTGCCATTGAATTATCTGGTGGAACTGTAAAACCCATATTATTAGCTCCAAAATTTCTATTAACATTAACTGAGATACCTGCTTTGTATTGATTCTCAGGTAACACTGGGTTTCCACTCCAAGTTTGACCTTCAATATTTACTGAATCCATATCAAAACCGTAATAATAGGGTTCATCTTTAGATGGTTTTTCAACTTCTGTAACTTGTCCCGAACTTGAAGGGATTATTATTAGTTCATTATCATTTGATTGTGCAAACATAGTACTTGATGTTAAATACAAGACTACTACTAAAAGGTTCATTTTTCTCATAATTTTCAATTTTAATTTGTTTTTTCTAATGACTTACAACAAACGAATAAAGCACATTAAACGATTTATTATCCTTAAATCAAACATTTTTTCGGCAAATCCCCCTCCTTATTTAAGCTAAAAACGGCACCTACCAAGTAAGTGCCGTTTCCTCTACGATATGCAGTTTGTCTTAATCTTGTAGTTCAACCTCAACCTTTGGACTAAGAGCTTCTTTAATTTTCATTTCTAATTCTTCCATCAATTCAGGATTGTCTTTGATTATTCCTTTTACGGCATCACGACCTTGTCCTAATCTTGTTTCACCATAAGAGAACCAAGAACCACTTTTATTGATGATGTTTAAATCAACACCAAGGTCTAAGATTTCACCAACTTTGGAGATTCCCAACCCGTACATGATATCAAACTCTGCTTTTCTAAATGGTGGAGCCACTTTGTTTTTAACCACCTTCACACGTGTTCTGTTTCCAATTACTTCGTCACCATCTTTAATTTGAGAAGATCTTCTGATGTCAATTCTCACAGATGCATAAAATTTCAAAGCATTACCTCCTGTTGTTGTTTCAGGGTTACCGAACATCACACCAATTTTTTCTCTTAATTGGTTAATAAAAATGCAGCAAGTATTTGCTTTACTAATTGACCCTGTCAACTTACGCAGTGCTTTTGACATTAAACGTGCTTGCAATCCCATTTGTGAATCACCCATTTCCCCTTCAATCTCAGCTTTTGGAGTCAATGCTGCTACAGAATCGATTACCACTAAATCAATCGCACCCGAACGAATAAGATTGTCGGCAATTTCTAATGCTTGTTCTCCATTATCCGGTTGTGAAATGATTAAGTTTTCAATGTCTACTCCTAATTTTTCTGCATAAAATTGATCAAAAGCGTGTTCTGCATCTATAAATGCTGCAATACCACCATTTTTTTGACATTCTGCAATTGCATGAATTGCTAAGGTTGTTTTACCTGAAGATTCTGGCCCGTATATTTCAACGACTCTGCCTTTAGGTAATCCATTTACACCTAAGGCTAAGTCTAAGGTTAAAGACCCCGTTGAGATTACCTCTATTGCTTCATTTGGAGTGTCCCCTAGCTTCATTACGGTTCCTTTACCGTAGGTTTTGTCCAACTTATCCATTGTAAGTTGTAATGCTTTTAATTTTTCAGCGTTTACTTCTTTTTTTGCTGCCATATCGTATTATTTTTTGTTTGCAAACTTGGTTTATAATTAATGAATGTCAGTCGCTTGCGTTTTCAAACATTCAATTTCCGTAATTGTTTCTACAAATATGCACTCACTAGTACGTAATCTATTTACGTTGTAAGATTATTTAGTGTAGATTTCCATTATTTCTTGGGTGTGATCTTTTGTTTTTGGTTTTTCAATGATGCCAATGATTTGGTGGCTCTCATCTAATACGAAGGTTGTTCGATGAATTCCATCATAAATTTTTCCCATGAATTTTTTTTCTCCCCACACACCATAAAGATTTAACAAATCTTTCTCTGTATCGGCTAAAAGAGTAAATGGTAAATCAAATTTTGTGATAAACTTTTGATGCTTTATTTCATCGTCTGCGCTGACACCCAATATTACGATGTCTTCTTTTAAGATAGTATCGTAATTGTCTCGAAGGTTGCAAGCTTGAGCGGTACACCCTGGTGTGTTGTCTTTTGGATAGAAATAAATCACGACTTTCTCTCCTGAAAAATCGCTTAATTTTACCGTATTTCCTTTTTGATCTTTGGAAGAAAAAGCAGGTGCTTGATCTCCAATTTTTAAATGTTTCATTTTGATTGTATTTTAATCATTATTTTGATGAAAACTTAATCAAAGATACATTCAATTATTTAATGTGCAAGTTTTTGGTAGATTTTTTTGTGGTGTGATCGCTGGATAAATTATTTTAAATAGTTAGTAAGTAAAGGTGTGATTTATTAACGGCTAATTAATAATGTAGAATTAAAAATGATTATTTGAATTCAATTCTACATTCTCAACTTCCCTTATACAATACTTTATTCTTTTCCGTTTCTTGAACTTGCACTTCTAATTCAAATTTAGCATCTAATTCTTTCCGCAGAATCTCCCAAACAACCTTAGCTATATTTTCTGTTGTTGGGTTTATTCCTTTAAACTCTGGGCAATCGAGGTTTAAATTCCGATGGTCAAAACGATCTATGACTTTTGTTAAGATAATATCTTTCAATATTTTTAAATCAATGACAAAACCAGTTAGTGGATCTATTTCTCCTTCCACCCAAATTTCAAGTACATAGTTGTGCCCGTGAAAATTTGGATGGCTGCATTTACCAAAAACCGCTAGGTTTTTCTCATCGCTCCATTCTTCTCTAAAAAGACGATGGGCAGCATTAAATGTTTCTCTTCTACAGACTTTCATTACGAGTTGTTTTCTTTTAAAATTGCTCTTTTTACTGAAACAACTGTCACATCATCTGTTTGTTCAGTGTCCCCTATCCATTTTTCAAAAGAGTCTGTGATTAAACGTTGTTGCTCAACTAATGGTAGGTTGATGTTTCCTTCAAACAATTCCAATAGCCTTCTAAATGAATATTTTTTATCTTTCGCTCCACCAAACTGATCTTGAAAACCATCAGAGAATAGAAAGATATTGAAGTCGGAAGTGAAACTAGCAAAATGTGTATTGTAACCAGGGAAGCCTTCTTCAGTATCTCCAGCATGCTTATTGTCTCCTTTATACATGGTGAACTCCCCATCTTCGTGAATTAAGAATCGAGAACCTG
>DQTE01000247.1 GCA_015662905.1 Crocinitomix sp. | reverse complement strand
CAGGCATTAACTGAGCTGTTTTGATGATGTCTGTTTCACCTAATAAAACGGGTAAACTTTTAACTTTATCCATAGATAGGTTAATAGTGCTAATTTCAGTTGTTTCATGTTTTTTCGCTTCCCCTGTAACTGTCACTTCATTTAACATTTTACCTTCAATGAGTAATATGTTTAATTCAATGTTTTTATTTAATTCTATTCCTTTTTTTTGTGGAGCAAACCCTACAAAACTAAATGTTAATTCATGATAGCCTTCAGGTAAAGTTAAACTATAAAAACCATAAATATTAGTGATAATCCCAATCTTTAAAGAATCATTATATACTCTAGCTCCAATAATTGCTTCTCCTGTTTCATTATCTTTTACGTAACCGCTAATAGTAAATTTGTTTTGAGCAATACTCTTTATACTAAACATACAAAATAGTAAGAAGAATATTGGTTTTAAGTTTACCATAGTACATAAATTTATAGTAAAAAACGAGACATTAAAATTATTATTGTATATGTGTAATGAATAGTATGTTTTTTTAACATTTTTATTTCTACCTTAAACCCGTAAGTCTGTTATTAGCGAAAAACGAGCCTGCCTTTATCGGCAGACAGGTATTCCCAATAATAGTATGCAGATTGGCTTTGCAGTAGAAAATACTTGCGGATTTAAGGTACTACTACAAAATGTTCTTGATTCCAATGTAAAATGCAGGGTAAAGGTGCATCCTTCTTTAGCATGTTAAAATCAATTTTAACACCTAAAGATCTAAAACCAATTTTTTCAGCACTATTTGCTATGTTTTCCAAACTACTACCCTTTCTTGTGGTTTCAGAGAGTTTACGCAATTTTTCTAAAGAAATTGAGCGTCCATAATATTTAGAAACCATTCTTAAACATGTTGGGCCACAATCCATTAAGTCCGGCTGTATGTAGTTGGGGAAATTCAAATATTTTGTTGTTTTTTAGTTAACTTTACTTTTATTTTGCTAATTTCACGATAGAAATCAGATTTATTTAAGCAATTATCACCTAAAGTTGAATAACCCTTTTCATAAAAAAACAGTGCCCTTTCCAAGAGGTTTAGTTTTTCATAGTATTCCCCTAGCAAGTAATAGCCAACATATGCATTAGGTTTGTTTTGAATACAAAACTCTCCAAATTCCTTTACTTCTATATCTCTACTATATTTATTGACAGCAAAAGAAACATATTCTAAATCTTCAATTCTATATTCTATATCAATGCTATAAATCAAATTTAGATTTGAATAGTATTTTTTTACAAACGCAACATAACTCCCTTTAAATTCTCTTAGGTTTTTAATTTTAAAAACCTTAAAAATAGGCTTACTATAAAAAAATGTATGGTCAATAGCATTGGAAGTAGAAATTGGAACCATTGATATATGACCCTTGCCCTGTATATAATCCATTTTATAATTAAAATTTTTACTTTTAATGGACTTAAATATTTTATCTGCCTTTCTAACGGAATTTATGTGACCTGATAAATCGTTTTCAGAGTAAGAAACATAATAGCTAACAATTGATTTCAAGCTATTCACTTTTTCTAATACTTTATTAACTAAATCAGGTGAATAATAGGGACTTATGGCAATGTAGGAATTAAAGTAGCTTATGTCCTTATCAATTAAAAAGTAATTAATAAAATTTGCTGTGAAAGAATGACCCAAGATAATTCTATAGTTATTAACTGAGTAATTTAGATCAACATAAGGAATAAGTTCTTTAGATATGAAATTGTAAAAATTAGAACTATTAACTGTAAGTTCTCCCTTTGAATTATAACCGCAGTCAGTCCATCTAGTGGTGTCTTGCCGAATTGATATTATAATTATTTCAGGGAATAAATCAAATCCCTCATTAAATAAAGTAATGCCTGAAACAAGCGAACCTAATTTATCTCCATCTAAAACATAGATGCATGGATAATTTAAAGAATTGTCATAATTATCGGGTAAGTATACATCAATTATTCTCTCTTGATTTAAAAATTGAGAGCTTAGTTTTACTTCTTTTGAATAAAGCATAAAAGGGAGAAACATTAAAAACAGGAAAAATATTCTACTATTTCCACTCATTTGTATAGGGATCATAATCACATTTTTTGGGTTTACCGTAAAGGTCGTCATCAATGGTATAAGCACGACAATCTGAACATATTTTTCTAAATTCACAAACATCACAAACTTTCACTTGCTTCTTTGTTATTCCTCCATACTTTTTAAAGTTTACAGTGTTTACAATACTAAGCAAATCAATATCTTCTATAAAGCCATATGAACTCGTTAGTGAGGGGCAGTTTTTAACATTACCCATTGAATCGATACTTAATTTTTTATTCAAACATGAATTAAAATTAAGGCTTTCAACATAGCCCTCAACTGTGTTTAATGATTTTGCATTGAGCTGATCAATTACTCCACAATGACTTTCATCATTAATTTCTTTACTGACAAATATAATATTCCCCATTTTCCCTCTCTCTTCTTCAGGCATTAACTGAGCTGTTTTGATGATGTCTGTTTCACCTAATAAAACGGGTAAACTTTTAACTTTATCCATAGATAGGTTAATAGTGCTAATT
>DQTE01000070.1 GCA_015662905.1 Crocinitomix sp. | reverse complement strand
CATAAACACCTTAAAAAGCAAATAAAATTTGTGCATAAAAGTCAAAATGTACGTTAGAATTTTACTATGTAAAATCACGAACACCAATAAAAAAAGACAGTGAGTAATTGGTGTAGCGCAGGTTTGAGACATGCAAACATCTGTACAAACGCAGACAGGTGGTGAGTATCGAAAAACGAGCCTGCCTTTGTTGGCAGAAAGGCATTCTTAATAATGGCGTGCAGTTTGGCTTTGCAGTAGAAGATACTTGCGGATTTAAGATTTTACTTTTTATTTTCAATTAATTAAAAGTTTAAGGCAAATCAATAAATTATATTTCACTAAAAGTTTTAAAATTGACTTTTGTTTTATGATTTACAATAAAGTTTTCTAGTTTTTTTAACGCAAAATAAGTACTTGCCTTTGGGTGTCCTATAAACACAGTCTCTGTCCAACCTAGTTTTTCATTTTGTTTTAAAACCTGTTTTAATTTTGCAGCAAAATATCCATCAACACTAGCAGAATGTAACTTACCCTTGGTTAACATTTGTTTTTTATTACTTCCAGACGGAATGGGATAGCCATTACCAATTGGTTTGTGTAATTTGGGTTGTAGTCTTCCTAAAATAAATAGCCGCCAAAAAAACCATTTTGAATAAAAAAAACTTGAAATTGGGTATTCTAAAAAATTTCCATTTTTATCCTCTTTACATAAGTCGTCTGAAAAATGCCATTTATCTTTATTAGGTACATTAGTAAAGTCATAAAAATATGGCGCTTTTGTATTTTCACCACCTATAAAAACTGTAGAGTCAATTTTAAGACCTGCTTTGGTAAAAGCTTTTTTTATTCTATTAAATGGTTGCAAACACCAACCGCCTGCTCGGTAGGCAATAACGGGTTTTTGTGTTATCTGTTCTAAAATTTGTTTGTATTCTGTTATAATATTTTCAATTTCATTATCCTTAAAATCGGATAACTTATATCGATTAGTTTTCATCTGCCACCTTTTACCATTGTGGGTGCAATCCTCCCAATGCGGATGAATATGTAATTGGCAATCGTGACCTTGTGTTACTAAATCTTTAATTTGCTTGACTACAAGTTGATAATCTTTTTCTACACTTTTATATTGATGCCTATACGTTTCTAGCTTTTTTAAATAACCTACATCTATAAAAAAGACCATTTTTACTCCCGTTTTTTTGGCAATTTTACAAATTAAGTTTGTTGGTTCTATGATACATTTTTCAACCGTTCCGGTAGGTGTGCCAAAATACAGTTCGTAATCGTATGTTAGGTAAATGTTCAAATGTTAAATGGTGTCCTTTTCAAGGTTGTTCATCTTTGAAAAAGATTTAATCAATTCCTCTAAGCTCATAAAGTTTTGCTCTATTCTTGCCTGCGCATCATCAACAAAATCAGATGAAGGGAACATTTTTATAAATTCATTGTAATAAATTCTTGCTTGTGCTGTATCTCTTAATTCAAAATCAGTATGGCTTGCTCTGTTATAATAAACAGATTCTATTCTGTAATAGTTAGGATATTTTTCAATAATTCTATTTAAAATTTTAACAGATTTAGCGTGTTGTCCTAATGTAAAAGCAATGTCAGATGCTTTTAACAAGTATTCAGGTGATTTTTCATCTTCAGGGTAAATTACGGCATAGTCTTGGAAAGCTGTTACAGCTTCTTTAAGTATATCTTGAGATGGAAAGTTTGTGTTTAAACTGTCATCTAATTTTTTTATTTTAGCTAAAAATTTATCAGTATCAACTTCATTGTTTGGTGTATCTGAATTTTCAGATGAATTACATCCTATTGTAAATAATACAAGAAATATCGATATAATACTTACTACTTTGTTCATTTTGTTAAAAGATTTAGTTACTTCAACTCAATTATTTAGTTTTTATTTTACTACCGTCTTTTTTTTAACGGAAATTTCATTCTATAATGTATGTCTATATCACCTTTTGAGATGTTAACTAATTTTTTTTTCAACATTCGTTTTTTAAGCGGTGACAAATGGTCTGTAAATAAGATACCTTCAACGTGGTCATATTCGTGTTGAATAATTCTGGCGGCATAACCATCATACTCTTCTTCTTTAAACGCCCAATTTTCGTCAAAATAAGAGATTTTAATTTTTGGTTTACGATAAACGTCTTCTCTAATTTTAGGTATAGACAAGCACCCTTCGGCAAATGCCCACTCTTCTCCTTTTTCTTCCTCAATAATGGGGTTGATAAAAACCTTTTTAAATCCTTCCAGTCCTTCTGCCATAGGGTCAGGCTCTTCTCCTTCTTCTACCTCAGCAAACGGGCTAGCATCAACAATGAATAAACGAATTGACTTTCCAATTTGTGGTGCTGCTAGACCTACGCCACTGGCCTCATACATAGTTTCAAACATATTTTCAATCAACTTGTTTAAATCTTTATAGTCTTCATCAATTTCCTCTGCTACTTTTTTCAAAACAGGGTCACCGTATGCCACAATTGGTAAAATCATTATTGTAATTTTTTACAAAAGTAATGTTTATGAATAAATTTTGTTCCCAATCTTAAAAAAAAGTGATATACACTTTTTTCTACTTACATTTAATAGCCTTAAAAGCTATGGAATTAATATATTTGTAAAAACAATTACTAATTATGGTAAAAATTTCAGATTTAGGACCTTTAAGTCAACTTATAATTGAAAAAAGTAACAATTTTCTTCAACAAGTAGGTATGTCAGACAAATATATCATCCTTGGAAGAACCTTAATTTTGCTTATAATAATTATTTTATTGAGTTTAGCCTTATGGTGGATGTCTCGTGTAATTATGATTACAGTGCTTCATCATCTTGCAGGAAAATCTAAGACTAAATGGGATGATTATTTGGTAGAAAAACGATTTTTTGCAGCTATAGCTCACCTAGTTCCTTTGTTATTTATGGATAGTTTTATTAAATTGGTATTTATTGATTATCCTAAAATTTCGACTTTCTTTTTAAAAACAGCTGATATCGCCATTATTTTTGTCATTTTGATTGCTATTATTAGGTTTTTATCCACCTTTGAAAAAATATTATCAGAAAAATCATCTTTAAAAGACAAGCCTATACAGTCTTATTTTCAGCTCACTAAAATATTGGTGAGCGGATTTATGATTATTTTAGGGTTATCAATTGCTTCTGGTCAATCACCATTATACTTTTTAACTTCTTTAGGTGCGGCAACTGCTATTTTGTTATTAGTTTTTAAAGATACCATTCTTGGTTTTGTTGGGAGTATTCAATTAGCTGCAAATGATATGGTACGTATTGGTGATTGGATAACAATGGAAAAATATGGCGCAGATGGAGATGTGATTGAAATAACACTAGCTACGGTTAAGGTTCAAAATTTTGATAAAACAATCACAACCATTCCTACTTATTCATTTATTTCAGACTCTTTTAAAAATTGGAGAGGAATGGAACAGTCTGAAGGAAGAAGAATCAAACGCTCTATAAGTATAGAGATGAACTCTATAAAATTTTGTTCTGCCCACATGTTAAATGAATTGGAAAAAATTGAATACTTAACCAATTATATTCAAGAAAAAGAAAAAGAAATTGAAAAATATAATAAAGAAAATAATGTCAAAAAGGAGTTTTTACTTAACGGACGTCATCAAACAAATATTGGTTTGTATAGAGAGTACATTAAACAATATTTAAAACACAATCCGCATATCAATCAAAACATGACTTTAATGGTAAGGCAACTATCCCCAACACCAAATGGCGTTCCTATTGAAATTTATTGTTTTTCTAAAATTAAAGAGTGGACAATTTACGAAAATATTGTGGCAGACATTTTTGACCATTTATTTTCGGCCACCACTTATTTTGATTTAGTTATTTACGAACAACCCTCAGGAAAGGATTTAACTGACTTTGCCAATAAAATTACTAAACGTAACTAGGTGTGCCACTATCATTAATTGCATTGGGTTCAAAAATAAATTTAAAGATGTCTGTAGAAGAAAAAAAATACTGTTTAGAGTGCAATACAGAGATAAAAGGTAGGATAGATAAACGCTTTTGTAATGATTATTGTAGAAATGTATATCATAACAAACAAAATAGAGATGTAACTAATTATATGCGTAGGGTCAACAATATTTTACGAAAAAACAGAAGACTTTTGGCTAAATTTAACCCTGAACGTAAAACTAAAATTCAAAAAACTAGGTTAATGGAAGAAGGATATAATTTTGCGTACCACACGAATGTTTATACCACCAAAAAAGGAGGTACTTACTTTTATTGTTATGACTTAGGCTACATAGAACATGAGGATGGTTGGTTAACTTTGGTGATTAAAAAAGATTACGTTAAATGATTAGAAAAGCTATTAATGCCATATTTATATTTCCTGTTAAAATTTATCAATGGATAATCTCGCCCATTTTTCCTGCCTCTTGCAGGTATAATCCTACTTGTTCAAACTACACTATTGAAGCCATAAAAGAGTGGGGAGCTTTAAAAGGAGGCTGGCTTGGACTTAAAAGAATTTTATCCTGTCATCCTTGGGGTGGAGGTGGAGATGACCCTGTACCTAAGAAAAAAATCTAACGCCGTTATATAAATTCATATCATCTACCGCTTTATATCTTATACAACTAAATTATTTTTGATTGACATATCCGAGTTTATTATGCCTGTTAAAAAGGATAACAATATGGATAGTTTTAGTTAGTTTTCACCTGACTTCGCACATTTTTTAAGTTAATATATTGATATACAGTGTATTGGTTTTTTATCAAGGCACTATATTTATATTGTTATATTATTTCGTAAGGCGTTGTAATATGCTTTATATCATAAAGTTTAAGGATTTTATATGCATTTTCTTGTATTTTAGAAGGT
>DQTE01000244.1 GCA_015662905.1 Crocinitomix sp. | reverse complement strand
CTTTTTAAGCCACTTAAAGATAACCATAATTTAGTTTTAAAAATAACTGAAACATTTATCAGTTTACTCTACTACAATTTTTCGTGGTTGAAAATTTTTGTTTTTGGTTGAATATTTTTTAGAAGCTTCTCTTTTTGCTCTTAATTGTTTGGCTTTTTCTACTTTTTCATCTACCAATGTTTCTGGTTGTTCACCATCTTGAAAAGGTTTTTTGGTAGTTAAGCCTAATGCTTTAAATAAGGCTTGGTCTTCATTAAATTCTGGGTTTGGTGTGGTTAGAAGTTTATCTCCTGCAAAAATGGAATTAGCGCCAACAAAAAAGCACATAGCTTGTGCTTCAGGGCTCATAGACGTTCTCCCTGCAGACAATCTTACAATTGTTTTAGGGAATAAAATTCTGCAAGTAGCAATCATTCTTACCATATCCCATACAGGTACAGGTTTTTGTTCTTCAAGTGGTGTACCTTTTACTGCCACCAAAGCATTAATTGGTAAAGACTCTGGTGGTTGTTCCATATGCACATAAGTCATTAACATTCCCATTCTGTCTTCTACGGACTCACCCATTCCAATAATACCCCCTGAGCAAACAGAAATACCTGCTTGTCTTGCATTTTTGATGGTTTCTAAACGTTGGTCATATTCACGTGTTGAAATAATATCTTTATAAAATTCTTTAGAAGAGTCTAAGTTATGGTTGTATGCATAGAGTCCGGCTTTTTTTAATCTTTCAGCTTGTTGTTCGTTTATCATACCAAGGGTGGCACAAACCTCCATATCCATTTTGTTAATTTCTTGTACCATCTCAACTACTTTATCAAAATCTCTATTGTCTCTAACCTCACGCCAAGCAGCCCCCATACATACACGCGCTGAACCATTGTTTTTAGCATTTTTAGCTAATTTAACTACCTCATCTACCGACATCATAGCCTTTACTTCAAGTTCGGTGTTATATTTAGCTGATTGAGGACAATATCCACAATCTTCTGAACATCCTCCTGTTTTTATAGATATTAATGAACTCATTTGAATTTCATTAGGGTTATGATGCTCTCTGTGAACACTTGCTGCTTGATACATCAAGTCCATTAACGGAGAATTGTATAACTGAACTAATTTTTCTATTGTGGTGTATGTGGTATTAACTTTCATTGTTTTAACTTTAGAGTTGCGCAAATATAGTAAAATATTGTTCTGATTATTTTGTGGAGGCAATAATAAGCCTTAAAATTCAACTACTAATCTTAAATTGATTCTGCGACCTGTTAAGTAGTTAGGTACGGCAAAATACCTTGCATTTACATCTTGAACCCAGTCATAGGATATAACATTGTTAATACCCATTAGGTTAAATACATTTAGACTTACTGATGCTCTGTTAAAATGTTTGAGTATTTTTTTGTCTTTAAATTTAGTGATATTATTGGTATTTATTACATCAAAAATAAACCCTAAATCTGTTCTAAAATAAGATTTTGTTCTGAGTACATCTTTATATCTTTCAAAAGTAGGTGGACCAAAGGGCAGGGCTGTTCCAAATAAAATACTAACAGATATTTTAAAGTTTTCAAATTTAGGCATTTTATCTTGAAAAAACACACCAAAATTAACCCTTTGATCGGTGGGTCTTGGTATGTATCCGGGGTAGGTAATAAAACTGTCAACAGCTACGTTGTTATAGGTAAAACCTGGTATAATAGTATCTCCGTCAGAATTAATGTAGCTCATATAATAATCGTCTAAAATATCTTCTATAGCCCTAAGTATTCCAATTTTAAAAGAGGATTCAACCCCCTCTATAAATTCTCCGTTTATTTTGGCATCAATTCCGTAAACGTGAGCTATGGCATTATTTTCAGCATAATATCTTATTCTAACATTATCTATTTCGTAAGGGTTTACATCCCATAGGTATTTGTAGTAAGCTTCTGTTGTAAATTTAAAGGGACGTCCCCACATTTTAAAATATGAATTAAAAGCAAAAACATTGTGCCAAGATTTTTGAGAGACTACGTTTTGATTAATGGTGCCGTCAATACTACGCATTGCCCTATACAAAGGAGGTTGATAATACAAACCTGTTGCAAACTTAAATTTTATACTTCTTCTTGTAATGGTAGAATCTTCATTTAAAATGTATTTTCTTGGGGTGTATGACACGTTTAATCTTGGGGTTATCCAATATTCATTATTAAAAGTTCTATATCCGCCCCTAACGCCTATAGCCATAGCCCATTTATTTGGACTTTGTTTAATCGTATCTTTGGCATATATGTAGTAAATGGAAGTATCTGTTTTTATTTTCCGTTTTAAATTTAGATAGACGGTTTGTCGTTTTACGTGGTTAAAGGTGTATTGAAAATGTGCCGTAATTCTGTTATTTACAACAAAATTTCGTTGTTTGATTACGTCACTTAATTCAATAACATTAGGATTGTTGTTTGGTATAATATAACTAGCAGAATCTATAAGATTCCATTCACTTAAATTATTGTCAAATTGTTCGTGTTGCAATTTAGTGCCCCATCTTAATCTTGAAAATTTAGCTGTTTGCTTTATACTGTCATACTTTAAATCAAAACTATAAATACCATAATAGTATAAATTACTAATCCATACGTTTAAGTCATTACGTGCGTGGTCTAACAGTCCGCCTACACCTATGTTAGAGGTGGAATCTCCAAATTCTTCTTTTGCAGGATCTGTTTCTAATTGATTGATAAAGTATTCACTTAAAACGTCAAAATATTCAGTTTCTTTAGAGTTAAATGTTGAGCCAACTAAATGCATATCAAGGTTTTTATTTATTTTCCATTGATATCCTATTGCGCCTGTAAAGGTTTGAAATTTTGTTTGTTCTTGTCCTTCGTAATAAATTTTTAATTGATACGCTTCATTTACAGTTCCAAACTCTGTACTTCTTGTAGTGGGTACAAATAAATAATTATTGGTAGAATAATGTGCTAAAAAATATAGTTTTTGGTAGCTATCGTCATCATCAAACTTAGTGTAATAATTAGTTAAATACTGAAAATCAAAAAAGGTTGGTTTATAATCGCCCTTTACTTGTAAGCTGTTTAATAAATAAGCATTAGTTCTATACCTGGCACCAATTAAAAAATTACCTCTGTTTCCTTTGCCAAAAACGCCTTCAAGGTGAGACTGTGCGCCCATTAAACTTAATTGTGCCGAACCTCCAAAACGAGTAGGTTCTTTATATGTAATATCTAAAACAGACGATAATCTATCACCATAATAGGCATCAAATCCTCCGGCAGAAAATGTGATGTTTTCAACAAAAGCCGAGTTAATAAAACTTAGCCCTTCTTGTTGTCCTGAACGCGGCAAAAATGGGCGATAGATTTGAATGCCATTGACATAGATTAAATTCTCATCATAATTTCCACCACGAACATTATAATTAGAGGTTAATTCGTTATTAGATGAAATAAAAAAACTTACTTTTAAATAGTCTTCAAAATTACCTGTTGCTGTAGGAACACTTCCTACCTCTGGAGGTGGTATTTTTTCCATTGTCATTCCTATTTCTTTACCTACAACATTAACAGGTCTAAGTGTTCTAATCATTAACTGAACAGTGCCAATGTTTAGGTCGGTTCGACCAACACTTATTGTTTTCTTCTTGGTGGTGTGATTAATGGCATAAAAATAAAATGTGTAGGTTTTATTTGGTTTTAAGTCTATGGAGAAATAGCCTTGTGGCGAACATATAAAATCTTTACCAATTTCAACTACTTTTACTTTTCCTTGTAAAGGCGAGCCATCAGTATCAGTTAATTTACCAGATATAGTTACATTTTGAGCAAAACTGAGGCTTAAAATACAACTAAAAGTTATGAGTAAAAGTAACTGTTTTATCACTGTTTTATTTTTGAATTTTGCAATAATAACTAATGCTATTAATGTACAGTAAAGATTAACGCTTTTTTTTGTTTAATATTTGATATGTTCTATAAATAAAATTCGCTTGGTTTGTGGAGTGATTTTAAATTTTTCACTTACAACGTTGTCAACTAACCAAAAAATTTCTTTGTCAGATTCAAAAACCAATTGTTTATTTTTATCAAACAGGTTTATTTTTTTATCATTTAAAATGTTTGAAACTAATTTTTTACCCCTCATTCCTAATGGTTGGACTTTATCACCTTTTTTCCATTTTCTTATAATGATAGGGAACTTTATTTTATCAGCATCAATAAAGGCAGCGTTTGGTTCAAATTTGATTTGGTCTTTTACCTCAATAATACTTAACTTATAAGTTTGTTGATTGATGTTTTTTTCAATAGGTATTTGATGAATAATAATACTTTCATTATCAGATTCAAATTGAGCAGATTTGTTTTGAATTACAATTTTATCTCTGTCTTTTAAGAAGATATGTGTTGAGGTTTTAAACACACTACCAGTTTGACTTTGTAAAAATTTATTAAACTCATTTATTTTTTTGCGGTTAAGATTGTAGAATGCGAACAGCCTAACTGTTAAAAAGTTTGGTAAATTAAAAATATGTTTAATGTCAATAGACTTGTTTTGTTTTAAAATAGAGTTTAAGTTAGAGATTTGTTGTTCTAAATAGTTGTCAATATCGTTTAATTCCTCAAAAAGATGATTCATTTTAGAATTAAAATTGTTGGTTTCCTTCTTTAGATTAGGGATGTGTTGATGTCTTAACCTATTGCGCAAATATTTGTCTGATAAATTGGATTGGTCTTCTTTATACGCAATGTTTTTATCTTTAGCAAAAATTAAAATATCATTCTTAGATATGTTAAGTAATGGACGATAAATTTTATTTTTTTGGTTAGGAATACCCGTTAATCCTTTTAAACCTGTACCTCTTAGTAAATTGATGAAAAAAGTTTCAATTTGGTCGTCTAAATGGTGAGCGGTAAAGAGCGCAGTGTTTTCTGCTTTTAAAAATTCTTTAAACCAATCATATCTTAATACTCTTGCTCCTTCTTGTATAGTTAAATGGTTGGTGTTGCAATATTGTTTAGTGTTAAATGTTTTGATATGATATTCTATTTTATGTTTTTTTGCATATTCAACGATAAAGTTTTCGTCTTTATCGCTATCCTTACCTCTTAATTTAAAGTTACAGTGGAGCAAGGTATGTTTGAGATTCAATTTTTGCAAACAATGACTCAAAACCATAGAATCCACACCTCCACTACACGCTAAATAAATAGTTTTGTTAGTAAGGTGATATGTATTGATAAACGTTTTGATATGCCTTAACATAAAAACAAAGGTATAAAAAAAGCCTTTTACAAAATTTGTAAAAGGCTTTTAATGGGTAAAATGTATAATTTATTAATATTTAAGAATAAATTCAACTCTTCTATTTTTTTGTCTTCCTTCTTTAGTTGAATTATCAGCTATTGGTTTATCTTGTCCATAACCAGTAGTAGAAATTCTTGAAGCATCAATGCCTTTATTTACTAAATAGGCTTTAGCAGCATCAGCTCTTTGTTGTGATAATTTTTTATTGCCTTCTGCTGAACCAGTATTGTCTGTGTGACCCTCAATACTAATTTTTAAGTTAGGATTCTTTTCCATTAGGCTATATACGTTGTCTAATACAGGATAAGACTCTTGTTTTATAACAGCTGAACCCGTATTGAAAAACAATCCTTTTTGAGCTCTTTTCATAATTTCTACGTGTTCAAAATAGTGTTTTGGACAACCTTGGTCAGGTCCTGCAATGTCTGGACATTTGTCATCTAAATCAGCAAAGCCATCACCGTCAGAATCAGGACATCCATTAACTGTACCAGGTACATTTGGACACTTATCATCCTTATCTTTTACACCATCACCGTCAGAATCTTTTCCAACAGAAAAGTTGTAACCAAAACCAATAGAGTTATAAAGGAAAGAATCATCCCATTTGTTATCGGTACCAGTCAAGCCAACTTTACCGTCTAATCTATCAGAAATTGCGTAGTTGTAATGAGTTTCTAATGATAAATACATTGATGGGGAAAGGTTAAATTTAAAACCTAATCCCATAGGAATGTTAAAATATGCTAACGGCTCTTCCTTAATTAATGTTGAATTTGGCGTTAACCAAGTAACGGCATCACCAATTCCTAAAAATACATAAGGTGCAAAAAAAGCATCTTCTTTTAGAATGTAACCATTATTAAATTTGTAATCTAACAACACATTTACATCAAACATAGATGTTTTAAACCCTCCTGTTGCGTCACTACCGTCAATTGTACCTATTCTAAAATTCCCTCTAATATCAAACGAAGGAGTAAGGTATTTTGACACGTTAAATCCAAATGATGGATGTATGCCAGGAGCAAAAGAAAATATTTCTTTTGCATATTCACCACTGTATTCAATGGTTCCAAATTGCATGCCTATAGACATATTGTTTACTTTGTTTTGAGCATTAACGCTTGAGGCTAACAAAACAGAAAACAGGGCTGTGTTTAGTAATCTTTTTTTCATAGTTATTATTTTTTTTTGCAAAATTAGTAAAATAACATAGAATAAAAGTAAAATTTAAAGAGTTTTTTTCGATAAAAATTCAGCCTAAAAACAAAAATAGGACAATCTGAGAAGATTATCCTATTTTGTACTCGGGGCGGGACTTGAACCCGCACGCCCCAAAGAGCACAAGATTTTAAGTCTTGCGTGTCTACCAATTCCACCACCCGAGCATTATTGTTTTGTGATGTTTTTTTTATTGAGCGGGAAACGGGACTCGAACCCGCGGCCCCGACCTTGGCAAGGTCGTGCTCTACCAGCTGAGCTATTCTCGCTTTTCCCTTGTTAAAGAACGTTTTCTTTCGGGGTGCAAATATATGTGCATTATTTTATATAGCCAAATAAAATTAAAAAATATTTTTATTTTTTTATATTAAATCCGCAAGATTGTTCGTTGTAAAAGTCAAAATGTACGTCAATATTGGTGTAGCGCAGGTTTAAGACACGCAAACAGAGCATTAATTATCGTGAGTCCTGAAAAGTGAGCTTACCTTTTTCGGTAGACAGGTATTCCCAATAATGGTGCGCACTTTAGCTATGCAGTAGAAAAAACTTGCATATTTAAGGTTTTTTTTAAAGATATCTTATGCGTTTAAAAATCTTTATAGTGAAGTTTTATTGAACGATTATTTTTTTTGTTTCTATACCCTCATCAAATTCAAACTTTATTAAATAGATCCCTTTTGTTAGTGAATTTATAAATATAGTTTCATTTCCAATACAGGTTTTATTAAATACTTTTTTTCCACTCATATCGTAAATATTTAAAAAGCCAGATTTAATGCTTTTAATGTTTAAATTACCATAAGAGGGGTTAGGAAAAACAGAAATGAATGAAGCTAATGAGTTATCTTTAATGTAAGCGTTCTGGTTTTCATTTATCACTCCAATAGCATCTAAGTCAAATCCTCCACTTGAAAATGGTGTAGAATAAGGGTCTATTACTATATTACCTTGACTGTCATAGGTAGCGTACTGTGGATTTGTTGTTCCTACAACATCAATTAGTCTAACATAATTAATATTATTAATGTCTATACCAGTAGAATCAACAATGTCTTCTAAATCAAACGGGGTGCCATAACCAATTCTGTATTTACCTGCAAAGTTATATAAATTTGTGGCATCAAGCGAACCAAAACCACCAATTTCATTTTCGGGTGTTAAAGATACTGATGGGAATCTAATATAAGTTATACCGTCAGTACTTACTTCAACAAAAGCTAATTCTAAAAAAGTATCACTAAATCCATTTTCAAAAATTGCAAAATCAAAACCAGACCCATTAATTATAGGATATTGAAATGATAGTGTAATGCTACCTGAATCACCCAAACTCACTACTCCAGAATTTGTTCCTTCAGCCTGTCCAATAGCGACTGATGAATCTCCAAATGTTACTAATCCTAATGATGGGTCGGCAATATCCATAAACCCTCTTGAAAATTGAGTGACTCCTGTTGCCCAGTTTACAAATACAGATGAATCTTTGTGAATTGCTGTTGTGCCTGTTTGTCCTGCTGGTGGGGCATATTGGGCACTTGCCATAGGTTGTAGTCCAAAAACTAACGATAATATTAAAATAGCTCTCATAATTTTTTGTTTTTATTTAAGGTATTATTTAATTCATAAATATCAATTTGCCTGTATTCAAGTCGGTGTCAAACTCGTATTTAAAGCTCCCATTCATATCATAACATCTTATGGTTGAAGAGTTGACGTAACCATTGGCATCATTGGTGTAAATTAATTGATTGATTTCGTCTATTTGAATACCATAAATATTTTGATAGTTTGAACAGTCTATTAATGGTCCTTCAACACTTTCTGTTGTGGTATTAAAAGTGTATATTTTACTGTCGGCATCATTAAAGTAATAAATTTTGTCGTTAAAATACGTCATTTCATAAGTTTCGATATTAAACTCCTGTATAACTTGATTTGTTATTGGGTCTATACGTTGTAATTTGGGTAATATGTTACTATAATTTCCTCTTGATAAAACGTATATCTCATTTTGGGCATCAGCTACAATTTGCGAACAATTAATAGCTGTTATGACAGTATCTGTTACCAAGAGTGTGTTTAAGTTTAAAACACTTATGGTACTATCATATACGGGATAATTTAACCCGCCTGAATTTACAATATACATCAAATTATTGATAATAACTGCATTGTCGGGGTTTACTCCGCAAGATATGTTTTGAATAATTGAATAAGTAGTTAAATCAATTACACTAACAGTACCGTCAAAGTTGATAGAATAGAGTTTGTCGTTGTAAAATTGTAGTGCTCTTGGTTCTCTCGCCATATTTCCATTAAACACAGGTATTTGTTTAACAGACTTTAAATTTTCGTAAGTCAAAATCTCAACTTGGCTGGATATATCTACTGCAATGGCTATATATCTTTTGCCGTTATATGTGTATTCAATCATATCATTAGCGGTATCTCCCAGGCCTCTACCATTAATTTTTTGAAAAATGTGAGAAATAACTTTATTACTATCTAAGCTATAATATGATAAACTTGCATTGTTTTGTTGAAATAACCCCTCATTCATACATAGCACACCATTGGTATAAGTAGATTCAGTTGTACTTGGTTGTGGCTTGTCTTTTTTACAAGCTGTAAAGGTTAAGAATAAAACAATAATAATAAATATACTTTTCATAACTTTATTTGTTAAATTGATAAACTACCTTTATTCTAATATGTCTCCCCGGCATTGGATAACTTTTAATCATTTCGTAGTTCTTGTTTAGTAAATTAGCGCCTTGTAAATTACAATAAAAACTTTGATGTTTAAATAGAAAAGTCTTACTTATTGCAAAACCAATATCTATAAATCCGTCTAATAAATTATAGGGTGTATTTTCATTTAAAATGTATCTGCTACCAGAATGTAACACGGTTAAAGTATAAAATGTTTTTTTAAAACCATAAGTAAACGTATAATTTCCTGAATAGTTAGGTGTATATGGTATTTGATGTCTGTAAGTAGGGCTATTTTTGTCGGTAACATCTATAGATGCATTTAAAGAATGTCCTGTTGAAAATGAAATTTTGTGTTTGTGTTTTTTTATAGTAAATAAAATATTCAAATCTAATCCTCTGCTTAAAACGTTACCTATGTTTTGCATACTCCAATTGAATAAATTTTTGGTTGGAATAGCTACAATTTTATCCTTAATATTGTTTTGGTAAACGTCTATGGTAGATTCAATGTGTATAGCCCTTATAGTTTTACCATAGGTAAATCCAAAATTAAAACTCTGTGCATTTTCAGCCTTTAAGTTTTTGTTGCCAATAAAGTTATAGTACAAATCATTAAAAGAGGGTTGCCGATAGGTGTTTTTATAGTGGGTTCTAAACCTAATCTGCTTGTTTTTAATTGGTAAATATGAAATTGAAATGAATGGCGAAAAGTGAGAAATATAATTTGTATCTGTTGGTGTAATATCCTTAATCCATTGATGACTAACATTACCTTGAATTTTAAAACGACGCCACCATTTTGATAGACCTAAAACAGAGTTCACACCAATTCGTGTTGGCATTACCATAAATTGACTACCTTTTAAAGAGGATAATAATAGGTCTCCTCCTAAAAATATTTTTTGAGTTTCTGTATTTAAAAATCTAATCATAATAACACCTGTACCAAAAGTGTTATTGTCATAATTATTTTCTAAAAAACCTTGTTGATTTAAAAACTGATTATCTCTGTAAGTTGTTAAGCTCTGTTGATTAAAAGCATTAAAACCTATAGCATATTTGTTCTTTTTATATTGAACATTTAAAGCAGTATTACGAATTGTTTTAGCTAGTGTTTGGTCGTTAAAGGGATTGTATAAAACAACTGCCCCTGGTAGTTGTTGAAAATTATTGACATAACTTCCGTTTAAAAATACTTTTAAATGTGATGCCTTGTAAGTAAAACCTCCCCTAATGTTGTAATTTGTCAAATCTGCATTTTGACGAACAGCCGTATAAGTACTATCCACATTTTGAATACTAAAAGAATATTTTCCACTACCATAAGTAGCCAATCCTTGAATGCCTAAAGACAATTTAGAAGTTATTTTTTGTTGATAAAAAACACCGTTTTGATATGAATTTATGCTGTTAGTTAATCCCATCAATTTCAGATTATATTTATTATTAGGTATAGTATTTAATTGACTTTGGATAGATAGAATATTTGATTTAACATAAGCACTTGCTGTAGAAAAATGATTTTGTACCTGCCCTGAAGTCATTTCAATTTGTTGAGTAGAAAAGACATCAAAAGATGATAAGTTAACAACAGCGGTTTGAGTTGTTGGTAGTATAATCCCGTCAACTTCTACTGAGGTATGTGAAGCTCCCAAACTACGATATGACACAGTTTTTAATCCCCCAATCCCGCCATAATCTTTGATATAAGTACCTGGAACATATTTCAACGCGTCTCCAATATCGTTAGCCGATATTTCATTTAATTTATCATTGTTAATAACGTAATGTGGCACGTTAGAGGTTATAACAGTCAGTTTTAAAATAGAATCCTTTTTTGCCAAAACCGTTACAGTGTTTAAAGTATCTTTTTCAATGATTTGTGCGTTAATACCAAAAAAAAAGACGCAACTAAAAACTAATATGTAAATCTTTAATTGCATCTTTAATTGTTAACCAAAATTAATTTGAAAAACTATGAAAAAGTGTTATTGTTTAACCACTTTTTGAGTTGTAATGACACCTTTGTTTTCAACTTGGATAAAGTAAATTCCGTTATCTAAATCTGACAAATCAAGTGTAGTTGTTGAATTTTGTGTTTTAACTGAACGGATAAGTTGTCCGTTTATGTTAAATATACTAATAGTTGAGTTTTCATTAGTATTAACACTTAAAATTCCAGTTGTTGGATTTGGATAAATGCTTTGTGTTGAGAAATTATTATCATTAATGTTAGCAAAATCAATTGTCAAATTGTCCATTGCAAAATATGCAGGTGTATTCATTCCAAATTGACCAACATCTGATGAGGTTAATTTAAAATCTAAACCTGATACTGTCCCTAATGATGAGAGGTCAACCCACTCCCAAGTATTTATAATATAATCTTGAGTGTTGTCAGTAAACCTGTAATCAGCCAAATAAAAGTTAACAGAATCTCCCGTATGAAGGGTGTCACTGTCTAATGCATAAATGGTTAATAAAAACCAATCTGCTCCACCACTAGCGTTTGAAGTGTCACCAAATTGAGTGGCAAATGAATCCCCATTTAACATTGAAAAATAAGCGTAGGTTGTATTAGTAAAATAAGCCCCACTTAAATTTACAGGGGTATTTGTAAAAATTCTATTTTTTCCTGTAAAAGATTGAAAAAACACTCCAAACTGAGTAGAGCTTTCTCCAGAACCTGTTATATTTCCAAATTGGTTAGCGTAACCTGATGTTGAGGCATCTGTGTCATTAGAGTAAGCCCAACCTGACCAACTTCCCCAACCTGAGTTGTAATTGTTTTCAAAGGTAAAATAACCATTGGTAAAAGTTGTGTCTCCACTAGCATTAGTAGTGGTTTGTCCAAACCAAGCAGTATCACTGCCACTTAAAGGTAATTCAAAATCGGCATTTTGTGCCATAGTGTTAGCACCTAGAACAAGTGCAGTTGCAAAAAGTAAAATTCTTTTCATCCTTTTAAAATTTTTGTGTTAAACAAATTATTGTTTTAATGTTTAACGGGTTAATAATAATTTAAAAGGAATAAAATCAATAGAATAAATAAGCCCTAATTCTAATTAAAAAGACCTATCTAAACTTTGCTTTTATCCCGAAAGCGTTGTTTTTGAATAGTGGCAGGTCTCCTGGCTCGTGCTATACTCTTAACCCCTTCCCGCCTTAAAGTAAAAGACAGTGGTTTGGTTAATAGCGTTTAACACTTACAGTTGCGGGAACAGCTCAGGTTTTTCACCTGATTCCCATTTTAATCAACCCTATGGTCGAACCAATATTCGCCACAAAGGTAAGTAATATATTTCAAATGTAAGATAAAAAGTGCATTTACTAATTCTATTTACGAAATGCTGGCATAAAAAACTGAATTTTTAATCTTCTTTATACGTTAATTCAAAACTTCTAATTTAGCAAACTTCAATAACAACTGTTTGTTTCCGTGTGTAGGAAAAAACACCGTCGCCTTAGTGGGAGGCGTGCCTTCTAACGCCATAACTTTTCCTTTTCCGTATCTGGCGTGCTTTACATTGTAACCTACTTTTAAATCTAACAATTTAGCACTATTCAAATTTTTAACCCCGTTAGGTAAATCACTCATTTTTGTGAGTTTTCTCTTAGGCATATTAAAGTTTTTGCCAACTATTTTATGGTTAGAATTGACTGCGTTTAAAGATCTTCCTCCTCCTTTGTAAGATGTACCTGAAAGCTCAAGGTGTTTACTGTCTATTTCTTCAATAAATCTACTAGGTTCTGCTGTGGTTAAATTCCCCCACTTAAAACGACTAGTAGCGTAGGTTAATGTACATTCTTTTTCGGCTCTAGTTACTGCCACGTAAAATAAACGTCTTTCTTCTTCTAATTCGCTACGAGAATTTAGTGCCATTTGACTAGGGAATAAATTCTCCTCTAATCCAACAACATATACATATTTGAATTCAAGTCCTTTTGATGCGTGAATAGTCATCAAAGTGATTTTATCCTTATCTTCTTCTTTCTCGTCGTCTGCATCTGTCAATAATGCAACATCCATCAAAAAATCATTCAAATATATGTTGTCTTTGTCTGTTTCATTTTCTACAAATTCTTTTAAACCGGTTAGTAAGGCTTCAATGTTTTGATATCTACTAACGCCTTCTGGAGATTTGTCATCATATAGGTTTTTTAAAATACCAGACGATCTAGCAATGTGTGCTCCTAATTCGTAAGCATCTTTTTTATCAAGTTCAATTTTAAAGCTTTCTATCATGGTGATAAAATCATTCATTTTATTACGTGTGCCACTTGGTATATCACAAGGATATTGCTGAGAGTCAGACAAAATATCCCATAAACTAACACCGTAATGATTGGCGCAAACAGCAACTTTCTCTATTGATGTTTTACCAATGCCACGCTTAGGGTAATTTATAATTCGTTTAAGAGCCTCTTCATCTGTAGGGTTGGCTGTAAGTCTATAATAAGCAACTAAATCTTTAATTTCTTTACGTTGGTAAAAAGATAAACCACCATATATTTTGTAAGGTAAATTAATTTTTCTTAAATGTTCCTCAAAAGCTCTCGACTGAGCGTTGGTTCTGTATAAAATAGCAAAGTCGTAATTGTTTGCTTGTTGATTAACTTTTGTTTCATATATGTGATTAACAACAGTTTTACCTTCCTCACCATCAGTTAAAGTCCTTATAACTTTTATTTTACTTCCTTCACCATTGTCTGTCCATACATCTTTTTGAATTTGATTTTTGTTTTTAGCTATGACACTATTAGCTGCACTAACAATAGTTTTGGAACTACGGTAGTTTTGTTCTAATTTATATAGTTTATAATCAGGATAGTCATTTTTAAAATTCAAAATATTTTGAATGTTTGCACCTCTAAAAGAATAAATGGATTGCGCATCATCACCAACCACGCAAATATTTTGAAAAACAGCAGCAAGCTTTTTAACTAAAATATATTGAGAGTAATTCGTGTCTTGGTACTCATCCACCAAAATATATCTAAATTTATGTTGGTAAAAATGAAGAATCTCAGGATGGTCTCTAAATAAAACATTTGTTTTAAATAGTAAGTCATCAAAATCCATTGCGCCAGCCAAAAAACATCTTTTTTCGTAAGCTTTATATATTTCAAATAGTCTTGGTCTTCCTGACTGCCTATCCTCAGAAATTATATCTGTGTTACTTTGATATGCTGCTGCAGATATTAAATTGTTTTTAGCTGATGAAATTCTGCTGCCTACCATTGCAGATTTATATATTTTATCATCCAACTTTAAATCTTTAATGATTGCTTTGAGTAAACTGCGAGAATCTTGAGTGTCGTAAATAGTAAAGTTTGATGGGTATCCTAATTTGTCTGAGTGATGGCGTAATATTCTAGAGAAAACAGAATGAAAAGTTCCCATTGAAATGTTTTTCGCTTCAGAGTCACCAACAATTTTGGCAATTCTGCTTTTCATTTCTTTAGCAGCTTTGTTAGTAAAGGTCAAAGCTAAAATATTAAAAGGGTCAACACCTTGTTCCATCAAATAAGCAATTCTAAAAGTTAAAACACGAGTTTTTCCAGACCCTGCCCCAGCAATTACCATTGTAGGTCCCTCAGTGTTTTTAACCGCCTCTAGTTGTGGTTGATTTAAAGTATCTAAATAATTCATATCAACAAAAGTAGTATATTAAATCGTAATTTATTAAAGTTTTTTGATGATTTTTTATTCCATAATTATCGTGAATTTTAGCTAATTTATCCGTAAAAAAATGTTTTTAAACATTGTTGTGTGAAAAAAAATGAAAAAAATAAAGTTAAATGTTGTTTTATAAAAAAAAATATTTACCTTTGCACTCCGAATTTTTACGATTTGGAATTTTTGTATTGTATTATAGATAAAGAATAAAATAAAGAAAAATAGATAGTTTAAATATGCCTACTATTCAACAGTTAATAAGAAAAGGAAGAGTTAAGCAAGTTAAGACTTCAAAGTCTGCTGCTTTAGACTCATGTCCACAAAGAAGAGGGGTATGTGTAAGAGTTTACACCACTACACCTAAAAAACCTAATTCAGCAATGAGAAAAGTTGCTAGGGTAAGACTTACAAACGGTAAAGAAGTTAATGCTTATATCGGAGGAGAAGGTCATAATTTACAGGAACATAGTATCGTGTTAGTTAGAGGAGGAAGGGTTAAAGATTTGCCAGGAGTAAGATATCACGTAGTGAGAGGTGCACTTGATACATCAGGAGTTGAAGGTAGGACACAAAGACGTTCAAAATATGGTACTAAAAGACCTAAGAAATAAAGAAATCTAAGGAGAAATGAGAAGAAGAAAAGCAAAAAAACACGCAATTTTACCAGATCCAAAGTTTAATGAGGTTTTGGTGACTAAGTTTGTAAATAACTTAATGTTACACGGTAAAAAAAGTACAGCTTATAAAATCTTTTATGACGCTATAGATATCATTGAAGAAAAAAAATCTAATGAGGAAGAAGTTGCGTTAGATATATGGAAAAAAGCATTGCAGAATATAACTCCTGCTGTTGAAGTTAGATCAAGAAGGGTTGGAGGGGCCACGTATCAAATACCTTCACCAGTTAGAGAAGGAAGAAAACAATCGTTAGCTATGACTTGGTTAATTGGTTTTGCGCGTAAGAGAAATGAAAAATCAATGGCGCAAAGATTAGCAAATGAAATAATTGCGGCGTCTAAAGAAGAAGGATCTGCATTTAAGAAAAAAGAAGATATGCACAGAATGGCTGAAGCAAACAAAGCATTCTCTCATTTTAGATTTTAATTAAAGATAGTCATGGCTAAGAAAAGAGATTTATCATATACAAGAAACATTGGAATTATGGCTCACGTAGATGCTGGAAAAACCACAACTACAGAGCGTATCTTATATTATACAGGTGTAAGCCATAAAATTGGAGAGGTGCATGATGGTGCTGCTACAATGGATTGGATGGAGCAAGAGCAAGAGAGAGGTATTACAATTACTTCTGCTGCAACAACTTGTTTTTGGAAATACCCAACAGTTCAAGGTGAACCAATAGAAACTACTAAGGAATATAGAATTAATATCATAGATACTCCAGGACACGTTGATTTTACCGTTGAGGTGGAACGTTCTCTAAGGGTTTTGGATGGAGCAGTTGCTTTAATTTGCGCTGCCTCTGGTGTTGAGCCGCAATCTGAAACTGTTTGGAGGCAAGCAGACAAATATAAGGTGCCAAGAATCTGTTTTGTAAATAAAATGGATAGAGCTGGTGCAGATTTTATGAGATGTGTAACTGAAATTAAGGAAAGATTAGGTGGAACCCCGATTCCTTTACAAATTCCTATTGGTGCTGAAGATGAATTTGAAGGTGTGGTTGATTTAATCACAATGAAGGCAATAAGATGGAATGAGGAGGATATGGGAATGACTTATACTGAGGATGAAGTTCCTGCCGATTTAGTTGATGAATGCAATGAGTGGAGAGATAAATTAATTGAAGCTGTAGCAGAGTCTGATGAAGCTTTAATGGAAAAGTTTTTTGAAGATACAGAGTCAATAACTACCGAAGAGATGATGGGGGCTATTAGAAAAGCAACCATTGATATGTCAATTCAACCAGTTATGTGTGGTTCAGCTTTCAAAAATAAAGGAGTACAAACACTTTTAGATGCTGTAATGGCTTTCTTACCTTCTCCTTATGATGCTGATGCAATAGAAGGAGTTAACCCTGTTACAGAGGAAAAAGAACTTAGAAATCCAAGTCCTGATGAACCAACAGCAGCTTTAGCATTTAAAATTGCTACAGACCCTTTTGTTGGTAGATTATGCTTTTTTAGAATGTATTCAGGGAAAATACCAGCAGGTTCTTACATATATAACCCAAGAACTTCTAAAAAAGAAAGAATTTCAAGAATATTCCAAATGCACTCAAATAAACAAAATGCTATCGATTTTATAGAAGCAGGTGACATAGGTGCAGGTGTTGGTTTTAAAGATATTAGAACAGGGGATACTTTGTGTGATGAAAAACATCCTATCGTATTAGAGTCTATGACTTTCCCAGATCCAGTAATTGGTATTTCTATAGAGCCTAAAACTCAAGCTGATGTTGATAAACTAGGTTTAGGTTTATCTAAATTAGCAGAAGAAGATCCAACTTTCCAAGTTAGAACTGATGAATCATCTGGTCAAACTATTATTTCAGGAATGGGTGAGTTACACCTTGAAATCTTAATTGATAGATTAAAAAGAGAGTTTAAAGTTGAAGTGAATGAAGGAGAACCTCAAGTTGCTTACAAAGAGAAAATAACTGCTCCTGTAAATAAATTTAGAGAGGTTTATAAAAAACAATCTGGTGGTAGAGGGAAATTTGCAGATATAATCGTTAATATATCTCCACAAGATGATGAGGAAAAAACAGGACTTGAGTTTATAAACTCAATTAAAGGTGGTAATGTTCCTAGAGAATTTGTTCCCTCGGTAGAAAAAGGTTTTAAAGAAGCAATGAAAAATGGAGTACTAGCTGGTTATCCAATGGATAGTTTAAAAGTAGAGTTAGTAGATGGATCATACCATGCTGTGGATTCTGACCAATTATCGTTTGAGGTTGCAGCTAAAATGTGTTATAGAAATGCTATTCCACAAGCAAAACCAGTATTGTTAGAGCCTATTATGAAGTTAGAAATTGTAACACCTGAAGAAAATATGGGTGATATAGTTGCTGATTTGAATAGAAGAAGAGGTCAAATGGAAGGAATGGGAGATAGAGCTGGTGCAAAAGTAATTAAGGCAAAAGTTCCTTTATCTCAAATGTTTGGTTACGTTACTGCATTAAGAACAATGTCTTCTGGTAGAGCAACTTCAACAATGGAGTTTTCACATTATGATGTGTGCCCGAAAAATATTGCAGATGAAGTAATTGCAAAATCAAAAGGTAAGTAAGAATAAATAATAAGGTTATAAAGATGAGCCAAAAGATAAGAATAAAATTAAAGTCATACGATTTCAACTTAGTTGATAAATCAGCAGAGAAAATCGTAAAAGCAGTTAAAGCTACTGGTGCTATTGTTAATGGACCAATTCCATTACCAACCAACAAAAAGATTTATACTGTTTTAAAATCTCCACATGTTAATAAAAAAGCGAGAGAGCAATTCAAGTTGTGTTCGTACAAAAGATTATTAGATATTTATAGTTCTTCTTCTAAGACTGTAGATGCTCTAATGAAGCTTGAATTACCTAGTGGGGTAAATGTAGAAATTAAAGTTTAATTATAAATAAGTAAAGAATGCCAGGATTAATTGGAAAAAAAATCGGAATGACTAGCATCTACAGTGTTGAGGGTAAGGCAACACCATGCACAGTGTTAGAAGTTGGTCCTTGTGTTGTAACACAAGTTAAAACCGTGGAAAAAGATGGCTATGAAGCTGTTCAGCTTGCTTATGGTGAAAAGAGAGAGAAAAATACTTCAAAACCATTGCAAGGACACTTCAAAAAAGCTAAAACTACTCCTAAAAGAAAAGTTGTTGAATTTGATGGTTTTCCTAATGCTAAATTAGGAGATATTATCAAAGTTGAAGAAGTGTTTGAAGAAAATACGTTTGTTGATGTGATTGGAACTTCTAAAGGAAAAGGCTTTCAAGGAGTTGTTAAAAGACATGGATTTGGAGGTGTTGGACAATCTACACACGGACAACATAACAGATTAAGAGCGCCTGGTTCTATTGGAGCTGCTTCTTACCCTGCAAGAGTATTTAAAGGGATGAGAATGGCAGGTAGAATGGGTGGAAGCCAAGTGACTCAGCAAAATCTACAAGTAATGAAAGTATTAACTGATAAGAATTTAATCTTAGTAAAAGGTTCTGTACCTGGTGCTAAGGGTTCTTTCGTATTAATTAAGAAGTAAGATGAAATTGAAAGTATTAGATACAAAAGGAAAAGAGACGTCAAAGTCTGTAGAGCTTACTGATTCAATTTTTGCTATTGAACCAAATGATCATGCCATTTACTTAGATGTAAAGTTAATTTTGGCTAACAAAAGACAAGGAACACACAAGTCTAAAGAAAGAGCAGATATTTCAGGAAGTACTAGGAAAATTAAGAAGCAAAAAGGTACAGGTACAGCTCGTATGGGGAGTATTAAGTCACCAATTTTAAGAGGAGGAGGACGTGTTTTCGGACCAAAACCAAGAAATTATGGCTTTAAACTTAATTCTAAGGTAAAACAATTAGCTAAAAAATCAGCGTTAACTTATAAAGCAAAAGAAAATTCTATTTTAGTGTTAGAAGATCTTAACTTTAAAGCACCTAAAACAAAAGAGTTTACTTCTTTATTAGATAACCTTAATTTGTTATATGATAAAGTACTTTTTGTGCTTCCTTCAAATAATGATAATGTTTACTTGTCTTCAAGAAACATTCAAGGAACAAAGGTAGTAACGGCTGATAGTTTAAATACATATGATGTTTTGAACGCTAACAAATTAGTCTTTTTAGAAGGCGCTGTTCAAAAAATCGAAAATACACTTAATTAGGAGGAACGAAAATGAAAGTTATAATTAAGAAACCTTTATTGACAGAAAAAGCTACAAACGATAGCGAATTAAACAATAGATTTTCTTTTGTTGTTGATGTTAATGCAAATAAGTTAGAAATAAAAAAAGCCGTTGAAGAAATGTATGGAGTAACTATTGAAAAAGTTAGAACCATGAGATATGGTGGCGGTAAAGCAAAAGTAAAATATACCTCAAAAGGAATCTCTTACCAAAGAACTAAACTATGGAAAAAAGCTGTAGTACAAGTTGCTGAAGGAGAAACTATTGAATTATATGATAACATTTAAGAAATAAGAGATGGGTGTTAGAAAAATAAAACCAACAACTCCAGGACAAAGACATAAAGTTGTAAATGAGTACGCTACAGTTACTTGTTCTACTCCAGAGAAAACTTTGTTAACTACCAAAAAGAAATCTGGTGGTAGAAATAATACTGGAAAGATGACAATGCGCCAGATTGGTGGCGGTCACAAACAAAAATACAGAATAATAGATTTTAAAAGAGAGAAATTTGGAATTCCAGCAACTGTTAAAACCATTGAATATGATCCAAATAGATCTGCTTTAATTGCATTGTTATTCTACGCAGATGGAGAAAAAAGATATATTATCGCTCCTGAAGGTTTAAAAGTAGGAGATGTATTAAAATCAGGCAAAGGTGTTGCACCAGAAGTTGGAAACGCTTTGTTTTTATCGGAAATTCCTTTAGGAACTGTGATTCATAATATTGAATTAATACCAGGAAAAGGGGCTTCAATTGCTAGAAGTGCAGGTTCGTATGCACAGTTAAACGCTAGAGATGGTAAATATGCTGTGGTAAAAATGCCTTCTGGTGAAACTAGAATGATTTTAATTACTTGTATGGCAACAATAGGGTCTGTTTCTAACTCAGAGCACTTGCTAACAAGATCTGGTAAAGCAGGAAGAAGTAGATGGAAAGGTAGAAGACCAAGAGTAAGAGCTGTAGTTATGAACCCTGTCGATCATCCAATGGGTGGTGGTGAAGGACGTCAGTCTGGAGGACACCCAAGATCTAGAAACGGAATACCAGCTAAAGGATTCAAAACAAGAAATAAGAAAAAGTACTCTGATAAGTATATCATTGAAAGAAAAAAGAAAAAATAAGTTATGAGTAGATCGTTAAAAAAACCACCTTTTGTTCATTACAAGTTAATGAAAAGAGTTGAAGAAGCACAAGAATCACAAAAAAAGACAGTGATTAAAACTTGGTCAAGAGCGTCAACTATAACTCCTGATTTTGTTGGGCTTACTTTTGCAGTGCACAATGGAAATAAATTTATTCCCGTTTTTGTTACTGAAAATATGGTAGGTCATAAATTAGGTGAATTTTCTCCAACGAGAACTTTCAGAGGACACGCAGATAAAAAGAAAAAGAAATAATAGTCTAAAATAATAAGATAATGGGGGCTAGAAAAAGATTAAAAGCTGAAAAACTAAAAGCAGAGAAAATGAACATAGCAATTGCAAAATTGCGAAATTGTCCTATCCCTGCAAGAAAAATGAGATTGGTTGCAGATCTTGTTAGAGGTGTAGAAGTAAATAAAGCTTTAAACATTTTGCAACATAATCCTAAAGAAGCATCTAGCAGATTAGCAACTTTGTTGCGTTCTGCTATCGCTAACTGGGAAATAAAAAATGAGGATAAGAACATTGAGGATGAAACACTTGTTGTTTCAATGGTAAAAGTTGATAACGCAGGAATGCTTAAAAGAATTCAACCAGCACCTCAGGGTAGAGCTCATAGAATAAGAAAAAGATCTAATCATACAACTATCATTGTAGATAGCGTAAATAAATAAACGAATGGGACAAAAAACTAATCCAATAGGAAATAGATTAGGGATCATCAAAGGATGGGACTCTAATTGGTACGGAGGAAATGACTATTCTGCAAAAATTGTTGAAGACGATAAAATCAGAAAATATTTACTTGTTCGTTTATCAAAAGCAAGTATCTCAAAGATAATTATTGAAAGAACAATTAAGCTAGTAACAGTTACAATTAATACTGCAAGACCAGGAGTAATTATTGGTAAAGGTGGTCAAGAAGTTGATAAACTTAAAGAAGAATTAAAAAAATTAACTGGAAAAGATGTACAAATCAACATCTTTGAAATAAAAAGACCTGAACTTGATGCTAAACTTGTTGCTGACAGTATAGCAAGACAAATTGAAGGTAGAATTTCTTTCCGTAGAGCCATAAAAATGTCAATTGCTTCTACCATGAGAATGGGAGCTGAAGGTATTAAAGTTAAAATTAGTGGAAGATTAAATGGAGCTGAGATGGCTAGAGCTGAAATGTATAAAGAAGGTAGAACACCTTTACATACTTTTAGAGCTGACATTGATTATGCATTATCTGAAGCACACACAACCTATGGTAGAATAGGAATTAAGGTGTGGATTTGTAAAGGTGAAGTTTACGGAAAAAGAGACTTATCTCCTAATGTTGGTTTACAACAAAAAAAAGGAAGAAAAGGTGGCGGAAACTTCAATAGAAGAAATAAGAAATAAAGAATTTAAAGGAGTACTATTATGTTACAACCTAAAAGAACAAAGTTCAGAAAAGCGCAAAAAGGCAGAAACAGAGGTTTAGCTCAAAGAGGTAGCCAAATTGCTTTTGGTGATTTTGGATTAAAAACAGTGCAACCAGGATGGATAACTTCAAGACAAATTGAAGCGTCTCGTATTGCAGTTACCAGATACATGAAAAGACAAGGTAAAGTTTGGATTAGAATATTTCCTGATAAACCTGTTACTAAAAAACCCGCTGAGGTAAGAATGGGTAAAGGTAAAGGAGCACCAGACCATTGGGTTGCTGTTGTTAGACCTGGTAGAATTTTATTTGAATGCGAAGGAGTAAATAGAGAAACTGCGCAAGAAGCAATGCGTCTAGCTGCTCAAAAACTTCCAGTTAAATGTAAATTTGTTACTAGAAAAGATTACACTGAATAAAAAAAATTGAGATGAAGTCAGAAGAGATTAAAGGTTTATCGGTAAATGATTTGAAAGAGAAGATTGTTGAAATGCAAGCAAAATATAACAAGCTTGTTTTATCTCACCAAATTTCTCCTTTAGAAAATCCTTTACAGTTAAGAACGGACAGAAAAGATATTGCACGTTTAAAAACAGAATTAAAAAAAAGAGAGCTTCAAGCTTAATTTTTTAAATTAATAAAACACATTCTGTAATGGAAAAAAGAAATTTAAGAAAAGAAAGAATCGGTGTTGTTACTAGCGATAAGATGGAAAAATCTATCGTTGTTTCTGTAGAAAGAAAAGTAAAACACGAAAAGTATGGTAAGTTTGTCAAAAAAACTACTAAATTTGTCGCCCATGATGAAAAAAATGACTGTAACATTGGTGATACAGTTAGAATCATGGAAACAAGACCACTTAGTAAAAATAAGTGTTGGAGATTAGTAGAAATTGTGGAAAGAGCAAAATAATTTAGTAAAAAGATGATCCAACAAGAAAGTAGATTAGCAGTAGCAGACAATAGCGGAGCTAAAGAAGTGTTATGTATTAGAGTACTAGGAGGTACTAAAAGACGTTACGCTTCAATAGGTGACAAAATTGTTGTTACAATTAAAAGCGCTATACCAGCTGGTAATGTCAAAAAAGGACAAGTTACCAAAGCAGTAATAGTTAGAACTAAAAAAGAAGTAAGAAGACAAGATGGTTCTTATATTCGATTTGATGACAATGCAGTTGTGTTATTAAACACTGCTGGGGAAATGAGAGGCACACGTATCTTTGGTCCTGTAGCACGTGAATTAAGAGACAAACAGTTCATGAAGATCGTTTCATTAGCACCTGAAGTACTTTAAAAATTAAGGAAATGCAGAAAAAGTTACACGTAAAAGTTGGCGATACCGTGAAGGTTATTTCAGGTAAAGCCAAAGGTAGTGAAGGAGAAATCCTTTCAATAGATAGAAAAAAAGACCGTGTTATCGTTGAAGGTGTAAACATGATAAAAAAACATGTGAAGCCTAGTGCATCTAATCCTCAAGGAGGAATAGTTGAAAAACCTGCTGGCATCCATATTTCTAATGTAATGTTAGTGGTTAATGGAGTAGCTACCAAAACAGGTTATAAAGTCGATAATGGAAAAAAAGTTAGATATTCTAAAAAAACAGGGGAGGTAATTAAGTAATGAGTTATACACCGAGACTTAAAGAAAAATACGATAAAGAAATCAGTAAAGCTTTAAAAGAAAAGTTTGGTTTTAAATCGTCTATGCGTATTCCTAAATTAGAAAAAATTGTATTATCACAAGGAATAGGGGCTGCAACATCTGATAAAAAATTAATTGAATCAGCTGTTAACGATATGTCAATAATTGCTGGACAAAAAGCTGTTGTTACTAATTCCAAGAAAGATATTTCTAATTTCAAATTAAGAAAAGGAATGCCAGTAGGAGTAAAAGTTACTCTTAGAGGAGAAAAAATGTATGAATTTTTAGATCGTTTCATTTCTGTTTCCTTACCAAGAACAAGAGATTTTAGAGGAATTAACCCTAAAGGATTTGATGGTAGAGGTAACTATAATATGGGAATAAAAGAACATATCATTTTTCCAGAAATAGATATTGATAAAGTAAATAAAATATTCGGAATGGATATTACCTTTGTAACTTCAACTGACTCAGATGAAGAAGCAAGAGCTCTTTTTGGTGAGTTTGGTTTTCCATTTGTAAAAAAATAGAAGTATGGCTAAAGAATCAATGAAAGCTAGAGAGCGTAAAAGAATTGCAATGGCAAAAAAATACGCTGAAAAAAGAGAAGCTTTAAGAAAAGCAGCAAATGAGGGTGATTGGGATGCAATGATGGCTTTGCAAAAATTACCTAGAAATTCTATGAAAATTAGAGTTCATAATAGATGTAATTTAACAGGAAGACCAAGAGGTTATATGAGACAATTTGGTATTTCAAGGGTTACGTTTAGAGAAATGGCTTTATCTGGACAAATTCCAGGGATAACTAAAGCAAGTTGGTAATAATTAAGTAAAAGCAAGAAGAAATGTACACAGATCCAATAGCTGATTATTTGACTAGAATTAGAAACGCACAAAGTGCAGGACACAAAGTGGTGGAAATTCCTAGTTCAAAAATGAAAAAAGAAATTACTAAAATCTTGGAAGATAAAGGTTATATTTTATCTTACAAATTTGATGATAACGGACCGCAAGGTACTATTAAAATCGCTTTGAAATATTCAAGTGATAATGAACCTGCAATTCGTAATATATCAAGAATAAGTAAACCAGGATTAAGAAAATATTGTGGAGCAGGTGAATTACCAAGAGTGTTAAACGGACTTGGAATAGCCATACTTTCTACAAATAAAGGAGTAATCTCTGACAAAGAAGCAAGAAAAGAAAAAGTTGGTGGTGAAATTATTTGCCACGTTTATTAATAATAACTGAAAGAAAAAGAAGTATGTCTAGAATAGGAAATAATCCAATTGACGTAACGAATGGTGTTGAAGTGAAAATTGATGGAAACTTAATTACAGTTAAAGGTTCAAAAGGAACTTTAACTCAAGATTTTGATTCATCTGCCGTATCAATTAAAGTTGAAGACGGAACTATCACTTTAGAAAGAGCCTCTGACCATAAAGATCATAGAGCAAAACACGGTTTATACCGTGCTTTAATTGCAAATATGATTAAAGGTGTTTCTGAAGGTTGGAAAAAACAATTAGAGTTCAATGGTGTTGGTTATAGAGCCGTTGCCAAAGGACAAATTTTAGAAATGGTTGTAGGGTTTTCGCACCCAATTCATTTCGAAATCCCTGCTGAAGTAAAATTATCAGCTGAAACTCAAAAAGGTAAAGCTCCAATCGTTACATTAGAGTCAAATGACAAGCAATTAATTGGTCATGTGGCCGCTAAAATTAGATCGTTCAGAAAGCCTGAACCGTATAAAGGAAAAGGAATCCGTTATACAGATGAGTTTATAAGAAGAAAAGCAGGAAAATCTGCAGCTAAATAACAATATTTGATATGTCTTTAACTAAAATAGAAAAAAGAAATAAGATAAAAAGAAGAGTCAGAAAAAATATATATGGCACTTCTGAGCGTCCAAGATTGAGCGTGTTTAGATCAAATAAACAAATTTATGCGCAAATTATTGATGATACCAAAGGCGTGACACTAGTATCCGCTTCATCATATAAAAATAAAAGCGTTGAAGGGAAAAATAAATCTGAACAAGCAGCTATAATTGGAAAGCAAATTGCTGAAAAGGCTATAAAAGCTGGAATAGAAACAATTGTTTTTGATAGAAATTTCTATCAATACCACGGAAGAGTAAAAGCCCTAGCAGAAGGTGCAAGAGAAGGTGGACTTAAATTTTAAACTATAATGAAAGCTAAGAATAAAGTAAGATCTACAGAAGTAGAATTAAAAGATAAATTAGTTGCTCTTAATCGTGTAACTAAAGTGACTAAAGGAGGTAGAACATTTAGTTTTTCTGCTATCGTTGTAGTAGGTGACGAAAATGGAATTGTTGGTCACGGTTTAGGTAAAGCCAAAGAAGTTGTTGAAGCTATACAAAAAGGTGTAGAAGATGCAAAGAAAAATGTAGTACGTATCCCTATTATTAATGGAACTGTACCTCACTTACAAAAAGGTAAGTACTCTGGAGCAAGAGTGATGTTAAAACCTGCTTCTCACGGTACAGGGGTAATTGCTGGCGGTGCTATGCGTGCAGTTCTTGAAAGTGCTGGAATTACTGATATACTTGCAAAATCTCAAGGATCTTCTAATCCTCACAATGTGGTAAAAGCTACTATGTTGGCTTTAACAGAAATGAGAGATGCTGTTACGGTTGCAAGAGATAGAGGTGTAACATTAGATAAAGTGTTTAACGGTTAATTTGATAAGAAAATGGCAACGATTAAAATTAAACAAGTAAGAAGTGCAATCAACAGACCTAAGGATCAAAAAGCAACCTTAATTGCACTTGGATTTAAAAAATTAAATCAAACTGTGGAGAAAGATGATACTCCACAAATAATGGGAATGATTAAAAAAGTTTCTCACTTAGTTGAGATTGTAAAATAATTAAGAAAATGAATTTATCAAACATAAAACCGGCTGAAGGTTCTACTAAAAATGTAAAAAGAATTGGTAGAGGACAAGGATCTGGTAGAGGCGGAACTTCTACAAGAGGACATAAAGGGGCTAAGTCACGTTCTGGTTATTCTAGAAAAGTAGGTTTTGAAGGTGGACAAATGCCACTTCAAAGACGTGTACCTAAATTTGGATTTAAAAACATTAATAGAGTAGAATATAAAGGAATTAATTTAGATTCTATTCAATTGTTAGTGGATAACAAAAAGGTAAAGGAAATAACTAAAGAAATTTTAATTGAAAATGGATTAGTATCCAAAAATGATTTGATTAAAATTTTAGGAAGAGGTGAATTAAAAGCATCATTAAAAGTTACTGCCCATAAGTTTTCAGCAACAGCGCAAGCTGCTATTGAAAAAGCAGGAGGTAGTATTGAATTTATTAAATAATAGTTAAAAACTTTGCATGAAAAAGTTTATTGAAACAATAAAGCATATTTGGAAAACAGAGGAGTTACGTAAAAGAATAATATTTACGTTAAGTATGATATTGATCTATAGAATAGGGTCTTTTATTATACTTCCTGGAATTGACCAAAATGCCATGTCTGCTGGTGCAGGAAGTAATTCTGGTTTAGCAGGAATATTAGATTTATTTGCTGGAGGAGCTTTTTCTAAAGCATCTGTAATGGCCTTAGGTATTATGCCTTATATATCTGCTTCAATTATTATGCAGTTATTAGGAATGGCAGTTCCTGTGGTTCAAAAAATGCAAAAAGATGGAGAAAGTGGTCGTAGAAAAATAAATAATTATACTAGAATTCTAACCATTGTTATTTGTGCTTTCCAAGGTCCAGCCTATTTAAAAATGTATGTAGGCTCAAGTAATGCTATAATTGACAATAGTGTTATGTGGTGGGCAATGGCTATGACTGTACTTATTGCAGGAACTATGTTTGCTACTTGGATTGGTGAACGTATAACTGACAACGGAGTGGGACAAGGTATATCTATCCTTATTACTGTTGGGATTTTAGCTAGATTCCCAGGAGCAATTGCGCAAGAATTTATACTTACAGATAGTGCTATTTATTTGAACATTATCAAAGTGCTTGTGTTCTTTGGAATACTTATGGCTACAGTGCTTATCGTTCAAGGTGTTAGACGTTTGCCTATTAATTATGCCAAAAGAGTAGCTGGGGGGGGAGCGGTTACAGAACAATCGTCTCGTAGTTATATTCCATTAAAAGTTAATGCTTCAGGAGTAATGCCAATTATTTTTGCTCAAGCAATCATGTCTGTGCCAATGATGGTAATAGGACAAACTTCAAATCCATTTCTAATTGGATTAAAAGATATGTTTTCATGGCAATATAACTTGGTGTTTGGTATTTTAATTATTGTATTTACATTTTTCTATACAGCAATTACCATTAATCCAAAACAAATCGCTGATGATTTAAAACGTAACGGTGGTTTTATACCCGGAGTTAAGCCCGGAATAGATACTGCTAATAGAATTGATGATGTTGTTTCAAAGATAACGTTACCGGGGTCTATTTTATTAGCATTAATTGCGGTTATTCCTGCATTTGCTTATGTAGCTGGATTTACCCAAAATTTCGCCATGTTTATGGGTGGAACCTCTATTTTAATTATGGTTGGTGTTGTACTAGATACACTTCAGCAAATTGAAACTTACTTAATGAATCAACACTATGATGGGTTAATGGAAGGTGGAAAAATAAGAGGACGAAGAGCTGCTAACGAAATGTCAAATGTAATTTAATAAAGAATGGCAAAACAAGCACCAATAGAACAAGATGGAACAATACTAGAAGCATTGGGTAATGCTATGTTTAGAGTAGAACTAGAAAATGGGCATACTATTATTGCACACATTTCAGGCAAAATGAGAATGCACTACATTAAGATTTTACCTGGAGATAAAGTAAAATTAGAAATGTCTCCTTATGATTTAACAAAAGGGAGAATAACTTATAGATATAAATAAAGTATTAAAGCGAGTCAATTTTTAATTGGCGTATAAAAAAGAAGAAGAAAATGAAAGTAAGAGCGTCTGTAAAAAAACGATCTGATGATTGTAAAATTGTAAAACGTAAAGGAAGAGTTTACGTAATTAATAAAAAGAATCCTAAGTTTAAACAAAGACAAGGTTAATAGTAATAGAATATGGCTAGAATTGCAGGAATTGATTTACCTAAAAATAAAAGAGGGGTAATAGGATTAACTTATATTTTTGGTATAGGTTTAAGTACAGCTAAAAAGATATTAGCTGACAATGGTATTGATGAGAACATCAAAGTGATGGATTGGAATGATGACCAATTGTCTAAAATTAGAACTACTGTTGAAAAAATTAAAGTTGAAGGTGCTTTGCGTTCTGAGATTCAATTAAACATTAAACGTTTAATGGATATCGGTTGTTATAGAGGAATTAGACATAGATCTGGTTTGCCTTTAAGGGGGCAAAGAACCAAAAATAATGCAAGAACAAGAAAAGGAAGAAAGAAAACTGTTGCTGGTAAAAAGAAAGCAACTAAATAATTTAACTTGAATTATGGCAAAGTCAAATAAATCAAAAAAGAAGAATGTAAAGGTTGAAGCAGTTGGACAAGCTCATATTCACGCTTCTTTTAACAATATTATTATCTCATTAACTAATAATGCAGGACAAGTTATCTCTTGGTCTTCAGCAGGTAAAATGGGGTTTAGAGGTTCTAAGAAAAATACACCTTATGCAGCACAAATGGCTGCCGAGAATTGTAGCGTTGAAGCTAGAGATCTTGGACTTAGAAAAGTGAAGGTTTATGTAAAAGGACCTGGTGCAGGAAGAGAATCTGCAATCAGAACAATACATAACAGTGGAATTGAAGTAACTGAAATCATTGATGTAACTCCAATGCCTCATAATGGATGTAGACCTCCAAAAAGAAGAAGAGTTTAATTAATAAAATTAAAAAAGAATAGAAGATGGCAAGATATACAGGCCCTACATCAAAAATCGCAAGACGTTTTAGAGAACCGATTTTTGGTGAAGACAAAGCTTTAGAAAGAAAAAATTACCCTCCAGGACAACATGGTCCTAATAAAAGAAGAGGTAAACAGTCGGAATATGCAATCCAGTTAATGGAAAAACAAAAAGCTAAATATACTTATGGTATTTTAGAAAAACAATTCCGTAACTTGTTTAAAGAAGCTTCAAGAATGAAAGGTATTACAGGTGAAAACTTGTTAACTTTGTGTGAGTCAAGATTAGATAACACAGTTTTCAGATTAGGTTTATCTAATACTAGAAGAGGTGCTAGACAATTAGTGTCACACAGACATATTACTGTAAACGGTAATATCGTTAATATACCTTCTTACAGATTAAAAGAAGGTGATGTTATCAGTGTTAGAGAAAAATCTAAGTCTTTAGAAGTAATCTCTGCTGCTGTAGCAACAAACGTTCAAAAATTTGATTGGTTAGATTGGAATCATGCTACTCTAGAAGGTAAATTTGTATCAAAGCCTACTAGAGAAATGATACCAGAAAATATCAAAGAACAATTAATCGTTGAATTATACTCTAAATAATAATATATAATGGCTATTCTAGACTTTCAGAAGCCTGACAAGGTAATAATGATTGAATCTGACGATTTTCACGGTCAGTTCGAGTTCCGTCCTCTTGAACCAGGATACGGAATCACAGTTGGAAATGCACTAAGAAGAATTTTATTATCTTCTTTAGAAGGATTTGCAATTGCATCTGTTAAAATTGAGGGTGTTAACCACGAATTCTCTACAATTAAAGGTGTGGTAGATGACGTAACAGAAATCATCTTAAATTTAAAGCAGGTACGTTTTAAACAACAAATTGAAGATACTGACTCAGAAAAGGTAATTATTTCTGTGTCAGGACAAGAAACATTAACTGCTGGTGATATAGGTAAATTTACTACTGCTTTTCAAGTTCTAAATCCAGATTTAGTAATCTGTAGAATGGATAAAAGTGTTAAACTAAACATGGAGATTGAAATCATCAAAGGTAGAGGATATTTGCCAGCTGAAGAAAATAAATCTTCAAATGCACCTATTGGTACAATTGCAATTGATTCGATTTTTACGCCAATTAAAAACGTAAAATATTCAATTGAAAACTTTAGAGTTGAACAAAAAACCGATTATGAAAAATTGGTTATGGATATCAAAACTGATGGTTCAATTACACCTAAAGATGCTTTGCAAGAAGCTGCTAAAATTTTAATTCACCACTTCATGTTATTTTCAGATGAAAGAATAACACTTGATTCTGAAATGAAGAAAGAAGAGGAAGAATTTGATGAAACATCATTGCACATGCGTCAATTACTAAAATCTAAATTGGTAGATTTGGATTTATCGGTAAGAGCATTAAATTGTTTAAAAGCTGCAGATGTTGAAACTTTAGGAGATTTAGTTTCATTCAACAAAAATGATTTATTGAAATTTAGAAACTTTGGTAAAAAATCTTTAACTGAGTTAGAAGACTTAGTTGAAAACAAAGGTTTAGCATTTGGAATGAATGTTTCTAAATATAAATTAGATAAAGATTAATGATAAAAAAACCGCCGAAAACAAATTTTGTTTTGGGCGGTTTTGTTAACTTTGCAGTCCCAAAATCCTTGTGAGGGCGTAAAATAACATTAAGGTAAATGTTTAACAAACTTTGTTTAAGTACTATAGAAGGCTTAAACGTAAAAAAAATAAAATGAGACACGGAAAAAAATTTAATCATTTAGGTAGAAAAACTGCTCACAGAAAAGCAATGCTATCAAATATGGCTTGTTCTTTAATTGAGCATAAAAGAATTACTACTACTGTAGCTAAAGCAAAAGCGTTAAGAGTTTTTGTAGAACCAATTCTTACTAAATCTAAAAACGATACTACTCATAACAGAAGAACTGCTTTTAGATATTTAAGAAATAAATATGCTGTTACTGAATTATTTAGAGAAGTAGCACCTAAAATTGCTGATAGACCGGGGGGATACACTAGAATTATCAGAACGGGAAACAGATTGGGTGATAATGCAGAAATGTGTATGATTGAGTTAGTTGATTTTAACGAAATCTATGGAAATGACAAAGCTAAGAAGACAACTAGACGTTCTAGAAGAGGAGGAAAAAAAGCCACAGTTGCTAAAGAAGAAGAATAGTGATTTTCTTAAACAAAAATATAAAAGGGGTAATGTTTTTAACATTATCCCTTTTTTTATAACAATAAAATAGATAATGCTAACCTTTTTTTAAATTTGTAAAAAATCAAGTCTATGACTCAGAAAAATGCGCTTTTAGTACTTGCAGATGGTACCGTTTTTAAAGGTACAGCTATCGGAAAAATAGGTACTACAACTGGCGAGATTGCCTTTAATACAGGAATGACTGGTTACCAAGAAATTTTTACTGACCCTTCTTATAAAGGTCAAATTTTAACCATGGCTACATCACATATTGGAAATTATGGAATACACCCAACTGAAAGTGAATCTGACTCAATGAAAATTGCTGGAATGGTAGTTAAAAAATTTTCAACAAATTACTCTAGACCCTCAGCTACAAAATCATTACAAAGTTTGATGGAAAGAGATAATGTAGTTGGTATTTCTGATATTGATACAAGAGCTTTAGTAAAGATAATAAGAGATAGAGGTGTTCAAAATGCTGTTATCTCTTCAGAAATTTTGGATGAAAACCAATTAAAAAATATAGCCAAAAATATCCCTTCTATGGAGGGCATGGAATTATCCTCTAAAGTTTCAACTCAAAAACCTTATGTGGTGGGTGATAATGATGCCCCTTATAAAGTGGCATTGTTAGATTTAGGCGTTAAATTAAGTATAATTAATCAATTAGTTGAAAGAGGTTGCCAAGTTAAAGTTTATCCTATGAGTTCAACATTACAAGATTTTAAAACTTTTAATATTGATGGAATAATGCTTTCTAACGGACCTGGAGATCCTTCAGCAATGCCAAATATTATTAAAAATGTGGCAGAAATGGTAGAGAGTGGTATTCCTATTTTTGGAATTTGTCTAGGACATCAAGTGTTAGCACTAAGTCAAGGACTAAAAACCGAAAAAATGCACAATGGCCATAGAGGCGTTAATCATCCTGTTAAAAATCTAAAAACCGGAAAAGGTGAAATTACAACTCAAAATCATGGGTTTGTTGTTAGTAAAAATTCAATTGATTTAGTTGATAACGTTGAAATGACCCACGTTCATTTGAATGATGATACTGTGGCAGGCATTGAGTTAAAAAATAAAAAAGTATTTTCTGTACAGTATCATCCAGAAGCCTCATCAGGTCCACATGATTCAAGATATCTGTTTGATCAGTTTATTGAAAATATGTTAAGCAATTAAAATAATAATTAAAAAGTCTATTCATCTAAACAAATAGAGTATAGCAATTAAAAAAATGAGTTATATAGCAAATATTGTAGCCAGACAAATTTTAGATTCAAGGGGTAATCCAACCTTAGAGGTAGATGTTTATACCAGAAATGGAATAATGGGACGAGCTGCTGTACCTTCAGGTGCTTCAACGGGTATTCATGAGGCTGTTGAATTGAGAGATAATGATAGAAATATTTATTTAGGAAAAGGAGTTTTAAACGCTATTAACAACGTAAATACTGTTTTAAATGAAGCCTTAAATGGTCAGTATATCATGGATCAGTCAGCACTTGACAATTACATGATGAGTATTGATGGAACACTTAATAAAAGTAAATTAGGGGCAAATGCAATTTTAGGTGTGTCTTTAGCAATAGCAAAAGCAGCAGCAGACACTTGCGGTCAACCTTTATACAGATACATTGGTGGCGTAGGGGCCAACACATTACCTGTTCCTATGATGAACATCTTAAATGGAGGTTCACATGCCGATAACAAAATAGATATTCAAGAGTTTATGGTTATGCCTTTTGGCGCAGAAACTTTCTCGGATGGACTTAGAATGGGAACTGAAATATTTCATCATTTAAAAGCTGTTTTAAAAACAGAAGGTCATAATACAAATGTTGGTGATGAAGGTGGATTTGCACCTAACTTAAAATCTAATGAGGAAGCCATTGAATATGTATTAAAAGCTATTGAAAAAGCAGGTTATAAACCTGGAGAAGATGTTTATATAGCACTTGATGCCGCCTCTTCTGAGTTTTACAATAAGCAATCAAAAAAATATGTTTTTGAATCAACAGGAGATGAAAGAACAGCGGCCGAGATGGTTGATTTTTGGAAAGAGTGGCGAAATAAATACCCTATTATTTCAATAGAAGATGGATTAGATGAAGATGATTGGGAAGGTTGGAAATTATTAACCGATACCATAGGACATAACACCCAACTTGTTGGAGATGATTTATTTGTTACAAATACCAAACGTTTAGCTAAAGGAATCAATAGCGGTATAGCAAATTCTATTTTAATTAAAGTAAATCAAATAGGAACCTTATCTGAAACCATTGATGCCGTTAATTTGGCGACTCAAAATAGTTATACATCAGTAATGAGCCATAGGTCTGGTGAAACAGAAGACACAACAATTGCCGATTTGGCAGTTGCCTTAAATACAGGGCAAATTAAAACAGGTTCTGCGTCTCGTTCTGATAGAATTGCAAAATACAACCAACTGTTAAGAATTGAAGAAGAATTAGGTCAAGTAGCTTACTATCCTGGTAAAAACTTTAAATTTATTTGATATTACTTTAAATCCGCAAGTATCTTCTACTGCAAAGCCAAACTGCACGCCATTATTAAGAATGCCTGTCTGCCGACAAAGGCAGGCCTGTTTTTCGATACTAACCACCTGTCTGCGTTTATACAGGTGTTTGCGTGTCTCAAACCTGCGCTACACCAATTACTCACTGTCTTTTTTATTTTTTTATTGGTGT
>DQTE01000062.1 GCA_015662905.1 Crocinitomix sp. | reverse complement strand
ATAAGACCTTTATTTCTTACAGCAAGAGTTGTTCGTAGTTTCGTTTTGTGTAGAGTTTCAAAATCCACCTTCGACCTTGATAAACCCATTTCCCCTAAAGACTTATAAACCTAAAAACAAATCTTTTAAGTTGTGTTGTAGGGGTAATGTTTTTAAAAACTTTTGATACTAAAGTTATGAAGTAATTATAGAAATTTTTAATCATATCGCTGTAAAACCAAAGGACACACCATTATAGGAAATGACTGTCTGCAGACACAGACAGGCTCGTTTTTCGATACGAACATACTTACGAATTTAAGGTATTAATGATTTTGTATTAAACTAAGTATTACTACCTTTGTTACCATGAATAATAAAATATTAGTTACAGGAGGAGCAGGCTATATAGGTTCACACACCGTTGTTGAGCTTATAGATAATGGATATTTACCGATTATTGTTGATGATTTTAGAAACTCCAATCCATTAGTTTTAGATAAGTTAAATGAAATAGTGGGTCAAACTGTTCCTTTTTACAATATAGATTGTACCGATAAGAAAAAAATGGATAAAGTTTTTGCTGAACATCCAGATTTAATGGGGGTAATTCATTTTGCGGCTTATAAAGCTGTTGGTGAATCAGTTGAAAAACCTTTAATGTATTATCAGAATAACCTTGGTTCGTTAATGGTAGTATTAGAATTAATGGAAGCTTATAAAATCTCTAATTTAGTATTTTCATCCTCTTGTACCGTTTATGGTGAACCCAAAGTTGTAGAGGTTTCTGAACAAACCCCTATTCAAGAGGCTACATCTCCTTATGGTGACACAAAAATTGTGAGCGAAAAGATTATCACAAACACCGTAAACGCATCTGCTCAACTAAAGGCAACTTTGTTAAGATATTTTAATCCAATTGGTGCTCATCCTTCAGCCAAAATAGGTGAACTTCCAAACGGTGTTCCTAACAATTTACTCCCTTATTTAACACAAACTGTTAATGGAATCAGAGAGGTTTTAACTGTTTTTGGAGGCGATTACAACACAAAAGATGGTACTTGCATTAGAGACTACATTCACGTTGTAGATTTAGCAAAAGCACATGTTAAAGCTTTAAATTGGTTAGACAATCAAAAGTTACCCGTTGTGGAATCATTTAATATTGGGACAGAAAAAGGAAATACAATTATGGATGTTATCAAAACCTTTGAAAAAGTTAATAATTTAAAAGTAAATTACAAAATAGGAGAAAGAAGAGAGGGAGATGTTGAACAAATTTATGCAAACACCCAAAAAGCTAAGGAAGTATTAAATTGGTCATGCGAATACAGTTTAGATGACGCTTTAAAACACCAATGGGCTTGGGAAAAAACCTTAAAAAAGTGAGAAAACTTGTTTACATATTAACTATGATTTGTTTTGTGTTTACCTCACACGCGCAAAAACAAAAAGGGATAGAAAGTTATAAAAAACCTTTTAATATTAAAAGGAAACCGGGTATTATGAGGTTTTATACCTTGTATGGACCCACAGAAACATCAGCAGAAAAGTTTGACCGATTGAATACCGATTTTTATTATAATTCTTGGTTAGGAGATGTTAACGGCGTTGAAACACAATTTTATGCGTTAGGGCATAACATCAACTTAATGTGGGACATTCCTTTTTCTAAAACCTCAAGGTTTGGCGTGGCTATTGGTGCGGGATATTCTCACTTTAGTATTAGACACACGGGCAAATTCAACTTTTACTCTAATCCGTTACCTAACCAAAGTGCGTACTCAGTTTTAACACCCGACACAACTTCAAATAGTTGGATTAACAGAACTGTTATCAATTTTTTAGAGGTTCCTTTTGAGTTTAGAATAAGGTCAAGGAAAGAGCGTCCAAAATTTAAATTTTATCCAGGCTTTAAAGCTGGTTATATGGTTGGAATTTACCATAAATGGAGAGTTGGTACTGTTTTTAAAGATTTAAAATATAAGGAGTTTAATTTTCCTGATTTACAAAGATTTCATTACGGGCCAACTTTAAGAATAGGTTTAAACAATATAATGTTGTTTGCCTATTATGATATGACTTACCTATTTACAAGCGAAAAAAGTAGCCAGCTTCAATTGTTTTCGGCAGGGATTAGCATAGGTTGGTTTTAAATCCATATTTTACTCCCTTCTGAGCAATTACTACAAATGTCAATCTCCTTTCGGTTTTTTAAAATATTCTGTCTAAACTTTTGATAAACATCTGATTTCCAAATAGACTTAAAATCATTAATTTTTAAGTTACCCATTTGGTGTTGGGCATCTTTATCAAAGCAACAAGGCACTATTTTACCATCCCAAGTAAATACACAAGTACTCCACATTCTCCAACAATGGTTGCTCATTTTGTTTTTTAAGCTATATTCTCCTGATTTATCTTTTTTATATCTTGAATACCTTTCATTTGATGGTAATAGCGGATTGCCTTTTTTATAATCATACACCTGTATGGTTTTCAAATTTAACCTATCTGCCCCCAATGATTTTTGTAAAGCCTTAACATCATCTATTTGATGTTCATTTTGTTTTGTTACCAAAAATTGTAACGTTACAATAGGGGTATTACTATTAAGTTTTTTTTTAGTGTTTACAATATTTTTTACTCCTTCTAACACCTTTGACAAACTTCCTTCAACCCTATAATTTGAATACGTTTGTTGAGTAGTGCCATCAATGGACACAATTAGCTCATTTAACCCAGAAGTAATAATATTTTTGGCGATTTTGACGTCTATAAAGTGTGCATTGGTTGAAGTTAACACGTAAATGTTTTTTTGACGGGCTTGCTTTACAAAATCTAAAAATTGTGGATTAATAAACGGTTCTCCCTGAAAATAATAATTAATGTATTGTAGTTGTTTGCCTAATTGATTTAATATTTGTGTGTTAACCTCAGGCTTTAAATTGCCTGTTGGTCTTGTAAATTGTCTTAAACCACTTGGGCATTGAGGACACTTCAAATTACAAGCAGTTGTTGGCTCAATTGAAATAGCTATGGGGCTTCCCCAGTGAATAGGACGTTTAACTATTCTCGATAAATAAAAAGAGACGTTAAGCAGAAAAAAGTTCCAAATTCTACCAAAAGTTATTGTGTTAAGTATGTTAATTTGCCTGTTCACAAATGAATATTAAAATTCAAAAGTACAACAAACAACTCAATAATACACTTACTTGTGTTGATTAATCACCATTAATAAATCACGCTCTTGTATAACACCAGATTGACGCCACACTAATTCACCATTTTTATACAAAACTAAAGTTGGAACACCTCTTATGCCAAGTGTAGCCGCAATAGATTGGTTTTTATCAACATCAATTTTTACAACCCTAACCTCATCACCAATTTGCTTAGCAACTCTTGCAACAATTGGGCTTAGCATTTTACATGGTCCACACCATTCTGCATGAAAATCTACTAATACTAATTTTTTACTTTTAATTAAATCTCCAAACTTACTCATTTGTTAAATATTTCTTTTTTACCATAACCTGAAAACATGTTCATCCATATCATTCTGCTAACTCTAAAGGACACTGGCATTAACATTACAATTCCCACAATAATAGAAATAATATAAACCCATAGAGGTAAAGCATCAAACAAAACATATTCCGCCATAAAAATTGACACCCCAATTGCTACAGACAAACCGTAGCTGATGTACATTGCACCATAATAAAACCCACTTTCAATTTCAAATTTATGATTGCATTGCGAGCAAACTCCCTTGTCTTTATCAAAGTTTTTTAAATCATAAGGGTTGTTACCAACAAAATAATTCCCCTCATGACAAACAGGACATTTTCTATTTGCAATGCTATAAATTTTTAAACCTTTTAATGAGTCTAACATTTTTATTTTATTTTGTTACTACAAAAATAAGTGTTTTATTGATTTTACACCGTGATATAGGTTACTTTTATTCCTATAGTCAAATTATTAGCGGACATTCTAATACAATCCAAACTACCTGTTATAATTGAGGATACTCAAGATTATTCCCCTCAAAATTGGACTAAAATTATTTCTATAAATAATTTCTGCGCACGCCTTAGGCTTTTCAAAATGAAAACCCATGAATAATACGAGTTAAATTTTCAAGAGTAATTTAAAAAAAGTGTAGTTTTGTAAAAAAGATAACTCAATGAAAGTTAGTGTTTGCAGAAAGGCTCATTTTAATGCCGCTCACAGGTTATACAACCCTAAGTGGTCATTTGAAAAAAATCAAGACGTGTTTGGAAAATGTAATAACCCTTCTTATCATGGACACAACTATAATTTAGAGGTTTGGGTAAAAGGCGAAATAGATAAGGAAACGGGCTACGTTATTGACATAAAAATTTTAAAAGACCTCATTAAGTCGGAGGTGGAAGACCGTTTTGACCATAAAAACTTAAATGAAGATACCATAGAGTTTAAAAACCTTATTCCAACTGCTGAAAATATGGTTGTAGTGATATGGAATTTGATAAAAAACAAATTGCCTAAACACTTAGATTTGAAAGTTGTTTTATATGAAACCGAACGTAATGTGGTTGAGTTTGACGGAAAGTGATTTTTATTCGTAAAAACGATATTCCGAAAATTTTAAAATGGTCATAAAATTTGTATTTTCATCTCTTGTTATAATTGCACTTAGCAACATTGTATTTGAGTTATATACAATTTGAAATTCTGTAAGATATTTTCCGTTTCGAAAATAATGCTGTGCTAATATATTTTGATTTTCATCATATTCATACTTGAAAGTTGTTGTTGTTTTACCTGCTAAAAAGTTCTCCTGATGTTTCTCTATCAACAATCCTTTATCGCCATACTTGTATGTAACTACAGAACGCCCGTTGCCTGTTATTAAACGTGACTCTTGCTTAATTAAGTAATTGTTTTCATCTCTGTAATAAAATTCTATTTGATATAAAATTCCTTTACTGTTGTAATAATATTTTTTTAATCCAATAGAGGTGTTTTCATAAGTATAAGTTTCTTTTGATATTCTATACGTTTTATCCAATTCAAAGTTTAATTTATCACCATTTCTGTTTAAATCTCTTCTGTATTCTTTAGAAATAATTCTATTTAAACTATCATATTGATAATGATAGGAATGAAAGCCGTATTTGTCAGATTTTCTATAAATGATAATGTTTTGATACTTGTCATAAGTATATTGAATAACGGTTGTATCTCCGTATTTGGTTTTATATTCTTTAATTAATCTGCCTTTTGTGTCAAATTGGTAAACATACACATCATTAGTAGGTCTTATCATATCCAAATTTACTTTTGTGGAATAAAACCCTTTTATTTCTTTAATCTTATTTTGTTTAATAAAATCACTATTAAACTTAGGGGTGTCATTAAAAGGATAGCCATTAGAGTTATCAAGTATTTGTGCTTTTACGACTATTTGACAGAAAATAAAGGCTATTAATAAAATCAGTTGCTTCATCTCAACAAAAATATAAGCTAAAATTATTCCTAAAAAGATGATTGCTAATAATTAATAACAAAATAAGTTTAAAAACTATGTCTGTGTGCCTTTAACTCTACCTGTTTTTTTGTCAAAACCATAAGGACAATGTTTACAGCCATTTTTACAGCAATATCCGCGTTTTAAATGGTATTTTTCGGTAAATACAATGTATCCTTCTTTAGTTTTATAATAATCTTCTGGCTCAAGTTTGGGCTTATTAGGATTGCTATACATTGATATTTAATTTTTAATGAACCTTAATGTTTTAAAATGATTGTCAGTATAAACTTTTATTAGGTAGATACCACTTGGCAGGTTTTCAATATTAATTTGTGACAAAGGTTGATTTATTTCTATTAAAACTTTTCCATCAACCGATAAAATTTGTAAGTGTTGAATAGTTATGTCAGATACTATATTGATATATGTTTGAGCAGGATTTGGATATACACTCAAGTTAAATTGTGATGGTTGCTCTATACCTGCATCTGGTCCAATGTAGATACAATAATCTTCAAACTCACCGTAAAAACTTGAATTAGGGCATTCTACAGGATAGTTAATTGCCGACATTCCTACTCTCATTTTGGTTATACCGTTTAAAGCGTTAGATGGTATAGTTATGGTTCCAGTTACCACTCCATTATTTGTTAGTCCTAATAGTAGTTTGTCAGAAAATTCAAAAAAACCGTTGTGATTAATATCAATCCAAACTGCAAAGTTTTCGGTATAATTTGTGCCACTATACCCTGGAGTAATGGTAATGGTGTTTGTTGAATTAGGTAAAACAGAAAACATAATACTTTGGTCATTTAACCAGCCACCGTCATTACCTGTTGTATTTATAACCCCAGCAAAATTTACAGATTCAATCCATTCTGTTGATGAATTAGCTCCGTTGACATCACAATAATCAAAATCGTAACAAGCACCACAACCTTTAGTTTTAAAAACATAAGAGTTACTGTAACCCTGCGTACTGTCGGTACAAATTGTTTTAATTTGCAACTCATAATCGGTACAAGAGTCCAAATTTAAAATTGTAGTTAAGCTACTCAAGTTCAACAATTCTGTCCATATAGTGGCAGATAATGTTTTATATCTTAAATCGTATTGAGTGGCATACAAAACATTAGACCATTGTACTTGCAAAGAACTATCTGTGGCGTTAACTAAACTTAGTGTTGGGTTATTACAACAGCCATCAGTTTTAAAAGTAAGTGGATAAGAAAAATCAGAAGTATCTCCAATAGCACATATAGATTTAAGATAAACCGTATAGTTTGTACAAGGTTTTAATGTGTCTATGGTCAATGTGTTTACGTTTGAAAATGTATATTCTATCATAGGTTGATTACCCTCTTGAATATAAAACATAAAATCGGATGAAAAACCATTCCAATTTATTGTTGCAGTTGTATCTACTAAATTTGAGACTGACAGATTATAAGGTGCTGTACAACTACCTGTATTACAATCATTCATTAACGCTAAAATTGAATTATTAATATTTAGTCTTCCACCAGTGGCAACATCATTGGTTAAAGCAGGTTTAGGGTCAACGTTGTTTAAAATGTATGAGCGAACTTTTAGTGATGCTGAATCAGGATAGGCTTTTACCCAATTAATAAAATCAGGACAAGGGGAAGCATAAAGCAATGCAACAGAACCAGCAACACAGGGGGTAGCAAAAGATGTACCAGATGATGTTGTGTATATATTGGTTGGTGTAGGTAAATAAACACCAAAACCAGGCGCACCTAAATCTATATTTATTGGTCCATAGCCCGAAGAAGCTCTAACATCATCACTGTTTGTCATTGTTACTGCAATTAGATGCTCACTTGGGCAAGTGGTTGGCAAATCGCCTACAACATCTACATTGTCATTATTATTAGTAGTTGCACCAATATTTACAATACCTACTTGACCTAATGAGTCGTATATGGCGCACCACAGTGGCGAGTTGGCCGGGTCACCGCCATCTATGCCCCAAGAGGCATTGGTAGTTACCACAAAAGCACCTTCAGCTCCATTAGTTTGGTTATATCTTTTACGCATTTCAAGCGGATATGTATAAGCAGCAATTACAGATGCTTCATTTGAGGCTTGTTGCCCTTTAACAACCATCATTTTAACGTTATGATTAACACCAGATATTCCAACACCATTGTTTCCAACAGCACCTATCATACCTGCCACTTTAGTACCGTGGCTACCAAAACCTACCGCATCATCATTTGAAATTACATTCCACCCTAAAAAATCATCTACATATCCATTATTGTCATCATCAATGCCATTATTAGGAATTTCAGCGTAATTTTTCCAAATATTATCTTTAATATCTTCATGATAAATATCTACACCATTTCCTTCAATGATACAAACCACAATGGTATCGTTGTGTGTAGTTACTCCACCCGTAGTAATATCCCAAGCATCTGTAACATCAATATCAGCATCTATTGTTCCTCCTGTTTGACCTGTGTTTTTAAAATACCATTGCTCTGTAACAAAACTCGGGTCGTTGGGAATGACTTCTCTTTCAAACACCAAATGATTATTTTGCACATTTAGTACCTCTCTATATTTTTTTAATGATTTTATCACTTCAGCATGATTAATGTTTCCATTAAACTTAACTAAATAAATATGCATTGGTTTAGATATTAGTTCAGCACTTAAAATGTCTTGATTTGATTGGGTGCTATATTTTCTAAAGAACGACTCAGCCCTATTATTTGCGGATAATTGAACCAATAATTCGTTTTGGACATAGTCTTGCCCGAAAGAAAACAAAGTGGTTAAAACAAAAATAAACTTTAAAAGTATTTTCATAATGGTAAAATTACAATAAAAATAACGTAAAATTATATTTTATATTTTGATATGTACATTTAATTGATTGTAGCTTATGTTTGGTTTATGAAGTTTTTAAGGTTGAATAAAAAAAATATAAAGAAAACAAGACAGTGTTTATTGTAAAACCTTAAATCCGCAAGTGTCTTCTACTGCAAAGCCAAACTGCACGCCATTATTGGGAATGCCTGTCTGCCGACAAAGGCAGGCCTGTTTTTCGATACTCACCACCTGT
>DQTE01000117.1 GCA_015662905.1 Crocinitomix sp. | reverse complement strand
ATTGAAATTGAGTTAGAATCTTTATTTTATATCAATGATTTTCTTCAAATATCGGCTTTTAATCCTAAAGACCAGTTAATTAGTATTTATTATTTAGTAAAAACTTCAGATTGGAAAAAAGTAGAATATTGTATCAAACATCCTAAAAAAGAACAATCTTTTAAATGGGTTAAACGCAAGGCTTTGTCAGATAAATTAGTGACTTTTTCAATAGATAAAATTGTAATAGCATTATTAGGTAAGAAAAAAGAATAAGTAAATTCTATTTAATGCCTATACGTACAGTTTTTAAGTCATTGTTGATGTAAATCAAATCGTGCTCTGCCATCCAACGTAAAGTGTAAAGGATTTCTTCTCGTTCAAATTTATTGAGTTTAACCACAATTGCTTCAATAGATATTTCATCAGTTTGCTCAAACATTGTTTTAATCAATTTTTTTATTTTTAAATAGTTCTTATGTTCTAAAATTGAATCATCAATATGTAAGCATACATTGCACTTACCACAAGGTTTAGGATTGCTTTCTCCAAAATATTTAAGTAAATACTGGCTTCTACATTCTTTATTGTCAACGTATTTTAACATATCATCTAATTGTTGTTCTGCAATTTTTTTTCTATTCTCGTAAAAGTTTTTGGATATGGTAAAATTATCTTGTGTTAATCGTTCAGATAAATAAGAAATACTACCACCTTTAACACGTGGAAAATATTCTATTATACCATTGTTTGACAAGTAATTAAATGTACTTACTAAATCTTTAACTTTAATATTTAACTTTTTGGCTATAATGTATTCATTGATTGATATATGTTCTTCAAAAGCTCCCATATAAGAGCGTAGTATAAATTTAATAATTTTATTGATTAAGTCATTTTTTACTTGATATTGATATAATTCATAATTGGTTACTAAAATTTTAAATTTACTACTTTCATAACTGTCTTCACTGTATCTTATTAACCCAGCTAATTCTAAAAAATGAATGGCATTATAAACAGTTAGGATAGGGGAGTTATACTTTTCAGAAAACTCAGCAATATCAAAAGTAAAAGTTTCATATTTTCCACTACCAATTGCTAATTGAAAATGGTTTCCTAATGCGTTATAAATTTGCTTAATTTCATCAATTGGTGGATATTTTAATTCAATGCGGTTAATGAGTCTTTTAATATCTTCAGGTTCATAAAACATTATGGCTCTTGATTTTTTTAAATCTCTACCACCTCTGCCTGCTTCTTGAAAATAAGCCTCTATACTTTGAGGGATGTCGTAATGCAACACAAATCTAACATCAGGTTTGTCAATTCCCATACCAAAAGCATTGGTGGCTACTATAATTTTAGTTTGATTATTTACCCAAGCATTTTGTTTTAATTTTCTTGTGTCTTGATCTAATCCGCCGTGGTAAAAATCCGCTGATATTTTATTTTCTAACAAATGTTTACATATATTTTTAGTCATTCGCCGTGTAGTACAATAAATAATTCCAGAACCTTTTATTTTTTTACTAAATTCGAGAATACGGTGTAGTTTATTATTGGTTTGAATAGTTATGTAAACTAAATTTTCACGCTCAAAAGATTTTTTAAAAACATTAGATGCTTTAAACTTTAATTTTTCTTGAATATCTGTAACAACCTCAGGTGTTGCTGTGGCTGTTAGTGCTAAAAAGGGGACTATTGGTTTTATTTTTTTTAATTCTGCTATTTCTAAATAAGGTGGTCTAAAATCATATCCCCATTGCGATATACAGTGAGCTTCATCTACAGCAATTAGGTTTATTTTCATTTTATGAAAACGCTCTAAAAATATCTTTGATTTTAGCCGTTCAGGGGATACGTATAAAAACTTAAAATCACCGTAAATGGCATTATCTAAAGCAATATCAATTTCTCTTTTAGTCATTCCAGAGGTTAAGGCTATAGCCTTAATCCCTCTTTTTTTTAAATTATTAACTTGATCGTGAATAAGTGCAATTAATGGAGAAACTACCAAGCATATACCTTCCATTTGAATACCTGGCACTTGGTAACAAATGGATTTACCGCCACCAGTTGGTAATAAAGCCAAAGTATCTTTACCAGATAATACAGAGGCTATAATGTCTTCTTGTACATCTCTAAAATTGTCGTAACCCCAATAATGTTTTAGTATTTCTTTACTTTTAACCAACTTTTTTGTTGCTAAGATAATTATTTTATAGTTTATATTGATATTCATTTTTATTTGTTTAGAATTATATTTTTTAATTGCTTTTATAGTTAATTAGTTCTGCATCTATATTTCTTATAATTTATATTATGTTAAATAGAATGTTGCCACAATCAAGGTCTAATAAAATATATTACTTTTGAGGTATGATAAATGTAATGTATGAAGATAAATACTGTTTAATTGTAAATAAGCCAGAAAATATATTGGTACACCATTCATATTATGCAAGAAATATAAAAGATAAATCATTACTTGAAATTTTAAGGGAACAAATAATTGCAAAAGTTTATCCTGTTCATAGATTAGACCGTAAAACTTGTGGCTTAATACTTTTGATTAAGGACAAGAAATATGTCAAATATTTTCAAAATTTATTTGATACAAATAAAATTACTAAAAAATATAAGGCTTTGGTGCGTGGATACACAAATCAACAAGGCAGAATAGATTCCCCAATAAAAAATAATGAAACAAAAGTTTACAAAGATGCATTAACTCTGTATAAGTTATTAGAAACTTATGAATTAAAAATACCTGTTACCCCTTACAAAACGTCAAGATATTCTTTGTTACAATTAGAGTTGAAGACTGGACGTACACATCAAATACGTAAACATTTAAACAAAATTGCCCACCCCATTATTGGTGACCATAAATATGGAAACAGGCATCATAACCAGATGTTTGAAAAAGTGTTTGAAGTTGATAATTTGTTTTTACAAGCCTATTATTTAAAGTTTCCCCACCCTATTCTATCAAAATCCATTTGTATCGAAATCACTCTACCCACTTTTTGGAATAACACCTTAAATAAAATGCAAAAAAAAACCTATAAATGTAACTAATTTACAAGTAGTTAAATAAATTTATTTAAAGTAATAAACAAAGTTTTTTAAACCATTCACCTTTAGAAATTTGAGCGCCAGAATTTATAAGTTGAAATATTTCAATCTCTCTTTGTTTGTTATATTTTTTTGAGTGTGTATAAACTTCTAAATCGGTTAAATCTGAAGTTAAATTTTGTGTAAAATCAATGTTAGAATTTTTAGGTGCATCTACCCCAACCAATACCATCTCGTTTGGTAAACAATGAAATGTTTTAATAGACTTTGGAGATATAAAGTCAATATATTTGGTTTTTCTTAAAATTGATTCAAAAATAACGTCTGAGAACTTTTCAATAATGGTTTCGGCTTTTTCTAAGTATTCTTTTTTCATACTTACCCAATCTTCTACCGTAATCCCATTAATTACAAGGAAATCAATAAATTCTTTTTCAAAATATTTTAATTCTTCAGCGTTAAGTCGCCTATATTTTAAATTAAATTTGTTCAAAACTTTATTTTTTATTGCAAAATTACAAACTTATTTATGATTATATTCGTCAGTTGATATAGAAACCTTAATTTTATGACACATATTAGGAATTTATTATTTATTACTTTAGCTCTAAGTATTGTTGCTTGTAAAAAAGAAAAAACTACTTGGTTTACCAATTGGAATACCCCACTTGTTCACGGTAAATTAACATTGAGTGACGTTAAAAAAGTAGATATTAATCAAAATTCAGAAAATTTTGCATCAGTTTTTTTTAATGATACAATTTATTCATTTAAAGTTGATACACTTATTAAATTACCCGACACTACATTAATTCAAGACGCTGTAATTTCTTTTGCAAGTTTGACTTTGGGCCCTGGTAATTTAATTCAAAATCAAAATATTGACCAATTATATGATTTAGGTGAAATAGCCTTAAAAAGAGTAATTGTAGATGAAGGAACTGCTATTATAACTATTACTACACCTTGGCAAGGAAAAAGTAAGGTAGTTTTTGATTTTCCTAAAACCAAAGAAGGAGACGGAAGTCCGTTTACAAGAACTTATCATTTACCTGCGGGTAGTATAGCAAACCCAAGTGTTAACGTTGATACGATTGATATGGCTGGATTTGATTTTGATTTAACTGGTTCCACTGGTGGATTAGTTAACAATATTTTAGCAGACATGTATATTTATTCAGATGAAGAGACCAATTACATTACAATTACAAATCAAGATACAGTTAGGGTTGTATTAGACTTTAGAGATATGACCGCAAGATATGCAAAAGGATATTTTGGTTCGTATTCTATAACAGATACAACTACTTTAGATATCTCTCAAATGAAACAAATAATATCGGGTTCAATAGCTTTAGACTCAATCAATCTTGACTTAGTCATTCAAAATGGCTTTAAAATTTTGACACAAGCTACATTTTCTCAATTTAAAGGAATTAACTCCAACACTTCTAATATTATAAATTTAACTTTTCCTCAATTAAATTCTGCATTAAATATCAATCCTTCAACAGGTAGTTTGTACAATCATCAAGCTTCTTTGTATCATATTTTTATCAATAGCGGTAATTCAAACATATTAGCTTTTATAGAGAATTTACCCGATAAAATAGATATTGCGTTTACAATAGACATAAACCCCTATGGAAATATAAACAATGGAGCTGATGAATACTATAGTGATTCATCATTAGATCTGTTATTACAAGGTGATTTCCCTTTACATTTCTCGGCTAACCAATTGACTTTGGTTGACACAATGGATTTTAGCTATGATGCCAATCAAAGTGCCACACCACAAAGTGCAATGATAACCCTAAAATACAAAAACAAATTTCCTTTGGGAGCTACTGCCAAACTTTCATTTTTAGACAATGCTAAGGCGTTACTAAATGAAGTAGAAACACAATCTCAAATAAATTCAGGTGTTTATAATTCTACAACAAACACAACAACGGTAACTGAGGGCGAAATGGTATTTAGCTTAAACAATGACCTCATTAATAACTTAGAAAATGCTAAATACATTACGCTTGAAATAGCCTTATCAACCGACCAATCATCAACAATTAAATTTAATATAGATGATTATTTTGATTTTAATTTATTTTCCGATTTAAACATTAAAATTACTCTCTAAATGAAAATTATCACTTTAATTTTAGCTTTTATTATCTCTGTATATTCACATAGTCAAGAAATTACAAGAGTTTTTAGTGACACCACTAACCAAGGTCACGAGATAGAGATAACTTCCTTTAATTACTATGCCTCAAATAGTTTTAATAATGAATTGACAGACAAATTTATTAAGGGAGGAGAAATCACTCAAAGCATTAAAGATTTTAACCAATCAAAATTAGGTAAACTTAATTCTTTTGGTGGTGAAATAGAACAAAGAATTCTATATTTTAATTATGACATCACACCACTTAAAAATAGACCTAATTTAGGTTTAGTGTTTTCGTTAGAAGATGTTAACTATATATCTACCAACATAAGTAGTGATTTGTTTAACACTATTTTTTATGGCAATCAAAATTATTTAGGAGACACAATGGATTTTTCATTCTCTCACGCACAATATATACACTATCAAAAAATAGGTTTTGGGTTGTTACATAAAAAATACAAGTCTTATTTAAAAGTAGATTTTTTATTAGGTAATAGACTTGAAAATTACAGATTAGGAGATACTTGGATGTATTCATCTTCTGCCTCTGATTCTATAAAATTTAATTTAAACGCCGAAGGTTATAGTTCAGACACAATAAAATCATATTTTGATTCAAAAGGTTATGGTTTTTCATTTGACTTTGAACACAATTTTATTTATGTAGATAAAAAGAAACGTTCACAAGTTATAAATATTAAACTGTCTAATTTTGGGGTAATCTTTTGGGATAAAAACACACGATTTACCTATGTAGATTCAGCTAACGTTTTTAGCGGATTTGAAATTACAGATTTATTGAGTAGAGATTCATCATCCGCACCATTATACAGCACCGATACTTTGGGGTTTTTCAATGGATTACGACAACACGCAGAGGTTTTACCGTTTGAAATTTCTATTCAAAAATTAGCCAATAGATATTCTTCTCAAAAATTACAATTTATTTTTGGTTTAAAAGCTTTAATTTCATCAGACTATAGACCTTACGGTTTTTTTGGGGCGTACTACTCCCCTATTTCATCATTAGGACTATCAACAAGATTAGCCTATGGAGGTTTTGGCGGTTTAAAATTAGGACTGTCAGCCAATTATTTTATAAAGAATAAATTTCAAGTACATCTTGGCACTTATGATTTAATTGGATTTATATTGCCAAAGTATGGCTTTGGAAAAAGTTTAAACATATCAATGAATATTAAATTTTGAAACTATGAAATCAATTATAATTATTATAGGGTTATTTTTAACATATAGTGGTATATCACAAATTAACTTTATAAAATCTTATGGTAATAATGGATATGACCACGGTAGAGATATTAAGCAAGATTTAGATACAGGTTATATCGTTACAGGTTCATCAAGTAGTTTTTACAATGGAAATGCTGATGCTTTTTTATTAAAAGTAGATTCTTTGGGAAATTTTAAATGGTCTTACAATTATGGAGGAGCAGGAGCTGATTGGGGAGAGGCCGTTGTAGTTACTTTAGATTCGGTTTATGCACTTGGAGGATATACCAATAGTTTTGGCAATGGAGGGTTTGATTTTTATTTGGTGAAAGCAGATATAAACGGTGTACCTATTTGGGAAAAAACCTACGGAGGCTCGGATTGGGATAGAGCTCACGACTTAATACAAATGCCAGACAGTGGTTATGTTTTAGTGGGTGAAACCTATAGCTACGGTAATGGCAATATGGATATTTACATTGTAAGAACAGATAAAAACGGAGATACTTTATGGACCAGAACCTATGGTGGTTCGGCAGATGATTACGCAAATGCAGTATTATTAGATGGTGATTCTCTCGTAATTTCAGGAGGCACTACCTCTTTTGGAAACGGTATGAATGACGGTTTAATTCTAAAGTATCACAAAAACGGTAGCTTAGGCTGGGTAAAAGTTGCTGGTCAAGATAAAGATGATTATTTTAATTCTATTACTAAAATTACAACTTCGTTAGGTGGTTATGTAGCAGGTGGTACAAGAGATTATAATCACCCTAACGATTGCGACTGCGGTCAGGATTTTTGGTATTATTTTATAACCGATAACGGCACCACTGTTAGTGATACATCAAGGGGAGGGGAAACATTAGGACAGGAATATGTTAATGATATGATATATTTAAGTAATAACCAGTTTATTTATAGCGGTTCAACTACAACTTGGGGGATAGATGTGCCAAATTCTTCTGAAGGGTTTATTGGCAGGTCAACCAATACTACTTTTTATGTTTTGGCATATATAAATAACTTTGGAGATGATGGTGATGACGTTGTATATGCAATGGACAGATGCTATGACGGAGGTATTGTTTCAGTTGGCGATATGACTTATAATTCTACCGGTGGAATGAACATATTTATTTTAAAAACTGATTTAGCGTATTCTGTACCGTTTCAAGTATCACAAGATTTAGTAAATGAAATAATTACATTATCTTATAAAGACATTGTACAGGACTCAAAATTAAAAGTATATCCTACCCTATTTAACAACATAATTACTATTGAAGGTCTGCCTACTGAACACCAAATTAATGTTTTTGATTATTCTGGTCAACTTGTTTATACATCATCTAACACTAACACTGTTATTGATTTACAACATTTAAAAATTGGCGTATATATTTTAACTGTTCAAACCAATGAGGGAAATTATTCCACAAAAATTATTAAACAATAGTGTTTTGTTGCTCTATAATCAACTCGGTTATTAAGTTATAGATTTGTTTGAGTTTGGAATGATTAATCATTTCAGATTGTTTAGATATTACATCAAAATCTTTTCTTTTAGCCGGTCCCGTTTGCGAATGTAACGGAGATTCCTCAAAAGCCTTTTGTAGGGTTTCAAAAAGTAGAGGCTTTAGTAGTTTTAAGTCAATACCCTCTTTGTCTAAAATTTTTTCAGATTCGTGAAGTAAAGCCGTTATAAAATTATTGGAAATTACCGCAGACAAATGTATTTTTTTTCTCAATTCTGAACTGGTAATTTGTGTAAAAGTAGATAAATTTTTATGACAAAATTCTGTCAGAATATCTCTAAAAAAAGTGGTATTGGTTTCTATTAAAAATGGAATTTCAGCCATATTAATGGTTCTGTTTTTACTAAATGTTTGTAAAGGATACAAAATACCATTTTGCTTAAAATCAGATAAAACATCTATTTCCACCGACCCAGAGGTGTGTACCAAGGGAATATCTTTAGGTAAAAATTTAATCACTTCTTTAATGGCATCATCTTTTACACATATAATGTTTAAATCAACATTAGTATCAAAGCCATTAAGATGATGAGTAGGTATAGCTTGTACTTTATTAGCCAATTGAATTGCATTTGATAACTGTTTAGAATAAATTGTAGTAATTTTTATCTGGTTAGCAAATAACACTTTTGCTAAATGAGTAGCCACATTTCCTGCGCCTATTATATTTATTTTAGTTATCATTCTTAATAAATTCGTAAACTATGTAATCGCCTTTAAAGTGTATTGAATCTTTTAAGACAAAATTATCATTAAATCCTGATTTTATATTGTTATTTGAAAATAAAAAATTAGAATACGCATCCACAAAAATAACTTGTTGTGTTTCCTCTGAAATATTAATATCATCAAAAGAATATACAGGTTTTATATGTTCGGTTTCTTTTAATTGGCCTATAGCGTCAGTGTTTTTAAATAATTTTTTATCAAAATGGTAATAAAACGTTAAATTATACCACGGCGGGCAGATGTAAATACGATATAATTTTTGTTGTTTAATTTTTTTATTAACAATATAAGCAATTCTGTCGCCTTCTCTATTATTATCTGGTATAAATTGCATAGTAAAAATATAAGGAATGAGTATGATAAAACTGTGATACAAATTTATTTTTGTAGGATATAAATACGACAGTAAATACGCTATTAAAATAAAGTAAAAAGGAATGATAAATACTAAATATCTTAAAAGAAAAACAGGCTGTAAGAAAACTGAAAATAGAAATAAACCAAAAAAGTTCAAGATAAAAATGTAGCCAACAAATAAAACCTCAGGTGAAATTTT
>DQTE01000216.1 GCA_015662905.1 Crocinitomix sp. | reverse complement strand
TGAATCATTAAACAATATAGGAGACCTTTCAGTGCCCGAAGGTACACGTATAGAATGGCAATTAACGGGTAAAAACACCAAACAATTAACAGTTTTGTTTCAAGATACCGCTTTTAACGTTTTAACCGATTTATCTAACCAATTTAAGTTTAATCAACAAGTGTTTACCTCTATCAATTATAGTTTGGTTTTATCATCACCCGATATTCAAAATGCCGATACGCTCAACTATTCCATTAATGTAATTCCTGACGCTTACCCTACCATCTCAATTACTGATAAAACTGATTCTTTAAATACATTTCAACATTATATTGAAGGAAACATATCTGATGACTACGGTTTTAAATCTCTCATTTTAACCACCAAAGTTATACGTAAGGATTCTACAATTAAACAAACTCAATCTATTGGTATCAACCCTAAGTTAACAAAACAACTTTTCTTCCACCAAATCAACTATTCACACTTTAATCTAAAACCAGGAGACCAATTAGAATATGTTTTTACTGTTACCGATAATGATGCTATAAATAACTATAAATCAACAAGTTCAGTAAAAAAAGTGTTTACCGTTCCAACCTTAGATTCCCTTGAAAATTTATTGTCCGACAATAATAAAGAATTAGAATCATCAATGGATAAAGCCAATGATAAAGCAAAAGACATAAAAAAGAATATTACTGATATTAAAAATGAACTTATCAATAAGAAATCCCCAGATTGGAAAGACAAACAAAATCTTGAAAACTTAATGCAAATGCAACAAGAGCTACAAAAGGAAATTGATGACCTTAAACAAAAGTATAACGACAATAAACAGAATGAAAAAGAGTATATAGAAAACTCTGAGGAGCTTCTTCAAAAGCAAGAACAATTAGAAAAACTTTTAGAAGAGCTAATGGATGATGAGCTTAAAGAATTAATGGAAGAACTTCAAAAGCTAATGGACGAAATGAACAAGGATAACTTGATTGAAAACTTAGAAGAGATGGAAAAAAATCAAGAAGCCTTAGAAGAAGAACTTGACAGAGCTTTAGAATTGTTTAAAAATCTTGAGTTAGATTTAAAATTAGAAAGTATTGAAGAACAACTAATCCAATTAAGCAAAGAGCAAGAAGAACTACAAAAGCTTACTGATGAAAAAACTTTATCGGATAAAGAGTTAGCTAAAATACAAGAAGAAATTAATAAAAAATTTGATGAAATTCAAAAAGACATTGAACAATCTAAACAAATGAATCAACAACTTGAATCCCCACGTAACTTAAATTTTGATGAAGAATTAGAACAAAATATTGACAACGAATTACAAGAATCAAAAGAAAACTTAGACAATGGTAAAACTAACAAGTCCGAAAAAAATCAGCATAAAGCATCAGAAATGATGAAAGAAATGGCACAGCAAATTAGTAATATGCAATCCCAATCACAAGAACAACAAGCAGAAGAAGATATGGATGCTTTAAGGTTTTTATTGGAAAATTTAGTTTCACTTTCTCATCAGCAAGAAGATTTAATGACTCAATTTAAAAAAACGGGCACTACCGACCCAAAGTTTCTTTTACTTACCAGAAAACAATTACAAATACAACAGTCCACACAAATTGTAAAAGATTCCTTAGTAGCCCTCAGCAAAAGAGTTTTTCAATTAGAAAGTTTTATCAATGATGAATTATCTGATTTAAACTACAACCTCAATAAGGCTTTAGAGTATTCTGAAAAACGTCAAAAAACTTATCTATCCCAACATCAACAATACGCTTTTACATCTTATAACAATTTGGCGTTAATGTTAGCTGAAGTCTTAGAACAAATGCAGGAACAATCCAAAAAACAAGGTCAACCCGGAAGTGGGTCTTGTAGTAAACCTGGAGGTTCTGGTTCGGGTAAACCAAAGTCAAGCCAAATGTCAATGGAACAACTTAAACAGCAAATGAAAGAACAAATATCAAAAATGAAAAATGGCAATAAACCAGGAGGAAAAGATGGCAAAAAAGGAGGGCCAGGAGGCACAAAACCTGGTGGTCAAAAAGGAAGCCCAATACCAGGACTTTCTCAAGAAGATATTGCTAAAATGGCCTTTAAACAAGGTCAAATGAAAAAAGCACTTCAACAATTAAGACAAGAGTTAAATAAAGACGGAAGCGGAAACGGTAACCAATTAAACGAACTTATTGATGAAATTGAAAAATTAGAAAATGATTTATTAAATGGAAACTACACCAATAACCTCTTAAAGCGTCAACAAGAAATTTATACGCGCTTATTAGAAAGCGAAAAAGCCTTGTTAGAAAGAGGATATTCAGAAAAAAGAGAATCAAAATCTGGAAAAAATACAAATGATGGTAACCAAATAGATTTATCAGAGTATAACAAAAAGAAACAAGCGGAAATTGAACTTCTAAAGTCCATTCCTCTTGGTTTAAGGATTTATTATAAAAACTTAATAAATGAATATTTTAACTCGGTAAATCATTAAATTAATGCATAAATTAGTTATAAATTCTGACATACAAAAAACATCAGAGGTCGAAAAACTCATTGATAAAGTATGTGAAGATTTACATATAAATGAAGAAATATATGGTAACATATTAATTGCGGTAACAGAAGCTGTAAATAATGCTATATTACACGGCAACAAAGAACAAATAAATAAGAAGGTAACTATTACAGTCACTCAAGAAAATAATCAAACACACATAGTTTTTACCGTTGAAGACGAAGGAGAAGGATTTGACTTTACTAAACTACCCGACCCTACCGCTATAGAAAATTTAGAAAAACCTGACGGTAGGGGCATTTTCTTAATGAAAAACTTATCAGATAAAGTAGAATTTTTTAATAATGGTTCAAAAGTTAGTATTACCTTTGTGGTGTAATGAACGAGATTAATTTTAACTTTGAAAACACATCCTTTCCGTTAGCCCAACAGCGAACGGATTTTTTTAGTTTATGGATTAAACATATTGCCGATTTACACCATAAACAAATAGGAGAATTAAATTATATTTTCTGTTCAGATGATTATATTTTAGAGATTAATAAACAATACCTTAACCATCATTATAATACTGATATTATTACCTTTAATTATAATAAAAGTAATACTTTAAACGGTGACATTTTTATTAGTTTAGATACAGTTAGAGAAAACGCTAAATTATATTCAAACAATGATTTTAATGAGGAGTTAGATCGAGTTGTTATTCACGGTGTTCTCCATTTAATTGGGTTTAATGATAAAACAGAAGAAGAACAATTAGAAATGACAACACAAGAAGAAGTTGCATTAAACTTAAGAGATGTTTCACGTGAAACATTGCAAAAAAATATAAACAACAACAAAAATGTTTCACGTGAAACATAAAACAAAACAATGTTAAAAGAATACGACATAATTGTAGTAGGTGGTGGTCACGCTGGTTGTGAAGCAGCACACGCGGCGGCAACAATGGGGTCTTCTACTTTGTTAATCACAATGAATTTGAATACCATTGCGCAAATGTCTTGTAATCCAGCAATGGGTGGAGTGGCAAAAGGTCAAATTGTGAGGGAGATTGATGCCTTGGGTGGGGGGTCTGGTATTGTGTCAGACAAAAGTGCCATTCAGTTCAGAATGCTAAACCTTTCTAAAGGTCCTGCAATGTGGTCGCCACGCACACAAAACGACCGAATGTTATTCGCCCAAACTTGGAGGTTAAAACTTGAACAAACGCCTAACCTTGATTTTTGGCAAGATATGGCAAAAGGTATTGTGGTTGAAAACGGAAAAGTCGTTGGTGTAAAAACAGCAATGGGTATTACAGTTAAAGCCAAGTCGGTTATATTGACCAATGGTACTTTTTTAAACGGACTAATTCATTTAGGAGAAAAACAATTCTCTGGTGGTAGAGCCGCTGAAAGTGCCTCTTATGGTATTACTGAAAATTTAATTGACTTAGGGTTTGAGTCAGGTAGAATGAAAACAGGTACCCCACCAAGGGTTGATGGTCGCTCTTTGGATTATTCTAAAATGGAAGAGCAAGGGGGAGATACTTTCCCTTCAAAATTTTCGTTTTCTGATGAAACCCAACCCTTGTCTAAACAAAGACCTTGTCATATTACTTACACTAATATACAAACCCACGAATTTTTAAAAGAAGGTTTTGATAGGTCGCCTATGTTTAATGGTGCTATTAAAAGTACAGGGCCAAGGTATTGTCCTTCAATAGAAGATAAAATAACAAGATTTGCCGAACGTGAACGTCATCAAATTTTTGTTGAACCAGAAGGCTGGGATACGATTGAAATTTATGTAAATGGGTTTAGCACCTCTCTTCCAGAAGAAGTTCAGCTTAAAGCCTTGAGGTCAATAAAAGGATTTGAAAATGCTAAAATGTTCAGACCTGGCTACGCCATAGAATACGATTATTTTCCGCCTACTCAACTCAAACATACGTTAGAAACTAAATTGGTTGATAATTTATATTTTGCAGGACAAATTAATGGTACAACGGGTTATGAAGAAGCGGCGGCACAAGGATTAATGGCAGGTATAAATGCCCATCATAAAATAAATGATAAAACACCTTTTATTTTGGGACGTTCTGATGCTTACATTGGAGTGCTTATTGATGATTTAATAACAAAAGGAACTAAAGAACCTTACAGAATGTTTACTTCAAGAGCAGAATTTAGAATTTTATTACGTCAAGACAATGCCGATTTAAGACTCACACAAAAAGGGTTTGATATAGGTCTTGCTGATGAAAGTCGTTTGCGAAAAATGGAAAGTAAAATTAAACATACTAAAGAAGTTAAACAAATACTTAAAAACACCTCTGTTGCACCGGATGAAATCAATAGTTTTTTTGAAAGTATAAACTCATCACCTATCAAGCAAAAGCAAAAAGCCTTTACAATTTTAAGCAGACCTCACGTTAAATTAAATCATTTAATTGAATTTTCGCCTTTGGTTAAAAACAAATTAGAATTATTTAAAAACACTCACCAAGATGCATTGGAGCAGGCTGAAATACAAATTAAATATGATGGCTATATTTCAAGAGAACAAGATAACGCCAATAAACTTACCAGATTAGAAAACGTAAAAATACCACCACATATAGATTACGCCTCATTTTCTTCCTTGTCTGCTGAGGCGGTTGAAAAATTAACTAAAATTAAACCTGTAACTATAGGACAAGCCAGTAGAATTAGTGGTGTTTCACCCTCTGATGTTTCTGTCTTATTAGTGTTTTTAGGTAGATAAATATATGAATGAATTATATCACATTTCTAATTGTCCTATTTGTAACGCCACAGCGTTTGAAAAATTCTTAGAGGCAAAGGACTATACAGTAAGTCAAAAAATGTTTACCATAGTTGAATGTAAAAATTGTGGTTTTCATTTTACAAACCCTATCCCAAAATTAGAAGATATTGGTAGTTATTATAAAGCGGAGTCCTATGTGTCGCACACCTCAACCAACAAAGGTCTAATAAATAAAATATATCAATTGGTTAGGTCGTACACATTAAAGCAAAAAGTTAAATTGATTAGTAAATTAGCCAACGGAAAACAATTGTTAGACATTGGAGCAGGAACAGGTCATTTTATAAATGCAGCCACTTCCGCCAACTTTAATGCGTTAGGTTTAGAACCAGATGAAGATGCCCGACAACTTGCCAAAGAACTACATAAAGCCAATATTAAACCCATAGAAGAATTATATAAATTAAAAGATGATTCTATGGACATTATTACAATGTGGCACGTGTTAGAACACGTTTATCATTTAAAAGATGACTTAAAACAAATTACTTCTGTTTTAAAGCATAATGGCACATTGATTATTGCTGTTCCAAATATGAGTGCCTATGATGCTAAAAAATATAAATCTCATTGGGCGGCTTATGATTTACCTATCCATTTATATCATTTTCAACCTAAGGATATCAAAAATTTATTTGAACAATATAATATGAGGGTTGATAAAATACTACCAATGAAGTTTGATTCTTTTTATGTGTCAATGTTAAGTGAAAAATATAAAGGTGGAAATTTATTTTCCGCTTTTTATACAGGTTTGAAGTCAAATTTAAAAGCCAAACAAGATTCTTACTCATCTCAGATATATATTTTAAGAAAAAACGTAAAATAAAGCTTTCTAAGCCATTTTTGTAATTGTCCAAAGGAAAACACTATACCGTTGTTGAGTTATTTAAAATACTGAAGTTATTTTTTGTTTGAGTTAAAGCACTGAAAAACAACTATATAGGTGTTTTTCTGTTAAAACATATCATTTTGGTACACTTTTTAGTATTATGATTGTAAATGTACAATGAAATTTATTTTTTACATATTTATTTTTTTATATTCAAATTGTAGTTGTGCTCAAACAGCAAATTTTGGATTTTCTGCCGGTCTTAGTTTTTCATTTGGAAATAAAGTCAAACGTATCGGATTACGTTCTTCTTTTTTTTACACCTATCAATTTGTACAACTCAATTCGCAAATAAATATTTTGTACAATTTTAAAACCTTAGCCCTAAATCAATCTACACCCGAAATACAATTTGGAATTGGTAGTCAATTAGGCTTTGTTAAGTCTGATACCATATCTAATAACTTTATTGGTTTAATTGATAATAATATGGCTTATCAGTATTCAATGGGTTATACTTATTTATATTATTGGGATAAACAACAAACCTCACAAGGTAGCGGAATTTTAAACCTAAATATTAAAAGTTTTACACTTGCCACACAAAATGATTTGTTTGGTTGGGGTAAAGGGTGGAGAGACAGATATAGAACCGGAGCCGTTTTGATACAATATCGCTATTTAGATACTAAAATTGCTTTAAACACTACTTTATGGACAGGAGATTATACAGGAAGTACCAAAGTATTAAATGATAGAAATTATCCCGCAAGGTTTGGCTATTATTTGGATGATAAAGGGGCGTTTACCAATTATTCTGCAGGTTTATTGTCCCTACAAATAGAACAGTTATTACCTAATATACCTCTTCAGCAAACCGCAAGGTTAAACATAGGTGTAGATAGTGAATATG
>DQTE01000065.1 GCA_015662905.1 Crocinitomix sp. | reverse complement strand
AATCGTTTATGTTTTTAATGTTTTTATTTCAAATAGAATACCATTTTTTGTTTTCTGACAAGATGGCATAAAAAAACCACCTAACTAGTAGGTGGTTTTTCATTCAAATAATTATTGATAAACTTATTCGTTACAAAGATTTAGGCTAAATACTCCTGCGGCAGGTGAAGGTCCATAGTCACCAATGATATTTCCGCTATTAGGTCCAGTTATTTGAAATGTAACTTCACTGTCCCAAGCACCTGAAACAAACTCCCAGGTTAATGAAGTTGCTCCTACAGGAACAGTAATTGTTGCGTTATTTGATGAGCCGTCATCAATAGTGTAATCCGTAGCTACTCCATCAATAGTTACTCTGACAGAAGCTCCATTCCAACCATCGCCATAAGAGTCTTGCATGTTAAGTAAATAATCTCCAGTAATAGGTGAGTCAGGTACGCATAAAATATTTGCTTTATAGGCAAAAGGAGAATTCCAGTATGACTGTTGAAGAGTGCTACTTGATGAGGCAGCGCTAAATTTTCTTCCATCAGTTAATACTAACTCTAATCTGATAGGAAAACTATCACCTCCATTATATTCACCAACAGCTAAATTTAAAGCATCAATTGCTTCTTGAAAAACAACACTTAAGGTTGTTTCTGGTAATCCATTAGAACTGGTAGAAAAATCACTAGATTGAATTGTCTTAACTAATACTTCTTCTTTATTATTATCTACTCCATCATCAAAATTATCAATAAATCCAACAAAAACATTTACATTGTTAAGTAAATTCCCATATTCTTCATCTTGTTCTTCAATAATAACTTCCCATTTTGAAGATAAATCAAATATGTTAAAGTCATTACTAATACGTTCTTTTGTTCTAAGCGCAGCGCCATATTCAGTGTCATTTAATATTGAATAAATGGCATTATCTGGTTCTTTACAGCTAAAAGTAAAAATTAGCAAACCAACCAATATTATTATATTTATTTTGTTCATATTTTTAAAATTTAAGAATTTAATTAGATTGTGGGAAGGCAGGAGATTCAGGGTTGTTATCCCAAAAAACTTTTACATTCACACCACTTTTCTGGGTAGCATTAGCGTTATTGTTTACAAAATTTGCAGGGTAATAAAAAGATCTAATAAAACTACCAGGGTTTGGGTCTAAGTTAGGTTGTAAATTAGTTGGAAATCCAGTTCTTCTATAGTAATTATAAGTATTCATACCATTTCCATAAGAAGCAACAAAGTATTGGTTTGATAAAATATTCCATTTACTATTCATATCTCCAGTATCCCAATCTGTTTCAATTTCATTTTTAAAATCGTCATAATAAGATTGAATTGTTGGAAGATTATTTACACCATCAAAAATTATATTAAATCTATCAGTTTTAGGAGCGAAATTATTTACTTTATTCCAAGATAAATCCATCCCCTCTAATAACGCTGTTTTTGCATCACCCGGATTGTTGTTTGCCATATTAACTTCTGCAATCATGAATTTAGCCCATGAAGCTAGCATTAATGGGGTGATACCGTTACCACCATTTTCAAGAGTAGTATTTGATTGTGCAGTATAACTTAAATCATCTAATTTACCTCCAGTTGGGTATACTCCAGCAAGAGTTCTTAAGAAGTTATCTGGTGGTATACCATTATCATTTCCATGATCTCTTCCCCACCACCCTTTAGGAATTCCACAATAAGTATAACCAGCATAGTGTGGAGGATCTGGTAAAATACCACATTCAAGTACTTCTTCGCTTACAGGCTCTCCACCAAAACCAGGAGTAGCAGATACTTGACGATAAAAGTAAAAAAGTGTTCTAGGGTCAAAATGATTAGGGCTAGAATAAGCTCCGTCATCAAGACCAGTCATATAATCCATTAAAGAGTTTGACATATATTCTTCACCTCCTGTAGATGTGTAATTGTCAGTATATCTAGGATGCCTTGTGTCAGGTTGAGAAACATTAGATCCCCATTGGAATTGAAAATCATCTGCATAATCTGTTATATAGTTTCCATCAGTTACAATTGCGTTAAATTCGTTAATAGCATTGCTATCTACTAACCTTGTGTTAACATACATTTGCATTTTAAGCGTGTTAGCAAGTTTAATCCATTTAGCCCAATCTTTATTATAATAAAAATCATTTTTTGGTTCAGCACTTACATCCGATTCAAATTTATTAATAGCATCATCTAAAAGATTAAAAGCAGCTTGATAAACACTAGCTCCATCGTCAATCATAGGGTTAAAATTATCAGCACCTTGTAGTGTTTCGGTATAAGGAATATCTCCAAAAAAGTCAACAAGAGTAGTTAGTGTATATGCCTCAATGATTTGACTAATAGCTTCATGGTGTATTAAACCTTTTTCACTTGTAGTTTTCTTCATTTCTTTAATGTCTGTTAAGATTTCTGCATAAGCATTTTGCCATCTTGCATCAAACCTTGAAGGACTATAAGCATTAGAGTAATCTCTACCATTCATGTAATATAGTCTTGTTGTTTCTCCAGCAGTTTTCTGAAATTTTTCAAACATTTTTGCAAAGTCTATTTGAACTTTGTTTAGCAAGAAATCTGCATCAGCTTCGTTGTAAAAATTTGGATTTTCAGTTAAATCCAATTCTGTTATATCACCCTTACATGAAGTTAAAATAATAACTCCTAAGAATAATAATGTTTTTATAAATAAAATTGTTTTTTTCATGATTTAAATCTGTTTTATATTAATTAAAATGTAGCTTTTATGCTGAATCCATACCTTTTGGAACTTGGTCCGTTAATGTATTCAAAACCAGACCCGTTACCAACTCCTAAACCTGCTACGTTAGGGTCAAAATTAGTGTTCTTAGGAATATAAGGAGTATAAAACCATAAATTGTTTCCAGAAAGTGTAAATTCAATAGACCCAAAAGGTAATTTTTGAATTAATTTACCAGCTAATCTATAGCTTAAAGATACTTCTTGTAATCTAAATACTGTAGCGTCATAAACTTTAGTTTCATCTGGTCCATATAAAACATTGTTAAAATAATATTTTGAATTATTAATTTGAACTTGATTAGTTTCTCCAGCTGCATTAACACCAGGTAAAATAAATGTGTTATTTCTGTCAAAATTATCATCATTAACAACTCCTCTACCTAATAATGTAGCAACAGTAGTTGAGTACATATCGCCTCCTTGTGTCCAACTAGTTAAGAAATTTAATGAAAAGTTTTTATAAGAAATAACATTAGAAAAATTCATTTTAAAGTCAGGGTTTGCATCACCAATTATTTTGGTATCGTTATCTGTTTCATACGAACCATCAGAATTAATTACAAAGTTACCATCATTGTCTCTTTTGATAGTTGAACCGACCATAGTTGTTAGAGGTTCTCCTTCAATAGCTGCATTACCTTTACTACTAAAACCAGAATAAACTATCATTTCAGTATCACCTAAGTCTTTAACAATAGCATTACTTTTAGACCAATTAATGTTAGTATTCCATTTTATTTTAGTGTCTTTAAAAACATCAGCATTTAAATCAATTTCAACACCATTGTTGGTTATCAAACCAATATTAGTTTGCATATTAGTATATCCAGTAGAAGGATCTAAAGGTCTATTAATAATTAAGTCATTAGTACTTCTCTTATAAATAGAAGCGTCTATGCTCATTCTATTTTTTAAGAATCTAGCTTCAATTCCAAATTCAAGTTCTCCAATTAGTTCGGGTTTTAAATCTGGATTTCCTAAAGTGTTTCCTACAGAGTTAGTAACAACATCAACACCATCTCCATTTTGGTGGTATTGGGCATCAAGTGTTATATATGAGGCTGTAGGATAACCTGGTGCAAAATTTGCAGATGTACCATAACCCATTCTAAATTTCAAATAATTTACGTAATCATTTTTCCAAAATTTTGTTGGAATAAAAGATAAACTAGCACTTGGGTAAGTTATAGATCTATTAGCTGATGCTAAATTTGAAACCCAATCTTTTCTTGCGGCTAGTGTTAAGTATAAGTAATTTTTATAACCAAAATCAGTTTGAGCAAAAAGCCCTATGATATTTCTTTCATTAAAATGTTGAATTCCTTTCTGATTTGCAAAATTACTATGTCTCAGAACATTAAATACATGCTGTCCAACACTTGAAGTACCATTTTGATCAAAAACTTCATTTTTAGCGGTCGCACCTACGGTATATTTAATGTCTATGTCATCATTGAATTTATGCGAACCATTAACCATAATATTATGATCGGTAATTTTATTTGTATTGTTCCATGTTTGGTAGATACCAGATTGCGTATCTTCAGATGCTGTTTTACCACCTTTATTAGAATAGTTAACATTATTCTCGCTATACATGTCTAAACCATATCTATATGAAATATTTAAGTCGTCTGTAAGAGCATAAGTTAATGAAACACCTCCAAATACACGATTTGTATTTTGAGAATTTTGAGCATTATGAACAGTCCATAATGGATGTTGAATACTATTATTTTGTCTATAATAAACAGATTCTCCAGTAATCGGATTTTGATAAGGTAAATTCATTAAATCTACACTTCTAGGAGTATAAAATAAATTTGCAAATACCGAAGCATTTGTTGCGTCACTATCAACGTTACTACCATAACCTGCAGAGACCGGAGGAGTAACAAAATCAGTATTAGCATAGTTCATTGTACCTCCAATAGTAAATTTATTTGATAATTTTGCATTACCACCTAAACTAAAGGTTTTTCTACTTAATTTATTACCAGGAGTAAAACCTTGATCATCTAATAAACCAAAGTTTGCGTTATATGATACTTTTCCATTTTCAGAGCTACCACGAGCATTAACGTTGTTGCTTAAAACAATACCAGTTCTAAAGAAATCTTTTACGCCATCATAAGGTTTATAGTCATAGCCTTGACCAGCAAATTCAGGAAAAGCTTGTGGCGTACCAGTTGTAGGTGAGGCAGTAGAGTATGGGTGAGATAAAACGCCAGGCTCAATAAAGTAACCTGAAGTATCGTTAAGATGACTTGCTGCTCCAGTATCACTAAATGCAGGACCCCAGTTACTAAAGAACCAGCCAAAGCTTTGATCAAAACCACCTCCATATTCATTTTGGTAATTAGGGAGTGACCCTATTTTATTGAAGAATACAGAGGAACTAAAAGATATTTCTGTTTTTTTAGATCCTATCTTATTTGAAGCTCCACCTTTTGTGGTAATTAAGACAACACCATTTCTACCATCAGAGCCATAAAGTGTCGCTGCAGCAAGACCTTTTAAAATACTCATACTTTCAATATTATTAGGGTCTAGATCTAAAAATCTACTAGATCCATTGTTTCCGTTAACGAAATTTCCTTGTTCATTAGTATCACTACTAAAAGGTACACCATCTACAATAAATAAAGGTTGATTACTACCAGTAAAAGAGTTCATACCTCTAATTAACATATTGGTACCAGATCCAGACATACCACTTTGTTGTGTGATTTGAACACCAGAAGCTTTACCATTTAGAACACGTGCAATATCGCCTTCAGAACGACCACTAATTTCAGATTGGTTTACTTCAGTAACAGCATACCCCAAAGATTTTTTATCTCTAGAAATACCTAATGCAGTTACAATAACAGTTTCAAGGTCTGTTCCTGTTGAATTCATTGTAACATTAATTT
>DQTE01000186.1 GCA_015662905.1 Crocinitomix sp. | reverse complement strand
GGTGAAAATATTATTTTATACAAAGATAACATCTTTAGTTGTTTATGTCTAATAATCAAATCCTATTGCATAATCACGGTTTAATTTAGAGGAGACCTTAATGTATATAAGGTGTCGGGCGTTTTTAAGCACTAACTTTGGATTAATCACTTATTGACCAATGATTTTTACACTTTGTGCCTGTTGCACAAATATATTCAACTTAAAGGTTGATATAAAAATACACCTAAAAGTTGCATTGACTAATTGAATTTACATATACATATTTGGTAATTTCATTAGGTAAAACACAGCTTAACATTTATTAACACTCAAAACTTGCAAACACGTGGGCTGATTGTTTATTTTTGTGTGGTTACATAAAAAAGATAAGAAAATATGGAAGAAATATCATCAAATAGTACAAATGTTTCAATTCAAGAATTAAACGAAAAAATTCAGTTAGAAAGTGGATTTTTAAGTTTACTTAAAACCGAAATTAATAAAGTAATTGTAGGTCAAAGTTATATGATTGACCGATTATTAATAGGGTTGTTGGCGGATGGACATATTTTGCTTGAAGGTGTTCCGGGATTAGCAAAAACTTTAGCCATTAATACCTTGTCAAGTGCTATTGGGGGAGACTTTAGTAGAATTCAATTTACCCCCGATTTATTACCGGCAGACGTTATAGGTACAATGATGTATAGCCAAAAAAAAGAAGAATTTGCCGTTAAAAAAGGACCTGTTTTTGCCAATTTTGTGTTGGCGGATGAAATTAACAGAGCACCAGCAAAGGTACAATCAGCTTTATTAGAGGCAATGCAAGAACGCCAAGTAACTATTGGAGAAACAACATATAAATTACCTGAGCCTTTTTTAGTGCTTGCTACACAAAACCCTGTTGAGCAGGAAGGTACTTACCCTTTACCAGAAGCACAAGTGGATAGATTTATGCTTAAAGTTAATTTAGATTATCCATCAAAAGAAGAGGAAAAATTAATTATTAGACAAAGTATTTCTAAAGAGGGATTTCCAAAAGCAAAACAAGTTATTTCTTTAGAACAAATAGCCAAAGCCAAGTCGTTGGTTAAAGAGGTGTATTTAGATGAAAAAATTGAGCAATACATTATTGACCTTGTGTTTGCTACCAGACAACCAAAAAGTTATGATTTAAACAAATTAGAATTTTTAATACATTTTGGTGCATCACCAAGAGCATCAATTAATTTAGCACTTGCGGCAAAAGCTTACGCCTTTATTAACCGTAGAGGTTTTGTGATTCCTGAAGATGTGAGAGCGGTTTGCCCTGACGTTTTACAACACCGAATAGGCTTAACTTATGAAGCAGAAGCAGAGGATATAACCCAAGCCGATATTGTTAGAATGATTATGGATGCTGTTCAAGTACCGTAAAACAATAACATAATGGATACAAAAGAGCTCATACGTAAGGTTAGAAAAATTGAAATCAAAACCAAAGGGTTAACGTCTCAAATTTTTTCGGGTGAATACCATTCGGCATTTAAAGGAAAGGGAATGGCGTTTAGTGAAGTTCGAGAGTACGCCGTTGGTGACGAAATTAGAACCATTGACTGGAACGTTACCGCACGTTTTAACGACCCATTTGTTAAAGTTTTTGAAGAAGAAAGAGAACTAACCGTAATGTTGTTGGTTGACATATCTAACTCTACAATGTTTGGTACGGCAAATCAACTTAAAAGAGAATTGATAACTGAACTTTGTGCTGTACTTGCTTTTTCTGCCTCATCAAATAAAGATAGAATAGGTGTAATTATGTTCTCTGATAAAATAGAAAAATTTATTCCGCCAAAAAAAGGTAAGTCACACATTTTAAGAATTATCAGAGAGCTTATAAATATACAGCCAACAGGTAAATCTACCAACATTAGTGAAGCATTAAAGTATTTCTCAAAAATGATTAAAAAACGTTCAACAGCTTTTTTAATCAGTGATTTTAGAACAAAAGGTTATCAAGAAGCGCTCAAAATTACAAGTAAAAGACACGATTTAATTGCTTTAAAAATTAATGATAAAGCCGAAGTAGAATTGCCAAAAATAGGAATGGCTAAATTTAAAGACTTGGAAAGTGGTAAAACAAAATGGGTCAATACTTCTTTAAAATCCGTAAGAGAAAAATATAAAAAGGAGCAAATAAAATTTAACAATGAGGTATTGGAAATGTTTAAAAAGTACAACATAGACAAAGTGGAAATTTCTACGGACAAAGACTATATTAAACCATTGATGAACTTATTTAAAAGACGTGCTTAATTGATGAAAGTATTAAAAATTATCATAGTATTTGTAGTAAGTTTTAGCGCCTTGGGGTATCAAATCAACAATGATTCGGCAGCTGTTAGTTTACAAAGACATACCATTGTAATAGGTGAACAGATAAAACTTAAACTTCAGTTTTTCTACAACGTTGTAGATAATGAGGTAATATGGCCAGAGTTTGATAATTATCTGACCAATGATATTGAAATTATAAAAAAAAATGAAGTCAAAACGCATCCTTTAGACAGTACGCATCAACACCGATTTTTAAAAGAGCAAGAACTAATAATAACCTCATTTGAACCTAAAACTAATCCAATTCCGCCTTTTGAGTTTAAATATCAAGATTCAATCTATTTGTCACAATCGTTAAGCTTAAATGTAAACACAGTACCAGTTGACACGGCTAATAAAAAATTGTATGATATTTTCCCTATTTATGAAGAAGAATATCCTGTAACCGAGAGGATAGCTGATACGCTAAAAGAATATTGGTATTTACTAATCATATTAATTTTAATTGCCATCATTATCATTCTGTATCTAAAATATAAAAACAAACCAAAAGAGGTTATAGTGCAAGAGGTAAAATTACCACCCCACGTAAAAGCACTTAATGTGTTAAATGAATTAAAAGCAAAACAAGCGTGGAAAAATGAAGACAAAAAGGAATACTATTCTAATTTAACCGATACGGTTAGAGAATATTTGGAAGAACGATTTGGCATTCAGGCGCTTGAAAAAACAACAAGAGAAATTATAAACGATTTAAAACATACCGATATTTCAGTAGATGACAAACACTTTTTAAGAGAGATTTTAAAACAAGCTGACTACGTAAAGTTTGCTAAATTTAAACCACAAGATGAAGACGGTTTACAAGCTTTAGAACAGTCTGTAGAATTTGTTGAAAAAACTAAAATTGATACTAAAACTAACAATAACACAAAAACAAATGTGGAGTAAATTAACAGACATATCAATTTTTGAATTTGAATTTGTTCATAAAGAGGCTTTTTGGTTATTTTTAATCATACCAATACTTATTATTTGGTATTTGTACAAAGAAACTCACAATGATAAAGAGGTGAACATATCAGACCTAAATAATTTTGGTAAAGACGGGTTTAGTTGGATTAGATTTCTCAAATACCTTAATTTTTTTGTTGTACTATTCGCCATTAGTTCTATCATTTTGGCACTTGCTAAACCCCAAAGCCCAAAAGATGTTGAAGAGTATAAAAAGAAAAGTATTGAAGGTATAGATGTGGTATTGGCAATTGATGTGTCGGGAAGTATGTTGGCTGAAGATTTTAAACCAACAAGGTTAGAATCTGCCAAAGAAACCGCCCTTAATTTTATAGACCAAAGACCAAACGACAGAATTGGATTGATAGTTTATGAAGGAGAAGCATACACCCAAGCACCTTTAACTACAGACCACCAACTCTTACACGATTTGTTTGAACAGATAGAATCAGGAAAGGTACAACCAGGTACTGCCATAGGTGAAGGACTCATAACCGCCATTAACCGTTTACGTGATAGTGATGCCAAAAGTAAAGTCGTTATTCTATTAACTGATGGCGTAAATAATTCAGGAGATATAGACCCTTTAACAGCTGCACAAATTGCCAAAGAGTTTGGCATTAGAGTTTATACAATTGGTGTAGGTAAAAACGGAATGGCACCCATATCGGTACAAACCATTTTTGGTAAACAAACTCAATATATGGAGGTAGAAATTGATGAAGAATTACTTAATCAAATTGCCAGTTTAACTGATGGCAAATATTACAGAGCCAGAAACGAGAAAGAATTAAATTACATTTATGATGAAATTGACAAATTAGAAAAATCTAAGGTAAAAGTTTTAGAGTTTAAGATAGACCCACCAGAAAAATACTACGGACTACTTTTTTTAGGAATATTACTGTTTTTAATTTATTATTTAATTCAAAATACGGTTTTAAAAAGCATACATTAAATGAGTGTAAAAAACAACTACATATATTCGTTTAAAGCAATTTTGCTAAGCATTATTGTTTGGGAAATTGTGTTTTGGGGTATATTTTTATCATTGTACTTTTACTTAACAGAGCAGGTAGAAGCCTTTAGATTGGAAAACCCCGAACTAATGTGGCTTTTTTTAATTATCCCTTTGTTTATAGCAGGTTTTTTACGCTCTATAAAATGGAAAAATAAAGCCATTAAAAATTTGGCAGATGATAGATTGATACCATATTTAATTCAACCAATATCATCATTAAAAACATTTATAAAATACTTTTTAATACGTAATGCCTTGGCTATTTTAATTGTTGCACTTTTAAACCCTCAGTACGGTAAAGGTAAACAAAAAGCCATATCAGAAGGAATTGAAATAATGATAGCATTAGATATTTCTAACTCAATGCGTGCTTTAGATTTAGATACGGAAAAAAACAGGTTAGATATTGCCAAACTTTCCATTGAAAGACTACTGAATAATTTACACGGCGACAAAGTAGGGGTAATAATTTTTGCAGGTGATGCCTTTTTACAAGTCCCGCTTACCACTGACTACAGAACAGCTAAAATGTTTTTAAATTCGGTGACGCCTGATATGATGACAAATCAAGGAACGTCTATAGGATTGGCTATTCAAAAGGCTTTAGAAACATTTGATTTTGAAAATGGCGTAAATAAAGCCATTATAGTAATGTCAGATGGTGAAGATTTTGAAGGAGATGCCATTATTGCAGCAAAAAACGCACAAGAAAAGGGCGTTATGGTTAGCACTGTTGGAATGGGAACGACCAAAGGCACCGTTATTCCAGATTATAAAAATGGCAGAAGGGTAGGGCTTAAAAAAGACAGTGATGGAAATACGGTGATGACAAGATTGAACCAAGAAATGTTAATGCAAATTGCCCAAGCAGGAAAAGGGTCTTTTACTATGGCACAAGGCACTTATGTTAACTTGTACGGATTGTTAGACAGTATTAAAAATATAGATAAAAAAGAAATTGAGTCCCAACTTTACACCGACTATGAAGACCAATTTCAATGGTTTATTGGTGTAGGATTATTTTTATTATTTTTATCTTTTTTCTTTGGTACTAAAAGAAGTGGATTGATTCATAAATTACAAGATTATGAAATATAGTTTAATAGTTGTCATATTTTGTTTAGCCTTTAAGTTGTCAGCGCAAGACAACATAAGAAAAAATGTTTTCTATGGTAACCAATACTATAAAAAAGGAGAATTTAAACAAGCATTAGACTACTATCAAAAAGCAGTTGACCAATCCGAATTTAATTTTAAAGCCAACTATAACCTTGCCAATGCTTACTACAGGTTAGAAGATTTTGAAACCGCCATTGAACGCTATAATAAGATTAAAGAATACGGACCTTCACCAGCAGACAAAGTGCAAGTGTTTCATAATTTAGGCAATGCCTATTTAATGAGTAATAAAATTGATGAAGCCATTGAAGCCTACAAATCTGCTTTAAGATTAATGCCAAACAATGAACAAACAAGATATAATTTAGCCTACGCCCTCGAATTAAAAAAACAGCAACAACAACAGCAACAACAAAATAAAGAGAACAATAAAGACCAACAGGATAAAAACCAAGAAAATCAGCAAGACCAAAATCAGCAAAATAAAGGTCAAAATGACGACCAAAATCAACAAGGCGAAAACGGTCAGGATAAAAATGACCAACAAAATAAACAAGACCAACAAAATGGAAACAATGGAGATAATAAAAAAGACGGTGAGGATGGTCAAAACCAACAAGACGATAAAAGCGGAGACCAACAAAATGATGAGCAACAAAATCAATCAGAACAAAAAAACAGACAGCAAGAACAAGGAAAAATATCAAAAGAACAAGCCAAACGCATTTTAGATGCCGCACTTAAAAAAGAAAAAGAAACTCAACAAAAAGTTAATGAAGGAAAGTTAATTAAAGCCGAAAAAACTAAACCTAAAAACAAAAAAGATTGGTAAAATGAAACAGCTTTTAACATTAATATTGATTAGTATAAAACTATTATCGTTTGCTCAAAAAGTTGAGTTTACAGCCTCTGTAAACAAAAAAGAGGTGGCTGTTAATGAAATTTTTACCTATGAAATTTATAGCAATGCTAACTGTCAAATTTATCAACCTAATTTCGGAAACCTACAAGTGGTAGGAGGTCCTTATCAGTCAAGTTCTTCATCAACAATAAGGGTTAATGGAAAAACAACGTTTAAAAGAGAAAATAAGTACACTTTTAAATTGCGAGCCAATAAAGCAGGAACTTATACAATAGGCAAAGCAGTTATGAATTGCGACCTTGAGTCTTATTCAACCCAGTCTATCACTATAAAAGTAGTTAAAGGAACAAACAGAACTACGGTGCCTTCTCATCAGAGTAATTTTTTTATAAATGTTTACGCCTCTAAAAAAACAGTTTATCAAGGTGAGCCCTTTACAATTACTTTAAAAATGTATTCAAAACAACAACCAAGAGGCATAGAAGAGTTAGAAATAGGAGATGCAAACGGCATTTCTAAAAAAGACCTTAATCCAGATAAAACTTCATTTGAAACCAAACAAGAAATTATAGATGGAGTTAGATATTATACAGTAACACTTAAATCAGAATTATGTTTTGCATTAACATCAGGTAAATTAACCATTGAACCTTATCATATATCTGCCCTGTTTAGTAGAGGCTTTTTTCAGCAACATAGGTTAGAGGGCTACTCAAAACCCATCACCATAACAGTTAAACCTTTACCAAAACCCAAACCAAAAGACTTCAACGGCTTGGTTGGTAACTATACCTTAGAGCATTCAATCAGCAAAACAGAAGTTTTACCTGGTGAAGCCATTGACATTAGCTTAAAAATATCAGGAAAAGGAAACCTTAATGCTTTTGACGAACCCAAACTAAAACTACCAAATGATTTTGACCAATTTGACCCAGAATACAAGCAAAACTACAAAGCCACAAGTTCAGGGTATAATGGTTCAATAACTTACAATTTGGTAATTGTTCCAACTTTTTACGGAGATTATATCATACCAGCATTTTCATTCTCATATTTTGACATTGATTCCAAAACATACAAAACTTTAACCACTGGCGATTTTAATATCAAAGTAAATAAACCAAAAGACGGTTACGGAGAAATAATAACCAACAAAAGAGAAG
>DQTE01000093.1 GCA_015662905.1 Crocinitomix sp. | reverse complement strand
ATTTTAGATATGGATTCTATTGGTTATTTAATCACTAAAGGTAAATCTACCTTAACTAATCTTCCTGGAATTTTTGCTGCTGGTGATGTTCAAGATACTGTTTATAGACAAGCTGTAACAGCTGCAGGAACAGGTTGTATGGCTGCATTAGATGCTGAAAAATATTTAGGTTCTTTGGAGTAAACTATACACAAAATCATACCATTTATACATAAACGACTTCCATTTATACAAAATGCAAGTCGTTTTTTATTAATAATAAGTAACTTAGCAAAAAAAAAACTACTTCTTGCAAAAGCTACTACTAATATTATTATTTTTTAATGTAATGTCTTGGAATTTATTTTCTCAAGAGAATTCGTTTTTTCATTTTGGAAAAGAGCAAGGTTTATCACAAGAAAGTATTCAATGTATAATTAAAGATCAAGAAGGTTTTATTTGGATTGGAACTCAAGAAGGCTTAAACCGTTTTGATGGTGTTGAATTTAAGGTTTTTAAAAATGACTTTGAAGATGAGAACAGTCTTGCTGGTAATGATGTTGAAAAATTAGTTGAATTAGGAAATTATATTTTTATAGGTTCAAAAAATAATGGCGTTTGCTATTATGATAAAACGCTCAATTTGTTTTTTAAAACTGGAATTGATTTAGGCACATGCACAAGCTTAACAATATGTGATAATAGTATTTATGCTTCCGTATTAAATCAAGGTTTATATAAAATTGAAACAAATAAAAATAAATTTACTTCCGTAAAATTACCACTTAACTTTAAAGGCAGTGTTACAAGCTTATATACAATTAAAAATAATATTTATTTTGGAACAAATCAAGGTTTTATATACTCATTTACACCTAGCTCAAATAATAAAATAGAGCAACTTGCTAAGACTGAAAGTAATGAGATAATCAAAACAATATATTCTAAAGATAATATATTATGGCTTGGAACAAGTAATGGTCTATATAAAATGGATGCTGCAAATAATTTAAACATTATTCATCTAAAACAATTCAATACTACTCAAAAAAAGACAAGTATAAATAAAATTTTCAACTACAATAATAATTTATATTTAGCATCCAATAATGGCTTATTGGTGTTGAATGATTTTAATAGTTCTATCAATTCCTTTAATAAAAGTAATCTTTTTACAGGTGATAAAAACAACCTAAATTCTATTACTTCTAATAGAATTTACGATTTTCTATTTTATAATGATTTATTATGGATTGGAACAAATAAATTAGATGTTTTAAACTTAAAGAAATCTATATTTAATGTAATAAACACCAAAACAAAACCTAGTATTAATAACAACCACATCTACTCTATTTTTAAAACTAATGACTATCTTTTTGTCGGTACTAGAAACGGTTTAAATTGTATTGATAATTCAGGAACCTCAACAATAATAACTAAAGAAAATACTAATCAAAAGCTTACCAATAATGTTATTAGAGGTATTAATTTAGACAATAATAATAATTTATGGCTCGCTACAACTAATGGTGTATCGGTTATTGATTTAGACAATTTTAATCCTAAACAACCAAAAATAACATCCATTTTTAATAAAACAACTAGTAAAAATTCATTAAGTAATAACAATACCAGAAATATATTTATTGATAACAATAATAAAATATGGGTTGCTACTTATGGTGGTGGGATTAACCTATTTACTGGTAATTTAAAAACAAATACAATTACATTTAAACGATACGTTAACAATTTAAATAAAAACTCATTAAGTTCAAACTTTACATTTGGAATAAAACAAACAATTGATAATACGTATTGGATAAGTACCGAAAATGGTTTAAACAAACTTACTTTTAATCAGAATAATTATGAAAATTCTAAATTTAAAATTTATAATAAAAATTTAAAAAATTCTTCTTCGCTTAAAAGTAATTCCATTTTAACAACAGCACCAGACAAACAAGATGCACATATTTTATGGGTTGGTAGTGAAAATGGCTTGCATAAATTTGACATTAACAAAGAGCAATTCACTTATTTTGGTACTAAAAAAGGATTAACCAATACGGTTATCTATTCCATTTTAGAAGATTTGTCAAAACAATTATGGGTAAGCACAAATTCAGGGATTTTCAAATTCAACAAAGACACAGAAAACTTTATTAATTATACTGTAAAAGATGGACTTAAAAATATTGAGTTCAATCTTGGTGCTGAATTATTTGATTCTCAAAATAACATCTTATATTTTGGAGGAACAAATGGCTTAAATTATTTTAACCCCAAAGCTCTAAAAAGTTTGTATAGAGAAGGCAAACTTGTTTTTTCTGAATTGATAGTAAAAGAAAAAGAGATTAATCCTTTTGAAAAAAATAAAATTCTTCAAAAAAATATTCTAATTACTCAAGAAATTAAATTAAAACACAATGATTTTCCAACAAAGATAAAATTTGCTGATTTAAACTATAGTTTTTCGCAAAGTAGTGATTTTGTATATAAATTATTACCAAATGATACCGATTGGAATCCGTTAAAAAATCAAAAAGAAATACAATTACTAAATTTAAAAGTTGGGGATTATCAATTACTTATCCAAGGTAAAGGAAAAGAAAAAATTTGGTCAAAAAAACCTTTAAAGCTTAACATAGTTGTTTCTCCACCTTGGTACAGAAGTAATTTAGCATATGTTATATACACATTACTACTGCTAAGTTTGATTAGTTTGTTTTATCGTTTTCAATTAGAAAAAAAATTAGGGTTACAAGAAGTAAATCGTTTAAAAGAAATAAATAATTTAAAAACGAAACTTTATGCAAATATTACGCATGAGTTTAGAACACCAATAACCGTGATTTTAGGAATGTTGCAAAGCATTAAAGAAAAAGCAAAGATTTCTAAATTAAACATTGATAAACCAGCAGAATTAATTGAGAGAAACAGTAAAAACTTGCTTAATTTGGTTAATCAAATATTAGATTTATCAAAACTTGAAAAAGGAAAATTACAACTCAATTTAGAAAAAGGAAATATTATTAAGCATCTAAGGTATTTAACCGAAAGTTTTCACTCTTATGCCGAAGAAAAAGGTTCTACACTTGTTTTCTATAATGAAACAGATGAAATATTAATGGATTATGACCCTAATAAAATAACACAAATTCTGAGTAATTTACTTTCAAACGCTATTAAATTCTGTAATGAAAATGATAAAATTGTAGTCCATGTTAAGGAAAAAATAAAAGACAAGCAACCTACCTTAATTGTAAAAGTTAAAGATACTGGTATTGGAATTTCAGAAGAAAACCTTCCTTTTATTTTTGATCGTTTTTATCAAGCAGAAAACAATTTAAACAATAAGTATGATGGTACAGGTATAGGTTTAGCACTAACTAAAGAACTTGTAAAATTAATGGATGGTGATATTACTGTTAAAAGTAAATCCAATAAAGGCACAACCTTTACATTTTTATTACCAATCACTACAAAATCTAATAAGACAAGTATTATTATTACTGAAATTGAAACCAAACAACCTGCTTATACTTCTGAAAAAATAGAAGATTTATCTGATTTAGATGATTTAAAACCAATTTGTTTAATTGTTGAAGACAATAAAGATGTAGCAACTTATATAAAAATGTGTCTAGAAAACACCTATCAAATTTTATATGCAAAAAACGGAAAAATTGGTATTGACATGGCATTACAATACATACCTGATATTATTATAAGCGACATAATGATGCCAATAAAAAATGGCTTTGAGTTATGCCAAACCATTAAAGAAGATATTAAAACCAACCACATACCAATTGTTTTATTAACTGCAAAAACATCACAAGACGATAAAATTTCTGGTTTAAAATTAGGTGCGGATGCATATTTAATCAAGCCTTTTAATAAAGAAGAATTATTAATTAGAGTTGAAAATTTAATAGATTTAAGAAAATCATTACAAACAAAATACAGCGACTTAAAAATACTAGTTAAAGCTCCAAAAACAAATACAATAAGCGATAAGTTTATTCAAAGTGTTATTGAGCAAATTAATAAAAACCTTAGCAATAATAATTTCACATCGCAACAATTAGCAGAAGCCTTATTTTTAAGTGACTCGCAATTATATAGAAAACTAAAAGCTTTAACTAATAACTCTACAGCTATATTTATAAGAAAAATACGTCTACAAAAAGCTAAAGAACTTATTGATAATACAAACAGAACAGTTTCTCAAGTTACTTATGAAACAGGTTTTAATGACCCAAGTTGGTTTAGTAGATGTTTTAAAAAAGAATTTGGTTATGCACCAAGTGAAAATAGCTAATCAAAATTATCATTTTAACTATTTTTATATTTCCGTCATTATAATTAGGAACAAAGAAGCAATCTTTTTGATTAAAAAAACTACCTATAATAAAATAAGGCATAAAAACCAAAATGCAATATTAGTACCTGCTTTTGAATAAATACTACATACCTACAACCTAAAACCATCTTACATTTGATGTATAATAACAATAAATTATTCATCATGAAAAATACATTATCCATTCTTAATATTACGCAGGAGACAAACGCTTTTGACTTACTAACTAATGGTAGCAACATAGTAAAACCGAATAAGAATATTAATAATTCACCTTCTCATTATCATTACTTAAAAAGTGAATTAAAAATTGCCTACCAAGATTTACTAAAAAAAAGTAAGTTAAGCTAAATTACCTATATTTATTAGCGTAAAACACCAAAATGCAATAATAGTACATGCTTTTGACTAAATAATACATGCCTAAAAATAGCCAAGTACGTATTTTTGAAAAATAAAAACTACTTATCATGAAAAAACTACTCTTACTTTTAAGCTTATTTTTAAGTACTACTTTTTATACACAAAATTGTCTTGGAGGCAGTCAAACATTTTCTACACAAGCACAAGTAAATGCGTTTGTCGCAGCCAATACAGCACCAAACCCAACTTGTGATACTATTAATGGCAATTTAGAAATATGGAGTGGCGTAATTGATGTTTCAGGTTTATCATTTCTAACTACTATCAATGGGCAACTTTTAATATATAATACTGCTTTAACCAATGTAAATGGACTTAGTGGTTTAACTTCTATTGGTACTTCTTTAACTATCTATAATAATGCTGCTTTAACCAATGTAGATGGATTTAGTGGTTTAACTTCTATAAGTGATTATTTATACATCTATAGAAATGACGCCTTAACCAATGTAGATGGATTTAGTGGCGTAACTTCTATTGGTTCTTATTTAAATATTCAAAATAATGCCGATTTAACCAATGTAGATGGCTTTAGTGGTTTAACTTCTATAAGTGATTTTTTATACATCTATAGCAATGACGCCTTAACCAATGTAGATGGATTTAGT
>DQTE01000157.1 GCA_015662905.1 Crocinitomix sp. | reverse complement strand
TTTGCGTGTCTCAAACCTACACCACACCAGTACTGACGTACATTTTGACTTTTATGCACAAATTTGTATTTGCTTTTTAAGGTGTTTATGAATGCTTCGCATTTCGCCACGAACATATTTGTAGATTTAAGGTTTACAAACATACTTGTAAATTTAAGGTAATATTAAAAATATCTTTCTATATTTGTGACATATTTAATACCAACAAATATAAAATGATATTAAGCGAGAGTAGCTCAGTTGGTAGAGCGTCAGCCTTCCAAGCTGAGGGTCGCGAGTTCGAGTCTCGTCTCTCGCTCACAATTAAAAAAAGCCACTTGAAAAAAGTGGCTTTTTTTTTGGGAACGGTCTCAGAATTTGTAGAGAATTGTCAAAAAACCAAGAGTAATATTAATAATGAGCACACCTACCCCATACTAATATACTCTTGGTAATTCTAATCTTAGCCGATAATTGATTTGTACGCACAAACAAATCAATTACTTTTAAGACAATAGCTTTAATCACAAGATTAAAGCTTTATAACTAACTAACTGATGACAAAGATAAATTCCTTTTTTTAATAAAAACCTGATCTAAATCATAGTAATTAGTGATTGTTTACTTAAGCACTATATACGATTGACTTACAGACTTATTAATTTTAGATAAACTCATTTTACATTTTATCATTTAAGTTGTTTTGTTGATTGACAAGGCATTTTTGAAAAGCATAGCAGAGCTATGTTAAAAAAAATAACGAAGGCAGACGATAAAAGAATTATTTTTTAACTTATTATTTCGACTTTAAACAACTTCATTCAACCTTAAACAGCTTCAGTAATAAGTTTTTGTATATTATTTTCAAATTTAGCTAAAATCAAATTACAATTTTCTAGTTCTTTAAAATCTTCTTTTTTTGTTAATAAATTTTTATAGTACTCAATACCTTCTTTTAAGTTTCTAGTAAAGTTGTTAAAATACTTTATTTCTTTTAGATTCAAATTTGAAGTTACATCATTTATTTTATCTTTTAAAAAATTAAGATATAAGTATAATTCTTTGATAAACATATTTGGTCTATCCTGTCTATCAATTAAATTAGTTTCACCATAGATATGTTTTGCCATTTGTAATAAAGAAACTTTTTTTGAAAAGTATGCCATATTAGGACCAGGACAAATAGAAACTGCATCTCCTTCTATTTTTCTTTCAATATCATTTACTAAATAAGCTGTTGTTTCTAAACCTAAACAAATACAGGTAGGACTAGTTATTATACTAATATTTTTGTTGTATTCCTTCTGACTCATTTCTGCTCTGTTATTATCTAACTCTTTGAGTTTTAAATTTTGATATTGACGTGATGCTGTACAAATAGTTTGTTCTGTAAATTCACTATTTAGAGCTAGATACTTTCTATGGCATGCACTTCCAGGTCTACCTTTAGTGATATAGTTTTGTTTTTCTATATCTTTTGTATTGCCTCTTAGATTATTGAAAGGAACACCTAAAGGAGAAATATTACTTAAATATAAATCATTTTCTTTAGCTGAAGAGAGTTTTTCAATAGTTTTTTCATCTACATTTGTCACCTCTGGAACTAATAGAAATGGACTCCCCCATCCTATAGAGTCTAACTGATAATAATTCAATAAGAATTTATGTTCTTCAGCTGTACCCACACCTCCTTGAGCAGTAATTTTTAATTTTAACTTTGTTTTAGGAACTGTTCTACCTTTTTTTCTTAAAGCATTTATTAAAATTTGGTCAATAGACTCTATAAGTTCTTGCTTGTTTTTTTTAAATTCATCTAGGATTGGCCCCATAAGGTATCCCTCAGTTGCAAAGGCGTGCCCTCCACAATTCAAACCTGATTCAATTCTATACTCTGACACCCAAATACCTTTTTTTGCCAAGAACTTGCCTTGAATTAAAGCTGATCTATAATCACTAACCTTCAATACTATTCTTTTTTTTATGTTCCCATATTCATCAGGAAAAAAATCGTCAAATTTATCTATGTAAGAAAATAGTCTTGGATTCATTCCTGCAGAAAAGATTACTGATGATTCTAAATTACTATTAGCAAAACCTCTCAATGAAGCATGAGCGTCATTATAATGAATTGGCAAAGCTTCTGTTTTATTAACATAATTAGTTTTATCTAATTTTGTCATAATATTTACATTTATCTCACCTAGCTTTAAATTAGCAGATAGCCAATTTTTAATATCGTCAATATTACTAACAGAATTAATTAATTTATCAAACTCTTTTTTTAATGTTAACTTATTTGGCAACAAATTAAAATACTTTTTTAAATTTTCTGTTATTACAATTTTACCTTCAATTAAAGATAGTTTTTTTAATTCATTGAACTTTCTTTCAACTTGATTTTTTAATAAGTTAAGATAATCTGTTATTCTCTTGGCTCTACAATCATTTTCATTATCATTTATTTTATAATAGGGTAGCTTAAACTTTTCAGAATAAAATTTTCGCATTTTTTCTATAATAGCATCATCTGATATAAAAACTACCGAATCAATTCCAAAATGTGCAACTTTCAATGGTGTATCTATAGTAAAACCAATTCCCATAACAGGAATATGAAATGTGTGTTGATTTATCATTTATATTTGATTTTAAATTTGTTGCAAATCTAAAAGTAATCCCAGTAATAAAAGCTAATCTAAATCATATCAAAACGTGACCCAACAACTTTAAAAATACACATTCCTCAATAAACTAATCGAATTTAAAAACTAAAAAGGCACAGTATTTACACACACTTTTTATTTCATTACTTTACTGTTTTTAAAGTTAAAATAAGCATGTAACTTCTCAACCCTTTTCTGTGACGATAAATTTATTCGTTCTTTCGCTTCATTTATATGGTAATATCTTAAATTATGCTCCTTTTGTCGATTAGAGCTAAAATTTGACACTTTTTTTAAGTAACCTATAACTCTGGTAGCGTAATCAATATTTTTTGAGAGGCATTTTGGGCATTTTTGTAATGTTTTTTTGTCTATGTGATTACACTCATTACAGATAGTAATCTTAATATTGAAACAAAAATAATTGCATCCCGCCATAGCCGTTGCTTTAATTAATTTTAAAAATCCTTCTTTGTTTGGACTTTCTTCAAGATTCAAATGTAACGCAGAACCACCATCTAAATATCTTATTACATCCTCACCATGCATCATTATTTTATCGATTGAATTAATAGACACATCTTCAACAGGGTAAAAATATGAGTTATAGCAATCTCTTGGAACAAATAAACCATCTTCTTTATCCCATTTTGCATTTTTAACACCTAAGTTTTCAGCTGGTACAAATTCAGTATTAAACATATAACCATATTTTATCTTTGCCTTTTTATTTGCATCATAAATAATTTTCAATCTACTCGTAACAAAGTCTTTATACCTTTTTGTATTTTGAGCTAAAATCCCTTGACTTTCTGCGGCTTCAACCATACCATTAATTCCAATAGTTAAAAATTGCTTGTCTAAAGAGATAAAACCTGCATCATATACGGGCAACATCCCTGCCCTTTTGTACTCCTCAATTAGTTTCCGATATGCAACTTGATATTTATGTATCTTATCAATTTGGACTTTTAGATTAATTTTGTTTTGAACCAATCTATTCATGTTTATTGTTATTACATTGATTGACCCTGTAGAAACACCTCCTGCCCCCAACGAATAACTAAATGTATTGTCACTTATCTCATTTCTTAATCTGCAACAAGATGCTAAACTATCTGCCCTTTCAGATTGATAAATAAAGAATGAATTTCCTTCACTTAACTCTTGTGCACACATATTAGCAAACTTACTATCTTTAGGCTCACCTTTTTCTATAAGCATAGCTGCTGTTACCACAGGAAATGTCAAAATTGCTTTTTCTCTTTCTTTATTGAACCATTTCATAAAGTGATTTTGAAGTTTACTAATATTTTCCCATTTAGGTTTTTCGAAATCTGGGAAAGAGAAATCTTGAAACATACTATTGAAATAGAACTCATCATAGATTGTAACATTCCAAAATACCGATTGATAACCACGCGCTGCTGCTGGTTGATTAATGGCGTAAACCACGTGTTGAAGATGATTATTTATAATTTGAGAATGAGTATTGATATAATTATCTCCATAATCTTTACGTGCAAAATAATCAAAATATAATAAAAATTCTACTGTTGCCAAGGCGCCCGCAAACTGCGAGCTTACTGCAAAAACTAAATTAACAAACTCTCCACAGAAACTTTCTAAATGCTTAGGTGCTGTACTCTCTCCTCCTAACTTAGTTAGTCCATCGAGTAGAAATGGATACATACTAATAGAAACACAATAGGGTTTAAGAGACGTTTCATCATGTACATAAATCTCATGATTTTCTATTTGACGGATATACTCATTACTTAAATCAGTTCCAAATAGAATTTCTATTTTATTTTTAACCAATTGCCTATTTACTTGAATATTGATATCTTTATTCAATTCAGCTTCCATTGTCGCAATGTTTTTTGAAGACACATTAGCATTTGCATCCATTTTTGATCCATCAGCTGCATTATTGGCTCTAATGTAATTATGGATAAAATTAATTTTTTGGTCTATTTGATTTGTTGTCAATCTTATCATATTATTAAATTTTAAAAAGGTGATTTAATATTTTATTTTGTTTTATATCTATAAATTTTTGATTTGTGATAGGAGAGTTGAGTCCGCCTAATTCTTCAATCCAAGCACCAAACTTTAACCAAGTTAAGTGAGTTAATATTTCTGACGATAGCTTATCTTTACTTAAACCTGTATATAAACAAGTCTCATATCCCATTTTTTTCGCTATTTCTAGATACTCAATTAATACTTTTTGGTGCCACTCTCCCCCCATAAACAAAACACAGGTTGCAAATCCTTTGTATTTATGGATGACTTCTAAATACTTATCAGTGGTCAATTTTTTACCCAATTCTTTTTTCCATAAATGTGGAGAGTGACATCCTTTACAATGTAAATTACAACCAGTTATACTAAAACAAATACTAATTTGTCCTGGTACTTCTTGAAGCACTATTTGTATATCATAAAAATTCATTGAATAATTTTTAAACAAATCTACACTTAGCACTAGCTTAAAGACTGATTTGAATCACGCTGTTTTATGACGAAGCGTCTTTTTTAGACCTAATTATTAATGCAAATCACAATTAGAATCAAAGAATTGTGGTGTACATTTTAATCCACTTTATCTAACAAATAAATTGATTTTTTTATTAATAGTAAATTGTTTATATTTCTTTTTTTGATGGCTATTTTTATTCGATTAAAGTTATGAGATTTTTTATTTAATTCGCTACACTAAATCTGTGTTGTAAAATCCTCCTTTGTTTTCTTTTCTTTTTTGAGAGTGAGTAACAATTAAGTATGCTACTGTTATCATATTTCGCAATTCACATAATTGAGGTGATATTGTTGTCTTTTTATATAATTTTTCAGTTTCTTTATACAGTAAATCTAGTCTAATTCTAGCTCGTTCTAATCTTTCATTTGAACGTACAATCCCTACATAATCTTTCATTAATCCTTGTAATTCTTTTAAATTATGAGAAATTAAAATCAATTCTATAGGGTTGGTTGTTCCTTTAGAATTCCAGTTTGGAATGTTTTGTAGTTGTTTAATTTTAAAAATTAATTCGGTTGTTTTATCAGCACATTTGTCTGCATATACAAAAGCCTCTAATAATGAATTTGATGCCAATCGGTTAGCTCCATGCAAACCTGTTCTTGAACATTCTCCAATAGCGAACAAATTTTTAATTGAAGTTTGACCATCTCTATCAACCGAAATCCCGCCACATATATAATGTGCTGCTGGAACTACTGGAATAAAATCTTTAAACACATCTATTCCTATGCTTTTACATTTGTCTGTTATTTTAGGAAAATGTGACTTAAATTTAATTCTATCTAACTGAGTGCAATCTAGATAAACATATTCTTGACCTATTAATTTCAATTCGGAATCAATTGCCTTTGCTACAATATCTCTTGAAGCTAATTCTTCTCTATTGTCATATTTTGACATGAATTTTTCACCATTTTTATTGACCAATTTTGCACCAAAACCACGCACTGCTTCTGAGATTAAAAAAGCTGGGGATTCTACTTGGTAATAAAGGGCTGTGGGATGAAACTGAATAAATTCAATTTCTTTTACTTCTGCACCAATTCTGTAAGCCATTGCTATCCCATCACCTGTTGCAATCTTTGGATTAGTTGTATGCCCATATACTTGTCCTGCTCCTCCAGAAGCTAGTATTGTAATTTTAGAACGTATCGTAATAATTTCATTTGTTTGTTCATTCAATACATAAGCTCCATAACAAGTTGTTTGAGATTTTGATAATTTATTTTTTAAGTGATGACCTGAAATTAAATCAACAACAAAATGATGTTCTAAATAGGTTACGTTAGTTAATTGTTTTAATCTTAAATGTAAAGCCCTTGAAATTTCTGCCCCAGTAAAATCTTTGTGATGTACTACTCTATTTTCCGAATGTCCTCCTTCTTTCCCTAAATCATAATCTCCTAATTGATTTTTATCAAATTTAACTCCCCACTCAACCATTTCTGCTAGGCAATTAGGTCCCTCACTTATAACCGTTCTTACAATATCTTCTTCACAAAGCCCATCACCAGCTTTAAGTGTATCTTGTACGTGTTTTTCAAATGAATCTGTATTATTTTGTACAATAGCAACTCCTCCTTGAGCATAGTTGGTATTAGAATCTGTTTCACCTCCTTTTGTTACCACTACTATTTGTTTGTTGGGTAATTTTTCGGCTACCTTTATAACATAAGTTAAACCTGCTATACCTGCTCCTATTACTAAAAAGTCTGTTTTCATTATCTATTTATTTTATTAGGAAAGGTTTAACATTCGTTCTATTGGAGCTAAAGCTTTGATTCTTATCTGTTCAGGAATATTAATTTCAGGGATTTCATCTAATAAACAATCGTGTAATTTTTGAAGTGTGTTAACTTTCATGTAAGCACATTCACTACACGCGCATGTATTATCTTCTTTCGCTGGTGCTGGTATTAATTCTGTTTCGGGTACTTCTTGTTGCATTTTATATAAAATACCTGCTTCAGTAGCAACAATAAAGCTTTCTTTAGGATGTGCTTTAACATAGTTAATCATACCTGCAGTAGAACCAACATAATCAGCTGTTTTAATAATATGCATTTCAGACTCTGGATGTGCTATTATCTTTGCTTTAGGGTATTCAACATGTAATTTCAATAACTTTTCTATAGAAAATGCTTCATGAACTACACAAGCTCCATCCCATAAAAGCATATTTCTTCCAGTTATTTGGTTTATGTATGTTCCTAAGTTTCTGTCTGGTGCAAAAATTAGAGGTTGATCTTTAGGAAAAGATTGTACTATTTTTTCTGCATTTGAGGAGGTACAAACTATATCACTCAAAGCTTTTATTTCTGCAGAACAATTTATATAAGTAACTACTTTATGCTCAGGATACTTAGTTTTGAATTTTAAAAATTCATCAGCTGGTATTGATTCTGCTAAAGAGCAACCTGCTTTTAAATCTGGTAATAAAACTTTTTTGTTTGGGTTTAGTATTTTGGCTGTTTCAGCCATAAAATGTACACCCGCAAACACAATAATATCGGCTTCTGTTTTAGCTGCAATTTGAGATAAACCTAAACTATCTCCAACGTAATCTGCTATATCTTGAATATCTTCCTCTTGGTAATAATGCGCCAAAATTACTGCGTTTTTTGCATGTTTTAATTTCTCTATTTTTTCTTTTATTGTTGACATTTTAAGTTATTTTTCTATTTTTATTCTACAATCTACAGCCATTACACCATCAGGAGTTCCAAATAATGGATTTATATCCATTTCTTGAATTTCAGGTGCAGTTTCAATCAATGCAGAAACATTCATAATTACATTTATAAGCTGTTTTTGATTAACTCCTTTTTGTCCCCTGATCCCTTCAATGAGTTTATAGGCTTTTAAATCTTTTAGCATTCGTTTTGCTTCATTCAAAGAGACGGGAGATAAACTTGCTGATACATCCTCTAGCACTTCTATAAATATTCCTCCTAAGCCACACAATATAGTGTGACCAAAATCTTGCTCTTTTGTAGCCCCCACAAATAATTCTACGCCTTCGGTCATATTTTGTATAAGTACAGAATCCGCTGTCTTTATTTTCATTAATGAGTTGAAAACCTTTATTGCTTTTTCTTTATTGTTCACGTTTAATACCACCCCACCTACATCTGTTTTATGAACGGGACCAACAACTTTCATAGCTATTGGGAATTTAAAATCGTTTAATACTTTATTTAATATTTTTAAATTATTAATGTTTTTTTCTTTAACTCTTGGGATTTTGGCTGCATCTAACAGTTCAGCAACTTCATTTGGAGCTAAAAATCCATTTTTAGCCTCTTTTATAATAGCTCTTATGGTTGATTTATCAACTATCGGTAATTCTATTTGTACTTTATTTGGTTTTGGTGTTTTATAAATCTCTGGTAAAGCCCTTCCTAACATCACTTCATCTGGAAAATTAATATTTCCTTTTGCTAAAAACTTATCAATTTCTTTTTGTGCATTAATAATAGAAGGTAATACAGGGTAAATTGGTTTAGAACAAACATCTAATTTAACACTTAGCACATTATACACATTTGCTACGTCAAATAAACCAGGGCTCCCAAATACTACAACCATAGCATCAATGTGTTCAAATTTATGTTCGCAATAATCTATAATAATCCCTAATTGTTCAGCGGTACCAGTTGCTAAAAAATCAATGGGATTATTCACTGATGAACCTGGATGAAGATATTCTAATAGTTTATTAGCATTTTCTCCCTCTATTGGAGGAACATTAAGTCCTCCCTTTGTTAGTGCATCAGCAAGCATTACTGCAGAACCTCCTGCGTGTGTTATTATGGCAATGTTTTTACCTTTTAATGGCTTATAGTTAAAAATAGAAGCTACAGTGATTAATTCATCTCTACTACTACAATAAACAATACCTGATTTTTTAAATAACGCTCTTACAATTCTATCTGAACTAGCTAAAGCTCCTGTATGAGAAGCTGCGGCTCTACTTCCTGCATCTGTACTCCCAGCTTTTATCGCTGCAATTTTACATCCTTTATTAATAAGTGAGATTGAATGTTTTAATAATTTTTTTGGATTTTTAATGGATTCTAAATACAACAGTTTAATTTTGGAATCTTTAGTTTTATCAAAATTAACGTCCATATACTCTAACACATCTTCAACTGAAGTTTGTGCGCCATTACCTACAGAAAAAATATTAGAAAACTTTAACCCTAATGGAATTCCTGCTTCCATGATAAATACCGCTGTAGCTCCAGAACTTGAAATCAAATCACAGCCATTTTTATCATATTCTGGTATTGGTGAAGTGAAAATTCCATTATAATTCTCGTTTAAAACCCCAATGCAATTAGGCCCTATTAAACACGCATTATACTTATTTACAATATCAACTATTTTTTGCTCTGCTTGTTTGCCATCTGTACCCGCCTCACTAAAACCTGCTGATAAAATAATAAATGCTTTTGTATTTTTATTTTCGATTAAATTCTTAATAATCTCATAACATTTTAAAGCTGGAACAACAATAATTGCTAAATCAACCTCTGGTAATTCATCAACATTAGAAAAACATTGTTTGCCTTGTACTCCTTTTTCGTGTGGATTTACAACAAATAACTCTCCTTTAAATTTACCTGAGAGTAAATTTTTAACTATTTTACCTCCTGGCTTTTTAATGTTATTAGATGCACCAACCACCGCAATGCTTTTGGGGTTTAGAAGTTGTTTGTTTACCATTATATAAAGTTTAGCACACAAAGGTAAGTATTGGTATAATTTTAAATACTGATTGTTGTCATACCCGGTATTGTTCATTCCTTACCCCAATTAAAACGTCATATATCAATATGATTAGCATCATAAACATATCGCGATTGTTAATCTATTTTTGCCAAAAAAAATACATTGAAAAATCATATTAAAAATAGAATTACATTAAGTACTTTGGTGTTTATTTTTGCTCTTTATAATCTTAATATTTATTTTGATTCAGTATCAGCTTCAGTAGTTTCACCCTTATCTATAACAGCATTAGAAGGACAACTTTTATGGCAAAAAAATAATTGTACTGCCTGTCATCAACTTTATGGTTTAGGAGGATATTTAGGTCCTGATTTAACCAATATTGTTTCCAATCCTTTAAAGGGTGCGGAATACACTAAAGCCCTTTTAAATAGTGGAATTAAATCTATGCCTAAATTTAACTTTACTGAACAAGAAAAAAATAACTTAATTGAATTTTTTAAGGCTGTTGATAAAACTGGCTATTATCCTAATAAAGAAGCTACATTTAATAATATAGGTTGGGTTTCAATCAAATATAAATAACACATGAAAAAAGATTTTTCTTTAATTTTTATAATACTTGGACTTAGCGCCCTTTTATTTGGTGCTTTCATTGGCCTTTTAATCTCATTTATTTACATTTTTCCTGATTTTTTAAAAGATTATATACCGTTTAACCAATTAAGACCAATGCATACTACTAGTGTTGTATCTTGGATTATTTTAACAGCAATTGGGGGGATATATTTTTATATGAAAAAAGTTGAAAAACTCCAATTGTCATCAATAAAGTTAGCTAAAATACATCTTTTAATATTCGTTATAACTGGAGTAGGTATTTATGCTTCTTTTGTAAGTGGAATTATGGGAGGACGCGAATATTTAGAATATTATCCTTTACTAACCATTCCTATTCTTTTGGGGTGGATATTATTTGGTATCAATTATTTTAAAACAATGATTAGTCAGGTTAAAAATTGGCCTGTGTATTATTGGATGTGGGGAACAGGGATTATATTTATGATTTTTCACTTATCGGAAGCACATTTTTGGCTATTCAAATCTATAAGAAGCGACTTTATAAAAGACATAACTATTCAATGGAAATCCTACGGTAGTTTTGTTGGAAGCTGGAATTTATTAGTTTATGGAACTGCTATTTATTTAATGGTTAAAATTAAGGGAGATGATAGTATAGGTAGAGGTAAAACATCTTTTTTCTTTTATTTTTTAGGGCTTACGAATTTAATGTTTGGTTGGGCTCACCATACATATATCATACCGTCGCTACCTTGGATAAGGTTTGTGGCATACGGCATAAGTATGACTGAATGGATTATCTTTGTGCATATCATTTACAATTGGAAAAGAACATTAAGTCAGGAACAAAAAAAAATAAACCTAGTGGCTTATAAGTTTTTAATTGCTGCTGATGTATGGGTGTTTTTAAATTTATTTCTAGCTTTACTTATGTCTATACCTTCTTTAAACTATTACACGCACGGTACTCACGTAACGGTAGCGCATTCAATGGGTACAACTATAGGTATTAATACTTCTATTTTATTAGCTTCTGTAGCTTATATCATTACCAAAATATACAAATCAAATGTATTGTTAAACAATAAAGTCATACGAATAGGTTTTCTTATTTTTTACATTTCTTTTTTGGTCTTTTGGATTGCACTAGTTTGGAGTGGAATATACAAATCAATATGGTTGATTAATCATGCTAATACATCTTTTGGTAATTTACATGAATCCTCATACCCTATATTTTTAATTTTCATTATTGCTGGTAACATCTTATTTGTAGGTTTACTTATGATTACCTTACCTATGATAAAATTTTTATTTTCGTATAACCTTAAATCCGCAAGTATGTTCGTAGCGAAATGCAAAGCATTCATAAACACCTTAAAAAGCAAATAAAATTTGTGCATAAAAGTCAAAATGTACG
>DQTE01000221.1 GCA_015662905.1 Crocinitomix sp. | reverse complement strand
GTTTAAACTTAGCGTAAATATCAATTTACTATTGCAATGCTAATCTATTTTACAAATCTGTAAACCGTAAAATCGTAAGGGTTTTTTTCGTCTTTTTTATAGTCCATTACAAGCTCTTTACGCCATTGGTTTTCATCAAAAGAAGGAAACCAAGTGTCACCTTCAAAATCTTGATGTATGTTAGTTATAAGCATTTCATCAACTAAATTGTTTTTTATAGCGTAATCATAAATTTGACCACCACCAATAATAAAAATAGTAAATTAAGTATTTTCCTGCTCAATCAAAAACTCTATCTTTTTTCTAAAAGATTCAATGGTTTTATTAAGGTCTGCAAAAAATCTGTTACGTTCTTTGACCGCTGTTTCACTTACTAAGGTTGAAGTAGCGATTAATCTGTCAATAATAAATTTTGAATCTCTATTGTATTGAAAATCTGTTGTGGAAATTACATTCATTATATTATGCGTAATAAAGGTACTAGAACCCTTTTTATGTTCTATATAATAGGTGTTGTCAGGTAAGTAATTAGGGTTAATATACATGTCAATTATTGAATCCTCTGAATTGTTGGGTTCGTTGCCATAAACATATTTATGTCCTATTTTAGCCTGATTTTTCATGTGATCTGATAACTCTTTAAGGTTATCTAACAATCTTAGTGCATAGCTTACATCATTAAACATATCTGCTTCAACATAAAATTCTATCTGCCTTAATGTACCTCTGAGTGCCTCAGGGCAATAAATTTCTGTGGTTGGTATTGAATTGTAAGTATTATGGGCTTCTATCCCTATTTGTAAAACACGTTTGTCAATCTTTTCTTGCCCAAACTTCTTAAATTTATATTCAGGGATTTGAAGATAAGAGTGTGCCCAAAAGAAAAACTTAAACCTTGTAAGGTGAGGAAAATTAAACAGTTGGAAAATTGGTGTATCGTTTACACTAATATAAATATGAGGATTTTCAAGATTTTTAATAATTCTTAAATTATCTCTAATATTGGTTAAATATGATTCAAAATTGAGACCTATGGTTGATAAAGGTTTATAATTAAAAGACACCTTTCCTTTTATTTTTAAATCAATATCATCTAATGAAATGTTATATTTAACAGATAAGATTTTTGCTTCAGACAGTGTCAATGGCACATCACCCCTTAATCTACGATAGGCTGCATCTGTGCTTATGTTTAATTCTTTTTTAAGTACATCCACCAATTTATCACCAGTAGGCAGTTTACCTTTAATTTTACTAAAAATACTTAAATTATAATCTTCTTGAAACATAAGCTAATGTTTTTTTAGTGTTAAAAATAAAAAAAACCAACCGTAAATTACGATTGGTTTTGCAAAATATGATAAATGAATCTAAAAAATTAAGCCTCAGACTCTTCTTCTGTTAATCTTTTTGGTCGTAACATTTCAACCATACCAATTGTTATCCAGTACGGCACAGCAAATCCTAATACAAATGTTAAACACCAAAACGCCATTAATCCTATTATAATAAACAATGCTATTCCTAATGAAACCCCCATAATTCGTAATTTTGCGGTAAATATAATAGATATTTTTTAAATAAAAATAAAAAACAAGTAAAAAATAACTGATTTTAATCGTATTTTAAAATTTAGTGCTAAACCAAAACAATTGTTATTTTTGTACGGTAAATTTGTTATTATGGAATACAGAATAGAAAAAGACACTATTGGTGAGGTAAAAGTACCCGCAGATAAATATTGGGGAGCACAAACAGAACGTTCTCGAAACAATTTTAAAATTGGTCCTTCTGGTAGCATGCCAAAAGAAATTATTGAGGGGTTTGCCTATTTGAAAAAGGCGGCGGCTTATGCCAATTGCGAATTAGGTGTTTTATCCTCTGATAAAAGAGATTTAATAGCTAAAGTTTGTGATGAAATTTTAGCAGGTAAATTAGACGACCAGTTTCCATTAGTAACTTGGCAAACAGGTTCTGGCACACAATCTAATATGAATGTTAATGAAGTCATTGCCAATAGAGCTCAAGTTTTAGCTGGTAAAGAAATAGGAAAAGACGAAAAAGTTTTACAGCCTAATGATGATGTAAATAAATCTCAATCATCTAACGATACTTTTCCTACTGGAATGCACATTGCTGCATATAAAAAAGTAATTAATACTACAATTCCTGGTGTTGAAAAATTAAGAGATGAGCTTAAAGCTAAATCAGAACAATTTAAAGATGTTGTAAAAATAGGACGTACTCATGTTATGGATGCAACTCCTTTAACTTTGGGTCAAGAGTTTTCAGGATACGTATCTCAATTAGACCATGGATTAAAAGCATTAAAAAACACCTTAGTCCATTTAAGTGAATTGGCTTTGGGAGGTACAGCTGTTGGCACTGGGTTAAATACGCCTAAAGGGTATGACGTTTTGGTTGCCAAATATATTGCTGAGTTCACCGGACTTCCATTTATTACTGCAGAAAACAAGTTTGAAGCCTTAGCTGCTCATGATGCCATTGTTGAAAGTCATGGTGCTTTAAAACAGTTGGCTGTATCCTTAAATAAAATTGCTAATGACATTAGATTTTTGGCTTCTGGACCACGTTCAGGTATAGGTGAAATTATTTTGCCTGCTAACGAACCAGGGTCGTCAATAATGCCTGGTAAAGTTAACCCAACTCAGGTTGAAGCTATAACAATGGTTTGTGCTCAAGTAATGGGTAATGATGTTACCATAACAGTAGCAGGAACACAAGGACACTTTGAATTAAACGTGTTTAAACCTGTAATGGCATATAATTTTCTACAATCTGCTGAACTTTTAGGTGATGCTTGTGTGTCTTTTACTGATAACTGTGTGGTAGGTATTGAGGCAAATACAAAAAGAATTGAGGAGTTATTAAATAACTCATTAATGTTGGTTACTGCATTAAACACAAAAATAGGATACTATAAAGCGGCCGAAATTGCAAATACTGCTCATAAAAATGGAACAACTTTAAGAGAGGAGGCTATTCGTTTGGGTTATGTCCCTGCTGAAGAATACGACAATTGGGTGGACCCTAAAAAAATGATTGGAGCTTTAGATTAAATAAAAATCTATTAAAAAACCACATTTTAAAATAAAGTGTGGTTTTTGCTTTACCTTAAAGTATGTTTGTGGCGAAATGCAAAGCATTCATAAACACCTTAAAAAGCAAATAAAATTTGTGCATAAAAGTCAAAATGTACGTTAGGATTTTACTATGTAAAATCACGAACACCAATAAAAAAAAGACAGTGAGTAATTGGTGTAGCGCAGGTTTGAGACATGCAAACATCTGTATAAACGCAGACAAGTGGTGAGTATCGAAAAACAGGCCTGCCTTTATCGGCTGACAGGCATTCTTAATAATGGCGTGCAGTTTGGCTTTGCAGTAGAAGATACTTGCG
>DQTE01000026.1 GCA_015662905.1 Crocinitomix sp. | reverse complement strand
ATCAAATATTTTGTTAAAGTGGTTACCTTGAATAATGATTTCACCATCTTTTACTGTACCACCTACGCCACATTTTGATTTTAGATGTTTGCCCAATAATTTTAAATCTTCATCAGCACCTATAAAACCCGTTACCAAAGTCACTTCTTTACCTTTACGTTGTTTACGGTCAACAAATACTTTTAAATTTTGCTGTTGGTTAGGTAAAGTAACTTGTTCGAACTCTTCTATATCTTCATCATAAGACGATACGAAAATATCAATTCTTTTTTTCTTTTTTTTAGCCATAATTCAATTGGTTACTTTTTTTGTTCTTGCTATGTTATCAGAAATTATAAATTTTGGGTGATAATTAACCACTCTGTCTATTTCCCATTTAGATTTGACACCTATTATTCCCCAAAATAAATTTGAATTATTTAATAATTGTGCATTTTGTTCAGACATTATATCATCAAAAAATAGTAAAGCGTTAAAATTATAATTATTTGCAATAGCAATTGCACTCTCTACATCAGTTGCTTCATAACATTTGTTTGGAAAATCAATTTGACTTAATAATGTATAGTTGTTTAATCCAATCATTATTTTTGTTTTAACAAAGCTTGTATCTATCTGATTTAAAGCTTTATTTAATGCGTATTGAAAAGTTGATAGTTCAATTATATTGTCTTTGCAAAAATCGTAGAATTTAATGTCTAAAAATAATTGTTTATTGCTGTTTTGTACAATTTTTAAAACCTCTTCTAATTTTGCTATTTTGTAAGTTGTATAATCTATTTTTAAATTTTTAATTTCATTATAGTCATAAAAACTCATACAGTTATTAATGTTTGATGTTTGCCCTATATAAGGATTGTGGTAAAGTACCAAAACAGAATCTTTAGTCATTTGAATATCAACCTCAACGCCATCAGCATCTAATACATTAAGTGCGTATTGAATTGACTCTAAAGAGTTAGCAGGATAAATTGTTCTATCAGAGTGAAGGCTAGCACCAGCGTGTCCATAAATATCAATATTTGGACGTGTGTTGGGTTTTGTACAGCTGTTTAAACTACTGATTAAAATGATAAGAAAAGCCCAAAGCCATTTCATAATTGTAAAATTGATATTTTGTTGTTGTGTTATATTGTGTAATAGTTGTTTTGTTACTAACAACTCCTATGCCTAACTGGTAAAAAAATGCAAATTGATTGAAAATTTTAATGCCAATACCGTTTGTGAGCATAGCTGTAATTAAATTAACCTTGGCGTTTGATTTTTTTTCGTTAAAAATTGATGTATATACTCCCGTAAAAAAGAATATTTTTTCACTTTTAGACTCTATTTTATAATCATATCCTAAAGATAAACCAATGGTGTTTTTTTCAAAAAAATCATCAAATGTATAATACCTTGCGCCTAAGCATAATTGATGATTGCTATAACTTAATTTATATGATAAATCGTTATAAAACCCTACCCTATTAAACCCTTGTAAGCCCCAAATACTATGTGTTACATTTTGCGAACAAACAATGTTTATTGACAGTACAAATAGTATTAAAAAGATAATTTTATTCATTAATACACAATTACAGGGATTGAATCTTGTTTGATGTTAGCCCTTTCGCTAAGTTCAAATTTAAATCTTTTAGATATTTTAGTTTTTAGAGTTTGAATTATATCCATTTTCGTATCAGGTTTAAATTCTACAGCAAGAATGTAAGTTGTATCCATTTTTTGTTGATTATTTAGTCCAAAAGACCTATTAATTTTTATGGATTTAAACTCTGGGTAATCTATTTTAAATGCTTTTAAAAGATAATTGAAATCAATGGGTTCTTTTATTTTCTGATTTTGTTTTAAAGCTTCAATTTGTTTTGATAAGGTTTCTATTTTTTTATCTTTATCTGAGATGATTGATATAAATTTCTGGTTATACATTCCGTTTTGTTGTAATTGTTTTAACTGATTTTCGAGATGAGAAATGTCAGACCCTTGGTAAACATTAATGGTTGTATTTTCAAGGTTGTAATCCTTTTTCTTTTTATTCCAAAAATTTATCATATCTGGACTTGCATAGCCACCAGAAATATCTATATCTATATAAGTAGAATCACTAGAATATCCGATAAAAGTAACTACTTTACCATCAGTAGAATTTTCAACGACCTCTACAATAAAAGTTTTAGCGTGATTTTCATAAATGGTACGTTTAGACATTTTATAGAACATATAGGCTGAAGGTGTAAGCATTACTACCATAAAAAATAAAATATAGTTTTTTACTTTTTTTTCTACGGACGGGTTTAGGTATTTTCTTTTAGGAAACTTTAAATATCTAACCACTATGATGGTTGCAAAAGCTATTAAAAGAGAGTTAATTAAAAATAAATAAGATGCGCCAAAAAAGAAACTCCACTCTGCACTAGCCAATCCATAACCAGCTGTACAAAGTGGTGGCATTAAGGCGGTGGCAATAGCTACTCCAGGAATAACTGTGTCATTTTTACCTTTAACCGCTGCAATTATCCCCGCTAATCCGCCTGTAAAGGCTATAATTACATCTAAAAATGTGGGTTCTGTTCTTAAAAATAATTGATTGGTTACGTGGTCTATAGGGGTAATTAAAAAGTACAAAAAAGAGGTAAGTAAACTTATTCCAACGGTTATTCCCCAGTTCTTTAGTGAATTTTTGAGTAAATCTAAATCGTTTGTTCCTACTGCAACACCAACACCTTTAATAGGTCCCATTAGTGGTGATATTAACATTGCTCCAATAATCACAGCGGTTGAGTTGATATTTAACCCCACAGATGCTATAATTATTGAAAAAACCAAAACCCAAACATTGTATCCTTTAAAAATAATGCCTTCTTTCGTATCCTGCAAAACTTCTACATACTTTATTCCACCTTCTTTGATTGATAAAATATTTTTTACAAACTTTAACCAATTAGTTATTATGGTTGAAGGATTTTTCTCTATGTGAATTTTTGTTGGGTCAACTTCTACAAAATCAGAGTTATCGTTTGTGGGTTGGTTTTCTTTGTATGTATTGTTGTTTTGTTCCATTTATTTACGTTGTACTTGAAACAAATTTAAAACTTTCTTTAATTCTTTTTGATTTTTCTGATTATTTATTGCCTTTTTTATTTTTTTCTTTTCAAGTTTTGTCAAGTGCCAGTTTAAGGAAATACCATCTTCTATTGTGTTTCTTAAAGCAAAAGTAATTACTTCAAAAGGGATATTATTATTTTTAGTTATCTCTATTAATTCACTAGCACCAAATTCTTGAGCTTGTAAAAAATTACTGTAAAAGTTTAACGTTGGTTTAATAAACTTATCAATTAATGATATTTCATCTTTTTTGATATTATCAAAATCTTGAACTATATCTCTAATTTGAATTAATACAATGCCAGATGTATTTTCTTTTATCCAGTTTTTAAGTGCATCTATATATCTTATGGTTGTTTTAATTCCAAAATTATCTCTTATTCCAGCGTCCATTAAAGCAATTTCAGGTTTTGTTGGCATACTTACCATAGGTAAAATATAAGGAAAAGTTGCATTTGCTCTTAACACAGAATTATAACTCACCTCTAAAGGTGAATTATTTTTAAACAATTTAATAAACTCAACATTTTCTGGTCCTATATCTTTATCTTCAACATACACTCCGTTTAAAAAACCATAAGGTTGTGGTGCAATAATCATTCTTCTGCCATCATTAATTATGGTAGGTGAAAAAACCATTAAAGGGATATTACTCTTTTTTTCATCTAGTTGATAATCTAAGAGTTTATAGTTCATTAAATTATTTGTGTTTCTGTTTAACTCCTGTTCAAAGAAAAAACCTCTATCCTTTGGGTATAATTTTCCGTTAAACGACACGTTTTTATGTCTTATAAATAAATCGTGAGTAATTAATGTAAAGGATACTTTATTGAGTAAATCTTTAGATATGTTATTTAGTAAGGTAGAGTCATTATCAATTTTTAGTCCTTTATTTTTTGCTCTATACACATCTCTGTAGTAGGCGGCACCAATCATTCCACCAGATGCTCCTGTAATTAAGTGTACATTTTTAAAAAAAGTATATTGAGATAATTTATCTAATTGTTGTAAAATATAAAATGTCCAAACAGCAGCCCTAAGTCCGCCTCCTGACACATTTACGAAAATTAACTTGGGTTTATCATTTACTTGATGTTTTTTTACCTTTTTTTTCCATTGATTTAAAATGGCAATATGCTTTAATTTATCTTCCTCTATTTCTTTTTGGTTAAATTGAATTTGCTTAACTTTTTCTAATGAATAATTAACGGTATGGCTATAATCTAACCCATAAACAAAGTTTTTTACGTCTATAACGTGAGTTTTTGTTGCTAAATAATTAATTGAAAAGATAATTCCTATTATGATAAAAAATGTCCATCCTTTAAACCAAGAATATAAAAAACTTACAATCATTATCATTAACGTAAAAAACAACATCATACTTCCCGCTGCTGGAATTACAAAAAGGTCAAAACTTTGAAAAAGCCCAATAGAAACGAACGATATAATGGCCATTATTTCAAACAATGTTGCATTAAAATAATTTTGTTTAAATACTCTATCTAATATCTCTTTATCATAATGGTCAACTGTTCTACTGTGTTTAATTTTAAAGGGTGAAGCTAAATAGTATTGTGGTTGTAATTCTTCAGTAATGGTTAATTTAATAAAAGTATGTGTTTTTTGAAAGATAGATTTTACACCAGTTTGCGTGGTTTGCATTCTTTTAAACATTCCTTCACCTCCTTTATTTGTGGAAAAAAAATAAAGCATTGCAATTAAAATAAATACCACCATACCAAGTGTTAAAGACAAAATATTAAACACAACCGTTTTTGTACTTACTAACTCTTCATTAATTTGAACATCATAGATATTGACAACAAGAAAAATGTAAAAAACTATTGGCAATACTGAGTTATTGACACAAAATTTATAAAATGGTCGGGATAATGAGGCTATAAAAGGAAAACCAGGACCTAATATCAAATAACTGTACAGGTGAAACGCCATATAAAAACCACCTATTGACACACCTAAAATAAAAAATGACAAGGCATTAACTTGATGCAGATATTCTGGGGTTAAAAATAAATAAGGTACGCCAAATTTACTTCCTATCAACTTGGTAACAAAGCCAAATAATACGCCCCATAAAATAAGTAACATTTGATTTTTTCTCAAATGTGCCAACAACAATTGAAGTGGAAAAAAACTTAACCATTCACCTATTTTTCGTAGTAATTTCATTTCATCTATGAAGTTACAATTTTTTTTAAAAAGAATGGGCTTTCTTTGATTAAAAAGTTTATTTCAATTATTTAATTGTAGTAATAAATAACTTAAATTTGTGTTTTATATTTTCACATGTACATTTCAAGGAATTTAATATGACGCAAAAAGTTATAGTTTTAACTGAATATAGAAGAGGATTTCACATTATAACATCAGAAATTATTAAGGCTCTCCCAATGCTTCCAAAATTTGGGCTACTACATTTGTTTATTAAACATACTTCTGCTGGTATATGTATCAATGAAAATGCTGACCCAACCGTTTTAAATGATATGAATCTTTGGTTTGACAAAAATATTAAAGAAAACGAACCTTATTATAGACACACTTATGAGGGGGCAGATGATATGCCTGCTCATATAAAATCTGTTTTAGTTGGAACTGAACTTAGTATTCCTATTACCAATCATCAGTTAAGTTTAGGTACTTGGCAAGGCATTTATTTAGCCGAATTTAGGAATTATGGTGGCAAAAGGACAATTGTTGCAACTGTTATGGGTTAAGTTTATTTACTAACTACCAGTTTTTTGTTAATTTGTCGATTATCTGTTACTATTGAAACTATATAAACTTCATCTGTTAAATAATTTGGTATTTCTATAGGTATAGTGAAGTTTTTATTTGGGGTTTGTACTTGTGTTTGATAAACTGTCTGTCCTAATAGGTTTTTAAATTTTACAGTAACAAATCTCTCATAAATATTTTCACAATAAATGTTTACTATATTCCCATTAGTGGGGTTAGGATAAATGTTGACATCTATTAGGTCTGGTTTAAAATGGATGGCTATAGTTTTAACCAAGTGCTGTTCTCCATCAAAATCTACTTGAATAAGTCTGTAGTAATTTATACCAGCATTGGGGGTTGGATCTATTTCAAAATAATTTACTATTCTGGAACTATTTCCAGCCCCATCTACTGTGGTTAATGTTTTAAAATTTATTCCATCTGTACTTTTTTGTAGTATAAAATAATCGTTGTTTTGCTCACTTGCAGTTGACCAAAATAACTCTATTTCGTTAAGCTCATTTGGCGTAGCTTCAAATTCTATGAGTGAAATTGGCAAAATAATAATATCTCTATCTATCTGAATTTGAAGCACAACAGGTAAGTGATCTGACATTCCGAATAAAGCATCTCTAACAGAATCTGGAACATCAGTATTTGGTAAATTTTCTAAAATTGAAACGTTAAATTTATTTCCATCATTACCAACCACATCATAAGTATTTGGTATATATCGAACACCTGCTCCTCCGTTAATTACATAATTATTAACTAATAAAAAATCAAATCTATCATCTACTCCACCAGTTGATCCTCCTGAACCACCAGGGAAGGTTGTGCTTCTTGTAGATTGTGTGTGTACATCAGAAAAAGTTGAATTATTTGTCCAATTCCCTACTCTATCGATAGGGTCAATAAGTCTTTGCACACCATTATTAGTTAACTCATTCCATGCTGGTTCTGTACCTGCACCATAAAAATTAAAATCACCTCCTACAATAATGTTGGATTGAACAGGTAAACCTCCATCCATATGTGTTCTTAAGTTCTGACATTCTAATAATCTTTTATTTTCATTAGTAGCACCAGTACTTGCTTTTAAATGTAATGAGTATAGGTCAAGTGTAGAAGTTCCACCTGAAACGTTAAGCCAACTTACTTGATAATAACTAATATCTCTGAGCGCTGTTGTTATTTGGGTTTGTGTTGCTAAATTTACTTTATTGGTATTATAATACATTATGTTATCTGAGTCAGGTCCATTAACAAAAGTAGCTTTTGCGAAATAATTTATACCATAAGCATTTAAGGCATTGTTTAAGAGTGTTGTAGCTCCAACATCTGATATCATTTCGTTACATAAAATAATGTCTGGTTTTATGTATTGTACAACTGTTCTAAAATCTGACCATCTTGCAGAAGTTGACCCGGGATAGTTTAACACATTATAGGCCATTATCAATAATGTATCTTTATATTCCCAAGGATAGAAGCAGGTTTCTACACCTGCCGACCAAACAGTACCACAACGGTTAAACACTTTTATACAATACTGGGTTTCATTGGTTAATCCTGTCATAGTAAATGTTGTTGCACTTCCTTTATAAACAACATATTCTGCTCCAGTAATATTTGTACCTAATCCATAAGTAGAGTTAGCAGTATACGCAGTTCCATCACCTGTAGGGATAGTTGTTATTGATGAAGTTGAAGCCACCACCATTATTTCGTCACTACAACCAGTTGGGCTTGTCCAATTAAAAGATGCACTTGTGTTCCCCGGTGTGTCAGATAAATTTGTTACATCTGTTGTTACACCATTATCACCTACAATTCTAACGTTATCAAACCTGTATCTTTCCGTTCCAGCATTATTTAATACATCAACAACAACTTGTAAAGTATTTCCTGCAATTCCTGTTTGTGTTACCGTTGTTGGGTTAGCAAAAGCACCTGCATAAGTTCCTATAAGTGTAAGTGGTCCTCCGTCTAAAATATAATACACGCTAATTTGGTCGGTTGCGTCTAATCCTCCTGTTTGTGTTAAATCCAATGTTATTGTTAAATTAGAAAATCCTGCAACATTTACCACTGAGGTTTCCCATCTCTGAATTGCATCAACATCTTTGGCCTCAAATACTGCATTACCTGTACCATCATCTACTACTTGAAACCAATCTGATGTTGCAATAAGCCCTGAATTGACAGGGGTTATTGACCAAGTTGTAATTCCTACTACATCAAGTGTAGGTGTTGCCGGTGGAATTGCACCAACTACTCCTTTTCCTATTTGACCTGTAAATGGTTCAAAATATAAAGTAGTTTGGGCGAACTGACTTAATGTAATTTGTAAAAATACAAATAACGCAAGTAATTTTTTCATTTAGCATATAGTTTCAGTTCAACACAAAGTTACAACTTTTTTCAGTCCTGTCGAAAAAAGTTTTTAACATTTAGTCTATGAAATATTAGTAACTTCCCCCTTTTTATGATAAATGTTAAAAAACAGATGTCTAACTATAATTTTATACAAACCTTTACGTTTAAAATGAAATGAAGTTTTTGTGGTTTTGTATTTGGATATTATCGTTTAATTTTTTGTCGGCTCAAAAGATTAAGTCGGTGTATTTTCATTTAGATAATAAAACCGAAAAAATTTCTATTAAAACCGACTCAGTAAACTACAATAGTATTAAACAAAACTTTTTTTCACTATATGCACTTAACGGGTACGTAGGTTTGAGCATAGTTGATTCTGTTATTGATAAAGATAAACTTCATTATTATTTTAATTTTGATGCTCACTACAAAAAAGTTATTTTAAAAAATGATAAAAAAAAATTAGTAACTGACATCAACCAAACACCAAATAAAATTAACCGAGTTTTAACTGATTTGGAAAATACAGGTTTTCCGTTTGCTAAAATAGAAATTACACATCAAACGATTGAAAATAATGTATTGTATTTAGATTACAAAATTGATTCTGGGGGGTATTTTATTATAGACAAAATTCACATTAAAAGTCAAGATAAGTTTAATAAAAAAACCGTTTTAAACTTAACAGGTTTAAAGGTTGGCTCTCCATACAACGAGAGTCAATTAAAAAAGATTGATAACATTTTAAAATCATCAGGGCTTTATACTTTGCTACGAGCACCTGAGGTTATGTTTTTTAAAGGCAAAGCTGAAATTTATATTTATCTAAAAAAAGGGAAATCAAGTAATGCAGATGGTTACATAGGTTTACTGCAAGACCAAAACACACAAAAACTGAGCTTAAACGGTTATGTCAATTTAAAGTTAAAAAACGCTTTAAATTTAGCAGAAGAATTAAATTTAAACTGGAAGGCAAATCCTGATAAAACTCAGCGGTTAATCGTTAATTTAGACTATCCTTTTTTGTTTAACTCTCCATTTGGTGTTAATGGTAATTTGAATTTACATAAACAGGACACTACTTTTGTACGTTCAAACGTTGTGTATGGTGTCAATTACAAACAACCTTTTTTTAAAATAGGAATTTATAATCAGTTAGAAAATTCATTTTTAATAGATACCAATTACCAACAAGACTTTAGAGATTATTCTAAAAATACATTTGGCGTTAGTTTAACGTTGGAACCGTTTTTTGTAAACCGCTTTAATTTTTACAGACCTAAACTTGAAATTTTAAATGGTTTTTACAGGTATAAGTCGGATTCGTTAACAGTGCAGGCTAATGTTGAAAACATTAAGTTTTATTCAAAATTGAGTCAACGGTTTAAGTTTTGGAACTTTTTTTCGTTTAACAATCATTTGTCATATCAATTTGTTAAAGCAGGTTACGATTTAAGCAGGAATGAGCTGATTTTTTTTGGTGGTTTAAACTCTTTAAGAGGTTTTTATGAGTTAGAATTAACAGGCAATAATGTGTTTATCATTCAAAATGAAATTGAGTATCAACCTTTACCTATTTTATCTTTTAAACTGTTGTATGATTATTCATCTTTTAAAAAGACAAATCAGTTTTACACCAATAGTTTTGGATTTGGATTTGGATTGTTGAGTGAAAACAGTAAACTTGAAATTATAGTGGCAAACGGTAATATAAATGACAATAATTTTGCCTTATCTAATACCAAAATTCACATAGGTTTTAGTTCTAATTTTTAGCTTACTTTTTCTTTTCAAACAGTTTTGCTTTTTCTTCAAGCTCTTTACCTTTAAGTGCTCTGCCTTGGTAGTATAATTTTTTACCTATCGATTGTCCTTTTTCATCATAAAAAACCCACCAACCGTGTTTTACATTGTAGGCATAACGCTCTACTTTTTGAATCCTTCCATTTTGATAATAGTAAGTCACAATTCCGTTTAAAAAACCATCAACATATTTTCCTTGTGTTTTGAGCTTTGTAGTTTTGTAGTATTCTTTGAAGTCTCCGTGTAACATTCCATCTTTATAGTATTCATAACGAGCTACTCTGTACTGACCATTAACGGGTTCGTAATACACTACTCTTTGTCCATTTAATTTTCCGTTTTTGTACCACTCTTGACTTTTTAATTGTCCTTTGTTATCAAAATATAACCACAAGCTATCTTTTTGTTGGTTGACGTATTTACCTTTTGCCATTATTCTACCTGATGATTCGTGATATAAGGTAGCGTAGGCTAATTTTGTACCATCAACAAATCTCATTTTAGATTGAACATTACCACTTTTATAAAAATAAGTAAATGTGCCGTAAGGAACACCGTGGTTAAATTGACCAACATATCTATAGACTTTTACATCTTTGTAAGGTTTTTTCCATTCGCCGTGTTTTTTTCCATTTGCATCTTTCTGATTGATTTGAGCAAAGGTAATTGTAGTGGTTAGTAATAATATTAAAGATAGTAATTGTTTCATTTTTTGTGTTTTAATTGGTTGGCAACTTCCTGCAAATTTTCAAAAATATAATTGGCTTTAGTTGAAAGGTTACGATTATTTTTCAACATTACAGTTTTCATACCCAATTTTGTACCAAACTCTATATCACTTTCAGAATCGCCAACTAAAATAGACTTGGAAAAATCAATTTGAGGATAGTCGTGTTTAGCGTGAAGTCCCATACCTGTACCATTTTTTCGATAGTTGCTGTTTTCTTCTTTAAGTTGAGGTGCAAAATAAACTTTATCTATACGTCCTCCGTAGGTTTCAATTAAATTGATAATATAGCCATTTAAGTGATGTAAGTCATCTTCTGTCATTAGACCTTTGCCAATACCTTGTTGATTGGTTACCATTAAAATTTTACCAAAATGTTTAGAAAATTCAGCAATAGCCTCAGGTACACCATCTATTATTTTTAATTCATTAACTTGCTTAACATAATCATTAATAATTTGATGATTAAATACTCCGTCTCTATCTAAAAACAATGTCCACGATTTATCAATAGGTAATTGATTAAAAGGCGGTAATGGTTGTTGGTCTTGTTTTATTTTATTTTCAAAAGCTTTGTAATCTTCAGGAATACCTATGTCAATAAAATATTCATTAAATAATTTACCATAAATGGCTTTTTTATGCGTATCGGTTTCTAAATAATCAGTTTCAAAAGAAAACACTTTTTGCTTAGGAAATTGATTTAAGATTGATTTATTCAAGCAATATATCCCACCATTTATAATAGTTTTATCTCTGTATTCTTTTTCTTGAAAACCAATAATTTTTCCTTCTGTTTTATCATTATCCTCAAAACTCACATCTACACAGCCGTATCTATCAACTTTAAACATTTGTTTAAGAGCTACGGAACATTGTGCTTGTTTTTTAAAATGAAAATCTTCTAACGTTAATAAATTAATGTCAAATAAAGTATCGCCATTAAGCACATAAAAGTTATCATCATTAATGTATTGCATGGCAAGTTTAATTGCCCCCCCCGTTCCTAACCGTTCATTTTCAATGGCGTATTCTATGGCAATATCATTCCATTGATTGCCGTATGTTTCTTTAATCATTTCCCATTTATAACCTACAGATAACACCACTTTATTGATGCCGTTTTTTTGTAGATATTTAAACAAGTAAGTTAAAAAGGGCTGTTCAGCTATTGGGGCTAAAGGTTTAGGATATTGACCTATCTCAGAACGTAGTCTTGTACCTAAGCCACCAGCTAAAACTATGGCTTGTCTTATCTTAATGTCCATGTAAATAATCCATTATGTGTAAACTCATATTGTTTTATTTCACCGCCTAATTTTTCTAATGCTTTTACAACTTTATAACGGTTAGTTTTTTCAGTAAAAAACATCATAAAGCCACCGCCACCTGCTCCAGATATTTTACCACCAACAGCACCAGCTTTTAATGCTGTGTCGTAGATATGGTCAATAGATTTATTTGAGATACCACTTGCCATTTGTTTTTTATTGACCCATGATTGGTGTAAAACTTGACCAATTTTAGTTACTTCAGATTTTAAAAATGCCTCTTTCATTGAAAATGCTTGTTTTTTTAAAGCGTGCATGGCTTCAATGGGTTTACTATCTGATTTTTTGACGTTTTCTATTTGTTTTTCAATAATTTTAGCCGATTCTCTACTTGTTTTAGTATAGTAAAGAATTAAATCAAAAGCTATTTCGTTTAAAAAACTTTTTTTGATTCTGAGCGGGTTTACCACTACTCTATCACCGTAAAATTCCATAAAATTAACCCCACCAAAGGTAGCCGCATATTGGTCTTGTTTTCCACCAGCCATTTTCAGGTCGTTTCGTTCAATATCATAAGCGAGTTGTGCTATATCATACTCTCCCAAGGGTAATTGAAGCCACTCTACAAATGCCCCTATAACAGAAACTGCCAAAGTAGATGAAGTACCTAACCCACTTCCGGTAGGTACGTCCATTGAAGTAGTTAACTCGAAACTTAATGGAACTCCATTGTTAAAATCTTTAATTATTCTGTTATAAATACCTATTTGTAAGTCTATTTTATCATTTAAGGGTAATTTGGGTAAGGTTTCAAATTCATACGTTTCATCATTGTCAACAGAATGAAAAACTATTTTGTTATTTGTAGTTGGAACAATAGTTGTTCTTGCAAAAAGATTAATTGTTGCATTTAAAATTGCGCCTCCAAACTGGTCGGAATATGGACTAACATCAGTTCCCCCACCCGCCAAACCTAATCTAAAAGGTGCTTTACTTCTTATTATCATCTATACTATTGTGTACTTTTAAGTGTAAAAGCTGTAAAGATAATTAATTTACTGATTAACTGTGTTTGTACTAATAATTTTTAATTAAGAGGTCGATTCAATTGGTATATTAAATTGTTTTTCTGCCATTTCTGCAATGTATTCTCCAATAGCCAATGAGGCTGTTGCTGCAGGTGATGGTGCATTTAAAACATGAATTGAATGTTCTGTTGATTCTATTCTAAAATCATCTCTTGTATCTCCGTCTTCTCTTAGTAACAAAGCTCTTACACCTGCTCTACCGGGTTTAATGTCGTCCATTGTTAAAGATGGGATTAAAGTTTGAAGTGTTTTTAAAAATAATTTTTTGGAAAAGGCTCTACGGTATTCATTTATACCGAATTTTATGTTTCCAAAAAATAGTTTCCAAGTTCCTTTATAGGTTAGCGCATCCCACGAATCTCTAAAACTAAAAGACGTTTTTTTATAACCTTCTCTTTTAAATGTAAAAACAGCATTAGGTCCACATTCTACATCTCCGTTTGTCATTCTTGTAAAATGTACACCTAAAAATGGAAAATCTGGATTGGGGACAGGATAAATCAAGTTTTTTACTTTATGCTTGCCTTTTTCTGTTAACTCATAGTAATCCCCTCTAAATCCTACTACTTTTTCTTTAATTTTAACGCCATCTTTTTTAGCCATTCTATCAGCTTGTAAACCAGCACAAAAAATTATTTTTTTAGCTAAAAACACTTTACGTTCGGTTACTACTTCGTTTACCTCTTTTTTGTGATTAATGGCTATAACTTTTTCTCCTAACTGTACTCTTGAATTAAAATTTATACCCAAAGCTACCTCCGCCATTTTATTTGTTGCAGCTACAAAATCAACAATTCCGGTACAAGGCACCCAAATACCTGCAATACCTTCTACATAAGGTTCATATTTTTTAATCTCTTCACCCGTGATTTTTTTAATGCCTTCAATTTGGTTTTCAATTCCATTTTGAAAAATTTTATCCATAAAAGGCAATTCGCTTTCTTTTATTGCTACTACCACCTTTCCACATACATCATGAGGTACATTATATTCTTGACAAAAAGCTACCAATTCCTGGCGTCCTTTTACACAATTTTTTGCTTTTAACGACCCAGGTTTATAATACAAACCTGAATGAATTACCCCTGAATTATGTCCAGTTTGATGTGCAGATAATTTGTTTTCCTTTTCAATTAAAACTATGTTTAATTTAGGGTGTCTTTTTTGCAATTTATAAAAGGTAGCTGCTCCTACAATTCCTCCTCCTATAATTGCTATATCAAAAATCTCTTTATTCTCCAAAATACATTAAATTTGACACAAAAATAATTAATTATTTAGATTGATAACGCAAAAAAACATAAAATTAGAACGTCCTCACTTTAAGAATTTAGACGGATTAAGGTTCTTAGCTGCGTTATCTGTTTTTATTTTCCATTTTGTGAGTGAATTAAAGGTTATAACTCCCGGTCAAACAAAAGGATTTTATTATCATTTGGTCAGTTTTGTTACTTCAAAAGGTACCTTGGGGGTTAATTTCTTTTTTGTACTGAGTGGCTTTTTAATCACTTACTTAATTCTTTACGAGATAAAAACTACAAAATCTTTTAATTTAAAATATTTTTTGATTAGAAGAACATTACGTATTTGGCCCTTATATTTTTTAATTGTAGTGATAGGCTTTTTGGTTTTTCCTTTGGTTTTTAACGGCTACTCCACCAATCACCGTCTTATTAATTATGTGTTTTTTTTAGCCAATTTTGATGAGTTATATTATGGAATTAATGATTCAATTAATTTTTTAACTGCCCCTTGGTCTGTAGCCATTGAGGAACAATTTTATTTGTTTTGGGGTGTTTTGTTTTACGTGCTGTCTAAAACAATTTTAAATAAGCAATTAACAATGTATAAACTACCTTTAATTGTTTTGGTATTACTCCTGTTATCTTTTATGTTTAGATTATACCACCATACTGAACACCGACTACTTTATTATCATACCATAGCTGTAATGCCCGACATATTGATAGGTGCACTGTTAGGTTATTTTTATATGTTAAAACACAGATGGATAAAGTCATTAGAAAATTTATCTAAAAATAAAATTATTCTTGTTTATTTTATTGGCTTGAGTATTATTTTATTTAAAAATCAGATATTTTTTGGACCTTTCATTGTTTTAGAAAGATTTGTGATTGCTCTTTTTTTTGCTTTTGTAATACTCGACCAAATTAGTTTTAATTGTTCATTTTTAAAAGTTGAAAACATTAAAGGCACAGCTTTTTTAGGAAAAATTTCCTACGGTTTATATATGTATCATTTGGTAGTAATGTATGTATTAGAAAAATCTATTGATTTTGGCTCGTTAAATGATTACGTCTCAATTACGTTATTTTTTATATTGAGTGTTTTTTTAACTTTTATTATAGCTTTACTCAGTTATCAATGGTTTGAGCACCCCTTTTTAACTTTAAAAAAGAAATTTAAATTATGAAATTGTTTTTAATAGTTATTTGTGTATTTCCTCAATTGTTATTTGGTCAAACAGATAGTTTATCAAGTAGATACGACCGAATTAATTGGACTTTTTATGAATTAAACTCACCCAAAAAACCTTTATTTAAAAAAAGTGTTATACCTTTAGTTTTGACCACTGCAGCGTTGTCTGTTAATCATTTCCCTCTAAAACAAACCATTCAAGATGAGATAAGAGCCCCATTTAAAGACTATACCACAAACATAGACGATTACATTCAATATGCTCCAATTGGAATCATGTATGGGGCTGATTTTTTTAAATTAAAAGCCGAACATCATATATGGAATCAAACTAAATTTTTATTTATGTCTGAAGCTTTAACAGGTATAGTTGTTTTTAGTTTAAAATATGGTTTGGGCATTCAACGCCCTGATAGTAGTGCTTACACATCTTTTCCGTCAGGGCATACCGCTCAAGCGTTTGTTGCCGCACAAGTTTTACACAATGAATTTAAAAACACTAACAAAACAATAGCTTATAGTGGTTATTTATTTTCTACTTCAACAGGGGTGCTAAGAATTATTAATAATAAACATTGGTTACCTGACGTATTGCTTGGTGCAGGTATTGGAATTTTAATGACAAACATTATCTACCATTTTGAACCTTTAAAAAATTGGACGCCTAAGTTTATTGAGTCAAACAAAGATTTATCCTTACAGTTTTACCCTTCATTTACCAATGATTATGTTGGCGGACATTTAAAATTTAATTTATGACACATTCTACTATTCAACCTTATGGTGTTTGCAATTTAACGGTAGTTCCATTAAGAGTAGAGGCAAATGATGCTTCTGAAATGGTAAGCCAGTTGTTGTTTGGCGATTTTGTTGAAATTATTGAGATTAATGTCCCTTGGATAAAAGTTAAAAATTTTAAAGATGGTTATATAGGATGGATGGACTTTAAACAATTACAATACCTTGCCAAAAATGAGTTTAAAAAAGGGGCATCTGCCAAACATTTTAAAGTGAAACAGCCTTTAATTTTAGTAGATGGTCCTTTGGGTATTCAAACTGTTTTATTAAGTTCAACTTTACCTTTTTTTAATAACAAAACGTTTACCCTTGGAACGCAATCTTATTATGTTATTTCAGAGTTAGACCAAAATATTTCGCCATTAATTACTTACACCGAAATGTATATTAACACACCGTATTTATGGGGTGGAAAATCGCTGTTTGGTATCGATTGTTCGGGTTTGACTCAAAATTGTTACAGTATTATAGGCATTGATTTACCAAGAGACGCATCAAAGCAAGTTTTAGAAGGTACAAAGGTAAATTGGGAAGATAGGCAAACTAATGATTTGGTGTTTTTTAAGTCTAAAAGCGGGAAAGTTACTCACGTTGGTATTCTGATAGGTAAAGACAAAATTATTCACGCTCACGGTAGGGTAAGGATTGATGATATAGACCAAAAAGGAATTTGGAATAAAGAGCTAAACTGGTACTCTCACCATACTTATTGTGTTAAGAGGTTCTTTTAAATTTCAACTATTTTTTAGTTACTTCACAGGTATTTTAATGCGTGTTTTTTTATGTTTATCCGTGAACGGTTTCAGATTTACCATATTTTGAAATGATAGAGGCTTCATAGTCTAACCATTCTTTCCAACGTTTATCTACATCAATATTTTTTCTATACTTTTTGGCTAATTTTAAAAATGTTGTATAGTGTCCTGCTTCACTAATCATTAATTCACGATAAAACTCCGACAGTTCTTCATCACTAATATTTTCAGACAGCACCCTAAATCTTTCACAAGAACGCGCTTCAATCATAGCTGCAAAAAGTAGTCTATCAATTAATGATTGTGTTCTTCCCTCTCCTTTTTTCATAAATTTAAACAACTCATTAACATAACTATCCTTTCTTTCTCGCCCTAATGTTAAACCTCTTTGTTTAATGATGTTATGTACTTGTTGAAAATGTTCAAGTTCTTCCTTAGCTATCACCATTAATTCAGTTACCAAATCTTCAAGTTCAGAATTATGAGCGATAAGTGCAATAGCATTTGAAGCAGCCTTTTGTTCGCACCAAGCGTGGTCGGTTAATATTTCTTCTATATTTCCTTCAACAATATTTACCCAACGTGGGTCTGTTGGTAGCTTTAATCCTAACATAATAATTTTATTAAGTTACAAATATAAAAAAGCCTTCAAAGTGAAGGCTTTTTTATAAGAATTGTTATTCAAACTCTACTCTATTATGGTCATTTCATCAATTAAATTAGTAGCGCCAGCATATTTATCAATAATAAATAAAATGTATCTTATATCAACATTAATTGTTCTTTGTAAGTTTTCTTCAAAGGCTATATCTCCGCTCATTGCTTCCCAATTACCGTCAAAGGCACAACCTATTAAGTGTCCTTTTTTGTTCATTACAGGGCTTCCTGAGTTTCCTCCCGTTATGTCGTTATTTGAAATAAAATTAACTCTTAATGTGCCATCTTGTGCGTATTTTCCATAATCTTTTTTGGCATATAATTCTTTTAATTTTTTTGGCACAATAAATTCCGGATTGTTGGGGTCTTCTTTTGCCATTAAACCATCAATGGTTGTGTAATAGTCATAAATTACGCCATCTTTTGGTCTGTACGACCCAACGTTACCGTAAGTAAGTCTTAACGTGGAATTGGCGTTAGGATAATACTTTTTACTTGGATTCATTTCTCTTAACGCTTTTACAAATAATCTGTTGGCATTGTCTAATTTTTCTTGTACTTTTACCATTTCACTGCCATAAATAATTTTACGGTAATTGTCAAATAAGTCTTTATTTAACATAAACAGTTTATCGTTTTCTAATGTTTTTTTATCAGGGTTTTCAATAAATTGTTCGTATTTCTCTACACTTGTAAACACAGAGTTATTCATAGCGTCTTTGATGAATTTTTCTCTTGCCTTAATGTTTGCTAATTCTAAAAGTTTTTTAGAGTATTGTTCTTGCGGCACATCATTAATGTACATAACAAATAAACGTTTTAGCAATTTTAATTCAGTTGCATAATTAACAGATTCAAAGTGATGTTTGTAATTCTTTTTATAATATGCTAACAATTTATCAAGTTTATCTTTTGAAGGTTCTTCTTTTTGTAATTCGCTTAATAAACGATTGTGCTTTATCATAAATTGATTGGTTCCTACCGAATAAACCGCTTCATAATAGTAAACTTTTGTGGGGTTAAATTTAGTGAGTATTTTATACGCACCTTCTATATCTTTTAGTACAGTTCCGTATTCTTTTTTACGCTCTTCTGATTGGTTTACCCATTCAGCAAAGTCATTTTCAATGGCTTTTTTCTTTTCCCAAACTTTATTTTTTTTCAATTGTTCGGTTTGACCTATAAAATACTTCCAATAGTTACTAACTTGCGCATAAGTTGAAGCGTATTTAAGTCTTACTTCATCTGAATTATCCATATCTTCTTTCATAATGCGTAATTTTTCACCTCTAATTTTTACTCTTGATGGTTGGTCTTTTTCTATTGCCATTTTAACACCGTAAGAGGTCAAAAATCTATCGGTTGAACCGGGGTATCCCATAATCATAGCATAATCTCCATCTTTAACACCTTTAATGTTTATGGGTAGATGATACTTTGGTGTGTATGGTTTATTGGTCATTGCAAAATCATTTGGTTTATTGTCTTGTCCTGCGTAAATTCTAAACATTGAAAAATCTCCTGTATGGCGTGTCCACATCCAATTGTCTGTGTCTCCACCATATTTTCCAATGGCTGATGGTGGCGCACCTACTAATCTGACATCAGTAAAAACCTCATTAACAAACAAATAGTATTCATTACCTTCATAAAATGATTTTACGTAGGCCGAATAATGTGTTCCTTTTGTTGCTTTGTCTATAAGTTCATTTGAAATTTGTTTAATTCTTAATTTACGTTCATCTACATCTAAATTGCTATTTAATTGCGACAATATAATATCAGTTACATCTTCAATTCTTACTACAATTGAAGCTGTTAAACCAGCAATTGGAATCTCTTCTTCCATTTTATAAGCCCAAAATCCATCAGTTAAGTAATCATTTTCAACGGTAGAGTTTTCTGCAATGGCATCATACCCACAATGATGATTGGTTAACATTAATCCTTTTGGGGATATAATTTCAGCTGTACAAAATCCGCCTAAAGACACTATGGCATCTTTTACAGAGGGCTTATTTTCATTGTATATTTTTTTGTAGGACATTCTCAGCCCTGCTTTTTTCATATCTTTATAATATGTTTTTAATTGATTGGGAAGTAACATTCCCTCATCTGCATAGCTAAACATTGAAGCTATTACGAATAATAAAGTTGTGATTTTTTTCATTTCTATTCTAATTTCCTTGTTTGAGGGTGCAAATATAATGAATACTTACACTTTTTGTAAAAGAAATTACTGTTATAAGAAAAGATTTATGATTTATAACCAATTCCGTCCTAAATAAATTTAGAACGGAATTATGGTAGAATACAAAATTAAACAATAAACAAATCAAAACAACACAGCTTTTCATTTATTTTATTCGATTACAAATTTATTACCTACAGCAAAAGAATAAATGTAAGGATAACCAGGGAATAGATTTATAGATATAGCTTGTTTTGATTTAAAGAAATAATCGTATTGAAATTGGGCACCATACCATACAAATTTATATTCCCATTTTTCATTTTTTGTTGCTTTAATAAACGTCTCTTCTCTTTCATATCCTTTTATGGTCAGCCAACCTTTTCTGTAGTACAACAACGGTCCAAAACTACTTGAAAATCTATGAACCTCATTTTCCCATCCAACAATTCTATCTTGAAAATTAATTCCTATATGTGAAACAAAAGCTAATTTTCCTGCACAATCATAAGGCATAATGGTATGTGTTGTTTTCACTCCTAAATAGTTATTAAATCTGTAATCAATCATAAATGATACAGCTATGAATGAAACAAATTTACCTTTTTTGTCTAATTTCCATTTATAAATTGTTTCATTTAATTCT
>DQTE01000335.1 GCA_015662905.1 Crocinitomix sp. | reverse complement strand
TGGTCTTTACTTTTGCACTTTTTACAATAAACACCTTCTTTCTCTCTTTTCTCTTTAAAATCATTTCTACAACTTTGTTCTGTTGGAAATTGCTCTATAAATCTTAAAATATTCATAATAATTTGTTATATTTCTTACAGAACAAAGCTATTAATACTCAACGTAAACTATTTACGTTGTGATACGAAAGCGGTTAATCAGATTATTAATATTGCGAAATGAAAAACATGACAAAAATTATTTTTTTTAAAAGTAGGCAACCCTTATTTTTTTAAACGTTTAGGACGGGATTGGTAATAAATTATTAATATTGCAAAATGAAAAACATGACAAAAATTATTTTTTTTTAAAAATAGGCAACCTTTGTTTTTTTAAACGTTTATGCTATAAGTAAACACATTAAAATTAATAAATTAAATTATGAAAAAAATTATCTCAATATTCATTTTTATGACACTATCAATAATGTCATTTTCTCAAAACGAATGGAGACTGTACAAATCGGTATCTGGTGTAAACATTTACACAAAAAACTCAGACTGTTATTTTAAAGACGGTAATAATATGAATCAAACAGTTGTTTTGTTTAAATTAGAGAATACCACTGGTAATAAAATTACAATTCAATGGGATTTAAGAGTATGGTACAATGGGGTTGAGGCTGTTAATAACACCACTCCTGGCGAAAGACACGTAAGTTTTTCCATTGATGCAAACTCGTCACTTGAGGCAGATTGTAGTTTAAAAAAGAAAAATTTGTATTTGTACAAAAAATATTTAGATTTTGAAAAAAGTAAAACGTTAACAAAGTTTGTTTTAGAAAACCTTAGAGTTTCTTAAATGAAATAAAAACTCCAAATACTATGAAAAAAATTAGTTTAATAATATTAAGTACATTTTTGTGTTTTTATAGTGCAAAAGCTCAAAGTGTAACAGCAGGTATTTCACCAGCTACACTTCCATGTGGTGGAGGTCAAGTAAATTTAACAGCAGTTGGCACGTCTCAACAGCCTGTGTTTTGTGATAATTTTAATAATGGTGCTCTACAGCCAGGATGGTCAACAAATGTTGTAGCTGACTTTTCTAACCCTTGTGGCGCTCCTGTTGATGGCACTACTTATTTGTGGATGGGTGGGGCAGCAGCGGCACCAAGAGCAATTTCAACAGCTCAAGTAGATGTGAGTTGTGGAGGGCAAATTTGTTTTGATTTTAAATTTGTATGTGAAGCTTGTGGAGATTGGACACCATGTGAAGGAGCGGACTTATATAATGAAGGTGTTGGGTTACAATATTCAACAAACGGAGGTGCAACTTGGACAACTTTTGTGTATTTCGCTCCAAACGGTGATATTTTAACTAATTTACCAAATACAAATTTTCCCGGTGCAGCTGGCGCAACGCCTTTTACCACCTGGAACAATTATTGTTTTAATATTCCACCAGGCGCGTTTGGTCCAAACACAATTTTTAGGCTAAGACAATTTAACTCCACAGGTAACATATGGGATCACTGGGGAATAGATAATTTTTGCGTATTTGCGACACCATGCACACCTTTTATTTATGATTGGGAACACATACCTGGTTCTCCTGACCCAGCCAATGTTACAGCCAATGTTACTCAGACAACAACTTTTATAGTTCATTATACAAACGGAACAATTGACGTTACTGATCAAGTAACTGTAGTTGTTGCTTCTATTTCAATTCTAAATGTAAATATTACACCAGAGGTTTGTTTAGGTGACAATAATGCGTCAATTACAACAACAGTTGATGTAACTGGTGGTAGTACTCCTTTCACTTATACACTTTCAGGCCCTACACCAGGAAGTAATAATACTGGATCCTTTTCAGGTTTAGCACCTGGCTTATATACTATGACCCTAACAGATGGAGCAGGGTGTACAGATACTTATAATTTCACTATTAATCCAGGTCCTCCTTGTTGCACAGTGTCTGCAACAGGTAATGATCCGAGTTGTAATGGCGGAAATGATGGGACAGCCACTGCTAACCCAGCTAATGGACAACCGCCGTATACTTATCTGTGGTTAGATGGTCAAATTACGCAAACGGCAACAGGATTAACTGCAGGAAATTATTCAGTAACCATTACTGATAATAATGGTTGTACATCAACAACTAGTGTTTCTTTAGGAGAACCTACGGTAGTAACTGCGAGCACTACCCCTACCAACGTAAGTTGTTTTGGAGGTTCTGATGGTCAAATAGTTGTAAGTTCACCAACGGGAGGAACCCCTGGCTATACTTATTCTATAAATGGTGGTACGTTTCAAAATTCTTCAACATTTACAGGTTTATCGGCAGGGAATTATACCATAACGGTTATGGACGATAATGGATGTACAATCACTTTGACACAAAACATTACCGAACCATCAGATTTAACACTATCGGAAACTAACAATGTATCAGCAACTTGTGGAATGTCAAATGGGGAAACTACCGTTTTAGCAAATGGGGGTTCAGGTACTTATACGTATGACTTAAACGGTACAACCAATAGTACAGGAAGTTTTACCGGATTAGCACCAGGTAATTATATGGTAACCGTAACAGATGGAAATAGTTGTACAGAAACATTAAATATTACTATAGGTAATTCACCTGGACCAGTGCCCGTTGTTGATGCATCATCAGCAGTTGTGTGCGCAGGTGGACTTAACGGTTCAGTTACTATAGGTGTAAATGGCGGAACACCTAATTATACGTATAGTTTAAATGGGGGGACACCTCAATCTAGTAACACATTTACCTTGGCTGCAGGAAACCATACAGTTGTAGTAACAGATGATAATGGCTGTACAGGCTCAGTAACTTTTGATATAACAGAACCTACACCGTTGGTATTTAATACAGTTATTTCACCAACCTTATGTAATGGGAGTTGTGACGGACAAATTGTAGTCAATGCTAGTGGTTCTGGAGGCGGTTATACTTATTCAATAGACGGCGGTCCTTTTTTAGGGTCAAATACGTTTACCAATTTATGCGCAGGAAACTATAATGTTGTTGTGCAAGATGTAAAC
>DQTE01000110.1 GCA_015662905.1 Crocinitomix sp. | reverse complement strand
TTGCCACTTCCTTGGGTATGCCAAATAATACCGCCTTCATATCGGTTTACGTATTTTTGGGCTTCTTTTATACCAAAATATTGGTGTACTCTTGGTAGTTTTTTTACGCCACCATCAAACAAAACAAAATCGTACAACAACTCCATAAAACGTTCTTTGTTGCACATTTTTAGTAGGTACTTGTCTAACAAGTTTCTACTATTATCTTCTACATCTTCTTTCCATTTTAGATAATACTTTTCTTCTGTATTGATAGTTCCGTAACGCAAACCTTCTGTGTCGTTTCCTGCAAAAAGATATTGAACCGTAGCAAAAAAGGGTTGAATAAATTGCTCTTGCTGATTGGTTATGTTTTGGCGAATACCATCATTTATGGTTACGGTACTTCTTTTGAGTTCAATAACACCTACGGCAATACCATTGATATAAATTACAATATCTGGTCGTTTGGTTTTGTTTCCTTTGATGGTTACTTCTTCTGCAATGGCAAAATCATTGTCTTTAAAATTTTTCCAATTTATTAAGTGTACCGTTTCATAGTTGCTACTTGCATCTGCTTTTACTTCAATACCATATCGTAATTGTTGATATACGTTTTTGTTGGTAGTGTATAAACTATCGCTAAAGTTATTGGCGGTATTTTTTAACTCAAAAATGGCTCTGCTTATCTGCACAGTTGTATATCCTTTACGAGTAAGATAATTGGTTAAGAGTTCTTCTTCAATATTGCTATTGTTTTCACGTTCTTGCCAATCGCCTAAATAAGTATAGCCTAATTCATCTTGAAATAGGTTGACTACTCGGTTTTGGGTTACTCTTTCTATGCTTCCTACTTTTGTCATACTACTTTTGTTAATATTTCTTTTTGCCTATTGAGTAATTCTAAAACATCAAAATAATGATTTAATATTTCTGTTTTTCCCCATTTTGACTCTTCATTTGTAATCTTGTAAATTATCAATTGTTTTGGTGGCAGGTTTTCTTTGTAATACTTTCCATTAACATCTGCTTTGCCTTTGGGTGATTCATTATTCATTTTTGAATTTCCACTTTTACTGACCAAACATAAGTTGCCCAAACAGTCTATTACATCCTTATTTTCTTCATTAATATAAGACTGTGGCAGATGATGCTCTACAGAGTTTCTGTATTTAAACTCGAAGTTAAATTTATTTGGGTTTTCTGCCCAATAAAGATAATCTATAAAGTTAAATAGGAAGTGTGGTGTATTTGTACCTTCATTGTAATGAGGTTTTTTAACCAAATTGTCATAGTTTTTATTATTGTTATATGTCTTAAGAACTAAACCATTCAATTTGTTTATGTACTCTTTATCAGTTATTTTTAAATCATCACCATCATCAAACCAAGATAAAATGTCTTGAAGATAATTTTTGTATTTTTTTGTTCTGAAAGTTACTTGCAACATAGAAAGACACTTGATAATTGTCTCTTGTTGTTTTTCAAATGAATTTTTATAGATTAAACGATCTGTATTCTTCTTTTTGTAAAAATAATATTCTGGCTTGTGTAATATCCACTTGCTATTGTCTTCAGATTTTTCATCCTCTATCACTTTTACTATAAAGCGGTCAAAAACAACTCTGTAATATAAAAGCCGATCAATAAAATCAAGTGGTTTTATTTTATCTAGTAAATCATCAAACCATTTTAATAGTTCATCCCCATTTAAAGGCACATCTATTTCATCTTCTGAAAAATATAACTTTAATACTTGCATTAAAAAATTAGGGAAATCTATAATAGATTCAAAGACTTCATTTTCATCTCTAACTTCACTTTCGCTTTCTGTTACAATAGACTTTCCTCTTAGAATATCATCAATACTTAGGGAGTTATCACTTTCCTTAACTTTTTCATCAATTGTTTTGTCAATTTCAATTTGATAGCCATTATACTTTTTACCAAAATAACTTGCTCTATCTTCTTTATTAAAAAGGCGTTGAATGGGTTCATTCATTTGCGAACAAGCATCCCATATTTTAGAAAACTGAATAGAGCCTATTTTGTACTGCTGAATTTTCTCTAGCAGTCTTGCTTTTACTATTTCGTGTTCTTCCAACTGTTCGCCTCTGTTATTCATTACTTCAAAATAATGAGCAACATCTGTATCCGTTGGTATTTCGACCTTGACTAATTGTACTTGATTAAAAAAATATTCTTTGAATCCTGCTATTGCTTCATCTTTCAAAAAGTCAATAAAAGGTAAAGATTTATTAGTCACAACTTCTAAATCTACCGTTTCTATATGCTCTATAGCCTCATTAAAATGTGCTGTTAGATGATTGGTGGTGGTGGTTGTAACTTCCCCTCTTTGGTAGTAGGTACTCAAAAAACTTTCTACCTCTGGTCTTGAGTCATATTGTAGTTTTGCTGTATGTAGATTTACATCTAATTTTTTGGCTATCAAAGAAAGTGTCGTTAATCTTTGCTGCCCATCTATTACTTCAAAATCACCATTTTTTCTTTTGAGCACTACTAATGTTCCTATAAAATAATGTCCTTTTGGGTCTTTCTTATAGTTCTCATAAATATCTCTAATTAGTTGGTGTATCTCAACATTTGCCCAAGCGTAATTCCTTTGATACAGAGGTACCACATAATTAGATTGAAAAATCTCTCGAATGCTTTTATTTAAGTTTTTTACTTCCATTAGTTTGTAATATTAAATTTTGATAAATCTATATTACTTTTCTCTTTACTTATGTTTACACCAAATTCAATAAAAAATTCAATAATTACATCTTCTACTTTTACACATTTTATTTCCTTTCTGGCGATTTCTGAGAGTTTTCTCATTTCAAAATAATTTTTACTTTGTTCTATTATTGAAAATATATCCATAGGGTACTTTGCTATGGCAGCATATTTTATTTGTTGTTTTTCTAATCGTAATCGGTACACTATAGCATAAAATTCCTTATAGTATCTATTTACCCCATCTTCTCCAAATCTATCAAAAACCAATATCACAAGAGACTTGTACAGTTCTTTTATATATTGGTCTCCTGCTCTATAACTTTTTGGATAGTTGCAATGTTTGTCAAAAAAAACTTTAAATTCTTTTAGAAAATACTGTTCTTCTGTATGAATAAATAGTTGTTTATATATCTCTACATAAGATTCTATATATCCAAAAAATGATTTTCCATTTATGATTGGCTGATTGATAGAAACAAAATCATTTACATTAGATAAATGTTTTTGATTAAAACGAGATTTCATACCTTTTACCTGAACTTGCAAAGAATTGAAATAATTTTGTGCTACAGAATGCAGCAAATTACTATTGTGAAATGGAAATTCCATTTCTTCTTTTGCCTTTATGGTATGCCCTTTAAATTCGTCAATAGACGTTTTATTGAATCTATAGACGACTTGCATTCTACTCCAAAGTCTGGTTCTGTACAGTTGCTCATTAAACAACTTTTTTAGAATATCTTGCGGTTTTGTTTTAGTATCTAATGGGTCAACCACATAACGAGTGGCATTTTCCCACTCTCGGTCACTATTTATTTTTTCTGACTCGGTAGCAGCCTCATCTTCCATTGCTCTTATATGGTAGGCTTTTAGCAAATTATAAGCCTCTAAACTTTTCCCTCTACTGTTTTGCGAATCAAACATCTGAAAAGCCTCCGAAAGACTACTCACTCTGATTTCTACAAACTCACAAAACGTATTGATATAATGTAAAAAATCTGTCCTTTCATTGGGTACGTTTTCAGCAAGCCAATCTCTTATAAAAGCATTATTTCTTTTTATGCTCTTTTCTGAATCGCTATGGTTATATTTAAGTGTTTTTGATAAATGAATGGCTTGTGTTGCATCTAACTGAAGTAGAATTAGCAATAAGGTGGTAATACGTTGCTGCCCATCTATGATTTGCAATTCCTCATCTTTTTCATACAAAATAACACTACCTATTCTATAAGCACTTTTTAATTGTTTCCAACTGCTGTAAATGTCTTCTAATAGTTGTAAAACATTTTTTTCTTGCCATCTATAGGGTCTTTGGTAATAAGGGATTTGTAAATTTTGCTTGAGCACTTCATTTACTTTCTTTATTTCTGCTTGTATGGTATTTTCTTGCAATGCTACACTCATACCAACCGTATTTTACCAGTTAACAACACCTGCATCAAGCCCTGTTTTACTTGTTTGTATTTTGCCAATTTCTTTTCTAATGTTTCTATTTCTGCATCCATATCGGA
>DQTE01000193.1 GCA_015662905.1 Crocinitomix sp. | reverse complement strand
AGTTAATTTGGTAGCACCATATAAATTTATAGGTGCACACGCCTTATCTGTAGAAAGTGCAACAACAGCCTTTACATTAGTTTCTAAAGCAGCGTGTATCACGTTTTCGGCACCATTAACATTGGTTTTAATGCATTCTGAAGGATTGTACTCTGCCAAGTGTACATGTTTCATTGCGGCAGCATGTATTACATAATCAATATCTCTAAAGGCTCTTACCAATCTTTCTTTATCTCTTACGTCTCCTATAAAAAATCTTAAGGCTCAATGTTTTTGTGTTGGATACTCCTGAGCCATTACAAATTGTTTTTGCTCATCTCTTGAGAAAATAACGAGTCGTTTAACGTTAGGGAATTTTTTTAAAATTCTTTTTGTAAGCGCTTTACCTAAAGAGCCTGTTCCTCCAGTAATAAGAATTGATTTATCATTTAAATCTAGCATAAGATATTAATATAAATAAGCAAAAATACATAAAATAGTTAGGTAAAAGATTAAATTTTTTCAAAAAAATCTTTTGGTGTCATTCGTTCAAATGCATCAATAAAAGAACCTTTAGTAAGGTTATATATTTTTATTCCTTTAGTTTTTGCATAATTATGTATTTCAAAATAAGATTTAAAAGCCAAGTAAAATTTGTGTATAATTTCATGAAATTTTCTTTTTTTCTCATCTTTTTTACCTTTGGTATGCATTTGAACTAAATTAGGGTTAGTATTGTAAAAATGAGGTTGTTCTAAAAATGCTTTATTATCCTCAGATACGTATAAACTTTTTGTCCATGTATGGTCTGCGCCAAAAATGCCAATGTTTTTATAATCTTTCCATATTAAAACCATCAGGGTGTAACCAAGTACGTTATGACATCTTGGTGTCCCTCTTTGTTTATCAAATTGCCTAAATCTAAAAGATTCAAATCCTTCAATAGGCGTGTTATTGTAATATTGAATGGTAATGTTATTATTTTTTGATAATTGTTCTCTCCAAAAAGAAGTTGTTTTGGCTTGAAATGGGATAAAAAAAGTCATCTCCCATGTTACATGATTTGTTAATTTATTATATAAGCTATTTCTATTTTTCTGATGCAACTCGCTAACATCTTCTTCCCATAACTCAGGTGCTGAAATTAAATAATATTTAGGTTTAATAAAATCAAACACTTCCGATTTATAAAAAAAATTAACGCATATAGCATCTGTATTAGCCATTTCAGATAAGATAGTTTTATCTTCAAACTCTTTTTTTACAGAGGGTCCATTAGCTAAAACAATAACTTTTTTATTCGTATTTTTTAATGGTTTTATCTTTGACTTTTTACTATTTAGAAGTGTATTAAATTTTGTAAATATCGTTTTGTATGTATTGTCTATTAAATCCCGTTTTTTTTGGCTCATTTGTATTTCAATTTTCAGATGCCAAAGGTAATAAATATTTTATAGTTATAAATTAAAAGTAAATACGGCAATTTAATATAAGATTTGCAAGACAAAGTAAAGATAGGAATTGAAGAATAACTATATAATCAATAGAATGTAAATGAATGAGGTGTTTATTTTTATATTTACCTTGTAATTGTTTTAAAATATTCGTTTAATTTTACAAAAATATATGGGCATCATTCAAAAACAAGCATTGCGTTCTACTCTAATTAATTTTATTGGCGTTGGATTTGGTTCATTAACCAGAATGATAATGCCTTTTGTTTTAGAAAAAGCACAGATTGGAGTATTAGCCTTATTAGATTCTATTTCAGGGGTATTTATTGTGGCGCTTAATTTTGGTTATAATTTAATTTTAAAAAAATTATTTCCAAAATACCGTAATGACGACAATGGACACTCTGGGTTTTTAGCCTTAGGAATAGTCTTATCTTTAATTGGTGTCTTAATAGGTTTAGTAGTTTTTTATAGTTTAAAGGATAATTATTTTGGAAATAAATTAGATGAAAGTAGTTTAATTAAGCCTTTTGTGTTTTTAATACCTATTCTAATTTTTTTTAGAATACTTTTTGTAAATTTAGATGGTTATGTAAGAATGTTATTTAAAACCGTAATTGGTACTTTTTTAGAAGGGTTTGTATCAAAGGTGATATTTTTAACAGCTATTTTATTATATGTTTATACCATTATAAATTTTGACTATTTTGTTTATTTGTATGTGTTTGCTTTAGCTTTTCCGGGTTTATTTACCTTATTTTACGCTTTGTTTTTAACCCCTAAAAAAACGTTGCCTTCAACAGAATTGATGGGTGAATTTAAAGTGATGAAATCCTATATACTATTTGGGATTTTGGCTGGAAGTTCAAGCGCAATTATACAATATATTGATGTGTTAATGATAGAAAAAATTATCCCTATAAACTCAGAGGCTGAGGTAGGCGTTTATTCTATATTTTTTTTCGCATCTATGTTGTTGATGATACCGTCCAAAGGTGTTGCAAGAATATCAGGGGTAATATTAGCAGAATCTTGGAAAAGAAATGATTTAGAAAATATTCAAGATATTTATGAAAAGAGTGCTTTAAATTTACTAATTATTGGAGGCTTTTTATTTGTAGTTGGGTGGGCATGTATTGATTCTGTTTTAGAGTTTAAAGCACTTCAATCTTATGCGTATGCAAAATATGCTTTCTTTTTTCTTGGTATAGCAAGATTAATAGAATTATCAACAGGCGTAAATGCTGATATTATAGATTCTTCTGAAAAGTATAAATATAATACCTATTTCAATGTAGTTTTGGCAATTTTAGCGTTTTTATTTAATTTGTTTTTAATTCCTCAATATGGCATTGTAGGAGCGGGAATTGCTACGTTTTTTGCCTTAACTATAGTAAATATTTTTAGAGGTGTGTTTTTATATAAAACCTATCGTTTAGTTCCTTTTGGGAAGAACTTTTTTAAAGCACTTATAGTGGTGCTTGGCTTCATTGGTTTTGCATCAGTTTTAAGATATAACTTAAACCCTGTTGTTGAAATTAGCATTAATTTTTGCGTTATAACGGTTTTGTTTTGGAGCGTAGTAGTTGGGTTAAAATTATCTCCAGATATTAATAAGTGGTTAATAAAAATTAAAACTAAATTTATTAAATCTAATTAATGGCTAAAATAGATGAAAAATATATGAGAAGAGCCATTAGTCTAGCTAAACTAGGTAAAGGTGACGTTTCTCCAAATCCAATGGTTGGTTGCGTAATTGTACATAATGATACAATTATAGGCGAAGGTTATCATCAAAAGTATGGAGAAGCTCATGCTGAGGTCAATGCTATTAATTCTGTAAAAAACAAAAAATTACTTAAAAAGTCCACCATTTATGTTAATCTTGAGCCTTGTGCCCATTTTGGTAAAACACCACCATGTTCTAATTTAATTATTGACAGCAAAATTTCGCGAGTGGTAATTGGTTGTGTTGACTCTTACGCTGAAGTTGCAGGCAAAGGAATTAAAAGAATGCAACAAGCAGGTATTGAAGTATCTGTGGGTGTATTAGAAACGGAATCGCTTTGGTTGAATAGGCGTTTTTTTACCTTTCATCAAAAACAAAGACCATACATTGTTTTAAAATGGGCTCAGAGTACTAATGGTTTTATAGATATAAATCGTTTAAAGCATAAAGAAAAGGGTGTTTTTTGGATCACTCAGCCAGAAACTAAAGTTTTGGTTCATAAATGGAGAGCTATAGAAGCGGGTATTTTGGTTGGACGTAAAACAGTTGAAAATGACAACCCAAGTTTAACATGTAGGGAATATTACGGACAGCAACCGACCAGAATTGTAATTGATAAAGAATTAACCGTTGATTATTCGCAAAAGAAAATCGTAAACAATGTTTCAAATACCATTATAGTTAATCAAAAAAAATCAGAAATTATTGAAAATATAGAATATCTTAAAGTGGATAATTTTTCATTACCTTCTATTTTACATCAACTTTATTTAAAAGACATTCAATCAGTAATAGTGGAGGGAGGTAAAACAACCTTACAATTTTTTATAGACAATAACCTATGGGATGAAGCAAGAGTTTTGACAGGTATAAATCAAATTTTAAATGGGGTTAAAGCCCCAGAATTACATGCTAAAATTATAGATACATACAGATTTGGAAAAGACAATGTAAAGATATTTAAAGCTCCTCAACAGTGAGTACTACTAACATTAGGTGTTTTTTAGTAAATCTATTATAGATATGGATATCTCACATCTGCTAAAAATAATCCTTTTGGAATAACAGATTTACCTGCTTTATTTCGGTTTTTAGATTCTAAAATAATTTTGAAATCCGCAATACTTTGTTTTCCAATTCCAACTTCTATTAAGGTACCAACAATAGCTCTTACCATATTTCTTAAAAATCGGTTTGCAGATATTATAAAAACATAGCCATTGTCAGTAGTGTGCCACTCGGCTTTATTAACCGTGCAGTTAAAATTAGATACATCTGTTTTTACTTTACTAAAACACTCAAAGTCATTATGTGTCAATAGTAATTGAGAAGCATTATTTATTTTTTCAATGTCCAAAGGTTGAGTAAATAACATTGAGGTGTCATTAATAAAAGCATTTTTAGTGGTGTGAATGTGGTAATGGTAAGTTCTTTCAATAGCATCAAACCTAGAGTGAGCATCAGCATTTATAGGAAATAGGTCATGAATAACTATGTCTTTTGGCAACATAGAATTTATTTTATAAATAAGTATTTTAGCGTCTTTTATCGTATAAAAATCAAAATGAGCATAATAAGCAGAGGCGTGTACACCAGTGTCTGTTCTGCCACATCCAACAATATTAACAGGTGTGTTATGGTTCAACTGAGTTAAAACATTATTAATTTCACCTTGAATTGTTTTTCCATTTGGTTGAACTTGCCAACCATTGTAGTTAGTGCCTTTGTATGATAGTTTAATAAAGTAACGTTTTAAAACCATTGTACAAAAGTAGTAAAGTTTATAAATAAAAAAACACCTCCTTAAGCAAGTGGTGTTTTGTAAATATAATATCCGTGTAATTATTCAATACCGTGCATTTTTTTAATCATCCATTTACGAATAACAATTAAGATTAATCCGGCAATTATAGGAACGGCTGTAAAAATTAAGAAGAAGAAAGAGAGTCCTTTTTCATCTGCAATTTTATCAATAAAACTCCCCATTAACCCAGCTAAATAATTAGCTACCGCGGTAGCGGTAAACCATAAGCCAAACATCATTGAAAGTAATTTTGGAGGTGACAATTTACTAACGTATGATAATCCTACAGGAGAAAGAGTTAGTTCTCCCATTGTATGTAAGAAATAAGCTAACATTAACCATATCATACTCACTGATGCTGTTTTAGCACCTAAAGGTATGCTTGATGCGCCATAAGCTAAAACTCCAAAACCTAATCCTAGAAGAATTAGACCCAAAGCAAATTTTGTTGGTGCAGAAGGGTTGTATCTACTTTCCCATAATTTGGAGAATAAAGGTGCAAAAATTATAATAAATAAAGAGTTCAAAATACCAAACCAAGAGGCAGGCACTTCTAATTCTTTATCTTTTACCATCTTTACAGTTGCAGGTACAGCAATGGCTCTAATTTCTTCATCAACACTTTCAATATTATCTTTTCCTTTCATTAAATAAGTTCCTTGTTTATCAACGTCAACTACATAAATGGTGTTGTCAACACTAATGTTTGCATCAGTTCTAATAGTGGCTTCTACATTGTTAACATCAATCAAATAAGATTTTGTATTAAAATCTTTGTTTACCATCCACAAAACAATTCCCCAAATTATAATAAAACTAGTGCCTAAGAAAAGATTAGATAAAGCAACTTTTTTAAAAGTAGCCTTAAAAAGCAACATTAGTACCCAAGTTAATATAGCTAAAGGCACAAGTACCATAATAGTATTTATTATCGTAAAAGATGCGGCAGCCGTTCCTGTTAAAATTCTATCTGTATAATCTTTTGCAAAAACAGTCATTGACCCACCGGCTTGTTCAAAAGCCATCCAAAAGAAAATTGTAAAAAATGCCAAAACAAATATAACGGTTAATCTGTCCCTAGTAATAATTGCTTTTTGTTCTGGACTAACATGTTCTATATGTTCGTCTCCACTTTCGTCTTCAACTAAAATAGTATCTTCATCTTCCTTTACAGGTTTGTCTCCAATAGTACCAAACATACTTTTTGCAAACCAAAACTGTAGCATTCCTAAAAACATAAAAATACCAGCTAATCCAAAGCCATAACTCCATCCTACTTTTTCACCAACATAACCACATAATAAAATACCTAAAAATGCCCCAGCATTAATGCCCATGTAAAAAATAGTAAAACCCGCATCTTTTTTGTGTTCTTGTCCTTTGTAAAGTCCACTAACTACAGAAGATATATTAGGTTTGAAAAAACCATTACCAACGATTAATAATCCTAAACCAACATAAAACGTCATTTCAGTTTCAAGAGCCATTGAAGCATGTCCTAAAGTCATTAGCAAAGCTCCAATTGCAATAGCCATTTTATACCCTAAAAAACGGTCGGCAATTAGTCCTCCAAAAATTGGTGTTATATAAACTAAACCAGTGTAAGTAGCATAAAGGCCTAATGCTTCTGCTCTTGTCCAGTCCCAACCACCTAAACCAACAGCACTAACTAAAAATAGCACTAATAAAGCTCTCATTCCATAATAAGAGAACCTCTCCCACATTTCAGTAAAAAACAAAATAAATAATCCTGCTGGATGATTCATAACAGTAGGTGATTTGTCAAAAGTAATTTTATCTGTACTCATTGTTGAATTTGATTTTAAATTTAAAAGTGAGCGAAATTAATAAAAATCTTGTGATTTAAAAGGATATATCGTTATATATTTTTTTATACGTTTTTTTTAATGGTTTAGCTATTAAATTTAAGGTTTTGTATAAAAAAAAAGGGAGATAAAAAATTTTAAATGTACCTTTGAGGACATTTTAATAAAAAAGAATATGAATTTTAGAACTGTTTTAGGTATTTTTTCAATTTCATTGTTAATTTCTTGTAGCTCTGAACATCAAACAGAAAAAGTAAAAGAGGAGACAGATTCAACTAAGGTAGAAACAACTGTTGTTAAAGATGAACATTCCTACGCTAATACCAATGATGTAAAAACTGAACATTTACATTTGGCTTTGGAAATTGATTTTGATAATAAAGTCATACATGGTAGAGCTACCCATAAGATTAATAATATAAGTGGAGTATCTAAAATGATATTTGACACACATGACTTAGTGATTGAAGATGTGTTTCTGGATAATGGAGAACATGCTACTTTTAAATTAGGTGAAATAGATGAGTTGTTAGGTCAACCTTTAGAAGTTGAGATCAAACCAGAGACAAAAAAAGTAGTTATAGTATATCGAACTACACCTGAGTCAGAGGCATTGCAGTGGTTAAATCCTCAACAAACGGCTGGTAAAAAATTACCGTATTTGTTTACGCAAGGAGAGGCTGTTTTAACACGTTCATGGATTCCTTGTCAAGATACGCCGTCTAATAGAATCACATACAGTGCAGAGGTTACATGTCCGTCAAATTTAATGGCAGTAATGAGTGCAACTAATCCTACCGAAAAATCAACAGAGGGTTATTTTAGATTTGAAATGAATAATCCAATACCATCTTACTTAATTGCATTAGCCGTTGGTGATTTACAATTTGCAAGCTTAGGTAATAGAACAGGTGTTTATACAGAACCCTCAATGATTGATAAATGTGTAGAGGAGTTTGAAGATGTTGAAAGTATGGTTGAAGCTGCTGAAGAATTATACGGACAGTACAAATGGGGTAGGTATGATATTATTGTTTTGCCACCTTCTTTTCCTTTTGGGGGAATGGAAAACCCTAAATTGACATTTGCAACACCTACAATTATTGCGGGAGATAAATCTTTGGTGTCATTGATTGCTCATGAGTTAGCTCACTCTTGGTCGGGAAATTTGGTAACCAATGCTACTTGGGATGATTTTTGGCTAAATGAAGGTTTTACAGTCTATTTTGAAAATAGAATTATGGAAAAAATATACGGCAAAGAACGCTCTGATATGTTGTTAATGATAGAGTATCAAGAGTTACTTCACGAAAATGATGATATGATAAACAGTGGACATGGAGAGGACACACATTTAAAATTAAATTTAAAAGACCGTAATCCTGATGATGGTATGACTGCAATTGCATACACTAAAGGGGCTTTATTCTTAAAGACTCTGGAAGAGGCAGTAGGAAGAGACAAATTTGATAAGTTTTTGAATAGTTATTTTGATACCTATCAATTTAAAACGGTAACGACTGAAGATTTTGTTAATTATGCTAAAAATAACTTATTAAAACCTAACAATATAGAGTTTAATATAGATGAATGGGTGTATGGAGAAGGAATCCCAGACAATTGTGTAAAAATAGAGTCGGATAGATTTAAAATATGTGATGAAAAAGCGAAATTTTTGGCTGATGTTAAAACGGCTGATGAATTACTAATAGACGAAAGTATTTGGACCACCCAGGAGTGGATGAGATTTATAAGACAAATTCCAGAAAACACAACTATTGAAAAAATGAAAATGTTAGATGATGCTTTTAATCTTTCTGATAGAGGTAATGCTGAAATTATGTCAGAGTGGTACATTAAGTCTATCAAAATAGGATACAAAGATATTAATGAACCAATGGAACAATTTTTAATTGAAGTAGGAAGACGTAAATTTTTAGCACCAATTTATACCGAATTAGCCAAAACATCTGAGAATTTAAAATTAGCTAAAAAGATTTATAAAAAAGCAAGACCCAACTATCATGCTATTTCTTTTAACACAATTGATGAAATTTTAGGTTGGTCGGAATAGTAAAAAAAATTAGTTATAATCCGTAAAAAGAGCTTTTAATTCTGTAGCTTCAGAAGGTTTTAGCTTTCCTGCTAAAATCAGACTTAATTGTTTACGGCGTAAGGCGGCATCATAGCGTTCTGTTTCTAGTTCTGTTTCTGGTTTTATTTGAGGCACTTCAATAGGGTTGTTAAACTGGTCAACAGCTACAAATGTATATATAGCTTGGTTACTTGTTTTTTGTTCGCCAGTTGATTTATTTTCAACATATACATCAATAATTACTTCCATTGAAGATGAAAATGCTCTTGAAACCTTTGCTTTTAAAGTTACAGTGTCACCAAGTTTTACAGGTTGATTAAAAGAAACATTGTTGATTGATGCTGTAACCGCAACTCTTCTACTGTGTCTGTTTGCTGAAATGTAAGCTATTTCATCCATCCAAGCAAGGAGTCTTCCACCAAATAAATGATTAAGTGGATTAGTATCGTTTGGTAAAACTATTTTGGTAGATACAGCTTCTGTTTCTTTTGGTGTTTTTGGTTTCATGCTTAGCTTTTAAGTTTAAATTTATTTATTATTGTTCTAATTTAAAGTTAAATATACCATAAGATTTAATGGTAGAAATTAATTCTGTATTAACATCTATTTTTACTGTGCGCGAAGGCATTTTAATTAAAGTGTTAGACTTATGGTCTTTTAATTCAAATTTTAGTTGACAATTTCCTTTATTATCTTCAAAAATATGGTATAATTGGTCTAATAACTCATCAGTAATATCAGATTGCTCTACGGACAAAACTAACGATTTAGCTCTTTTTTCTTTGAGGTCAGATAACAATTCCATTGTGTTGAGATGAAAATCTATGCCTTCGCCCCATTTTTTAGGGCCTATTTTACCAGTAATAAAAACAAACAATCCAACGTCAAGCAAATGTTTTACTTTTTGGTAAGAATCCCCAAACAAAAATAATTTATGTGAGTCAGAGTAATCTTCTATTTCAAAAGTTCCAAATGGTTTACCATTTTTTGAAATTCTATGTTCAGCACTTGTAATAATACCAGCAATAGCTAGTTGTTTACCGTTATTCTTTTTTAAGTCTTTTAAATCAGAGACCGAACCAACACAAAAGGAATCTATTTCTAGTTTAAAATCATCTAATGGATGTCCAGAAATATATATGCCAATAACTTCTTTTTCTTTACTTAATTTAGTTAATGCAGGCCATTCTTCTGCTATTGGTGGTTGAGGTTCTGGCACATCAATCCCAGAATCGCCTCCAAACAATGAAACTTGCGAAGAGTTTTTACTCTCTTGAAACTTAGCACCATATTTTGAAACCGTTTCAATGAAAGGTCGTCCAGAATTATCTTGTACAAAAAATTGCGCACGGTGAGTCGTACCAAAAGAGTCAAAAGCTCCACCTAAAACAAGGTTTTCAAAAACTCTTTTATTACAAGTTCTTAAATCTACACGTGTTGCCATATCAAAAATAGATTTGAAATCTCCTCCATTTTGACGTTCTTTTAGAATAGATTCAACAGGTTTAGAACCAACACCTTTAATTGCACCTAACCCAAAACGAATTGCACCTTCCTTATTTACAGTAAATTTATATTGTGATTCATTAACATCAGGACCTAAAACAGGAATGCCAGCACGTTTACATTCTTCCATAAAAAATGAAACAGATTTAATATCGTTCATGTTATTGCTTAAAACAGATGCCATATATTCAGCAGGGTAATGCGCTTTTAAATAGGCAGTTTGAAATGCAATATAGGCATAACACGT
>DQTE01000097.1 GCA_015662905.1 Crocinitomix sp. | reverse complement strand
TGCCTCAGAAAACTGGACAAAAAAAGAGTTTATATCTTTCGCAAAACCATATTTTGACAAACAAAAAACTTGGGACTTTAAAACAATAAAAAGAAATGTTTTTTTATCTAAAAACAAAAAAACAGCATGGTTTAATGAGTTACTAGATACTTGGATGGGAACTTGCCGTGGATCAGGTATTCTTGAAAAAGAAAATAGTGAATGGAAAATTAAACAATATGTGCTTTCTGTAACAATACCAAATTCTGAAATTAAAAGGTTATTAAGATAACTAAATCTAAAAGCAACTAAATTTTAACATTTAACTACTTCAATCAGTAAAATTCACAATAATTAAACATCTGACTATTGTCATATTTTTTCTTTTAAAAACAAATATCTTTGTCAAAATAGAAATATAATATAATATAGGTCATGAAAGATAATCTCACACCTGAAAATCAAACAAGTGAATTATTTACAAACCCAGAACCTTGGGAGAAATGGGAAACTAAACTAGTTTTATATAGCCTTATTATTGCCGTTATCGGGCTTTTTGTTTTAGGTTTACTAATTAATTGGTTTATACTTTAAAATAATGCAAGTAGATTTTACTCTTTCTTTTACAGATAATCAATGGATTTGTTATAATGACACTATTGAAGTGCAAGGAGATTCTTTAGATGAAATTGATGAAAATTTAGCAATGATTTTCAAATCAAAATATAAAAATGAACCTGTTAACGTAACAATGCTTTTTGATTTTGATTATTTTCCACAATGGCATAGACAATATATGTCTCACTATTTTAACAGAAACCTCACTTTTAATTTAAACTCATGAGCACAACATATAAAAAATGGCACAATGGTATGTTTACTACCGAAGATTGGTGGTCTGCATGGCTTGGATTATTCTTTTTTGCTTTAGGCTTATTAAGCATTTGGCAAATAGATGCTGTTGGTTGGATAGCAAAACCTAAAACTTGGGAATTCACCAATTTAATTAATGATTTTTCTTGGTCTAAATTAATTAAAACATCTTCAACAAATTATAAAGATTGGCATCCATTAACAACATTTTTTTTTACTTATTTTGTGTTTTTAAGTTTAACTACTATTGGAGCATATTTTCAAGGAAGAAATATTAAAAAATGGATTTTTGGCTTTACAGTATTATTTTTTCTAACATGGCTCGTGTGGATTTTGGGTTACGAAGCTCATTTTAGCGCTATTGATGCAGAAATCAAAGGCAAAAATTATTATAAAATATTTGATTTATCCTGGAGCTTGCAACTTGGTGGAGGATTTTCATTTATGCTAGCCTTAACTGTAGGTTTAATTATAGGTAACTTTTTTAAAGGATTTGCTAATAAAATTAAAGAAGCTGCTAAACCAGAATGGTTTATAAAAACAGCTATTGTGCTTTTAGGTATTAAACTAGGAATGATGACTATGAAGGCATCAAGTTTCACATATGAATTAGCACTTGCAGGAGCAGCAGCTGCATTTGTTGCCTACTTATTATTTTGGCCAATAATTTATTATGTTGGAAGAAGATTTTTTAAATTAAACAGAGCCGCAGCTGCAGTATTATCTTCAGGAATTTCAATTTGTGGTGTTTCTGCATCCATAGCAACTGCTGGGGCAATTAAAGCTAAACCAATTATCCCTATTGCTGTTTCTACTTTAATTGTTGTATTTGCTATGTTTGAATTAGTTATTCTACCACCAATATTTTCTAATATTGCACCAAATCAACCAATTGTAAATGGTGCTGCTCTTGGCATGACTGTCAAAACAGATGGTGCTGATGCTGCCGCTGGAGCAATTTTAGATGAGTTAATGGTTTCTAAACATCTTAAAGACACTAACGAAAGATGGGAAGAAGGTTGGATTTTAAGTGCTGCTATTTTAACAAAAATCTGGATTGATGTTTTTATCGGAATTTGGTCATTTGTATTAGCAATTATCTGGATAAGAAATGACAAAAAGAAAACCAAGCACAAAGAAAAAATTATCTGGTCAGAAATTTGGTTTCGATTCCCTAAATTTGTCTTAGCATATATGTTTGTATGGTTTTTATATTTAGCTATGATGTATTTTGCTCCTGATATTGTTTCTGATGCAAAAATTGGAGGAAATATTACACAAGGTACATTTAGAAAATTCTTATTTATGCTTACATTTTTAAGTATTGGTGTAATAACCGATTTTAGTAAATTAAAAGGAATGGGTAGATTAACTTTACTTTATGCATTAGCCTTATTTGGATTTATAGCTCCTTTAGGATACTTAATTGCATACATTTTTCATCACGGAATGATGCCTCCAATTTTGAAATAAAAATTATTTTTTATTACTAATTATAAATGTATTAACAAAACTTAAACATTTGTTAATATGTTTATTAGTAATCAATTGAACTTTTACATATCTTTGTGGTCTAACAACTATCGCTATGAAACTTAAACTAAGTATTGTATTATTAATTATTGGAAGTATTTATTCTTTTAGTCAAGTCAATGAAGATTTTGACGGTTGGGTTGATGGTTCTTACGGAGCAATTTCTACATTTAACGGTTGGGAATCTAATAAAGGTCTTACCGAGTCTACAAATGCTCGCTCAGGCGATTGTGTAAGGCTTAGAAATTCAGCAGGATCTTATTTAGAATATGTTAATGGAGATGGGTTTGGAAAAGATGGAGGAGTTGGTACAATTTCTTTTTGGTATCGCTCTTGGGATAGTAGTCCTACGGCAGTATATGATGTTCAGGCAAGTATTAATGGTAACCCATATGCAAATATTGGAATGCAAATTTCTACAACAAGTACAACATATGCGCAATGGAGTTTCGCTTTAAATAACAGTTCGGATAATATTAAAATAAAAGTATTAAGAGTAAGTGGTGAAAGGCTATTAATAGATGATTTTGAAATAACAAATTATAGTGTCCCTTGTTCTGAACCAACATCAGATTCTACTTTTCACGTTAACTCGCCTCAAAGTTTAACAACAACTTCGGCTACTTTAAATTGGACAAGTGGTGATGGCGCAAACCGTATAGTTGTTATGCGTGAAATAAACCCAATTATATTTAACCCAACAGATAATTCTACTTACACAGCAAATACAGCTTTTGGAACAGGAGCTGATGTTGGAACTAATGAATATGTTGTCTATAATGGAAATAGTAATACTGTTGATGTAACCAACTTAACTCCAGGCACTATCTATCATGTTACAATTTATGAGTACAACTGTAATATTGGTAGTGAAGATTACTATACAAGTGGAACACCAACCACAGATATGTTTATTACAAACCCTGAAAATCCTGATAATTTCACTTCAAGTTGTATAACAGATACAACTATTGAGTTATCATGGTCTGTACCAAGTTCTGGTAATTTTGATGGTTACCTTTTAGTTGTTCGTGATGGAGCAACTCCACATAGTGTAAATAGTCTAGATCCAAATACTGCTCTTAGTGAAAATACAGATTACACAATTGCTGCTACTTATGGAGCAACAAGTCCTAATTCAAGAATTCTATATAAAGGTCTTGGAACCTCAACCACCATTACTGGCTTAACATTAGGTTCAACATATACGTTTAAAATATATGCTTATACTACTAATGGTAGTATTTACAGATATTCTAGTGGTACAATAACAAACCAAACTATTCAATTTCAAAATGTAACAAATGGAGTTGCAATAAGTTCAGACAGTCAAATAGATGTTTCATGGGTAAATCCTGATAATTCTTGTTTTGATGAAATATTAGTAATAGCAAATGTAACTAATGGTATCAGTTTTTTACCTTCTGGAAATGGAAGTACCTATATTCCAAATACAGTTTATTCAGCTGTTGACCAAGTCGTTTTTAACAGTAATGGATCCAGCGTAGCTGTAACAAATTTAGTGAATGGTACAACCTATTATTTTGAAATATTTGTAAGAAATGGTACAACATGGTCTAGTGGAATTGAGGTAAGTGCAACACCAAATTCAGAAACTATTTTTGAACCTGGAGATTTAGTAATTGTAGGCTATGATAATAAAGTAGGAGGATCTGATGATGTTGTTACCATACTAAATTTAGTGGATGTTTTACCAAATACAACTTTTTGGTATTCCAATGCTACTTATGAAATTGGTGCTAATGCAAACCAAAGAACAGAAGCTTGGCGTTCTTGTACACAAACTCCTGATGCAGTAATTGGATCTCAACAATTTACATATTTAGGTCCAACAACATTACCTGCAGGATCTACTTTTTGTATTACGATAGATAACAATCAAATTTTAGCAGCTGATTTTACGGTACATCAAGCTAGTGGAAGTGGTACTTATAATTTTAGCGACGGATTAACTCCTGCAGGATTTGCAACAAGTGTAAATATCAGTACCTCAAAACCTGATAGTATATTTTTAATGCAAGGTAATTGGTCTGCTGATTTAGGAGGCTTCCGATTATTTGATGGTACTGTACTTGGTGGTATTCAAGATGGCGCCGATTGGTATACAATTACGGATGATCTTTCTTCAATTCCAAATGGAAGTAGTAATAATAGAATCTCTAGAATTCCACCAGAAATAGAATGTTTTGCTATTCAAGGAACAACATCTTCTGGTAAAGGATTTGCTTATTATGATGATATTAAAACCGAATCTCAAGTTATACTTTTAGGGAAAATAAATGACTTTGCTACTAATTGGGTACAAGGTGTTGGTGATGGCGCAAATGATATTGCTGGTACTTCATGCGATTCTTCTTTTATTTTTTCGATTACTTCTGTGGCAACAGCTGGAGTTTGGACAAATGCAAAGAATGACAACAACTGGTTTAATTGTGGTAACTGGGAAAACCTTTCAGTACCTGATGAAACTGTAAATGTAGTAATCAACGTATTAACAGGCTCAGACAAAGCTGTAATTGATGATGATGCAGCAGATGCAGATGTTTTTCAAAAAATAGCAAAATGTAAAAATCTTACTATAAATGGTGAAAAATTAGAATTGATTGGTGATGTAGATGATGTGCTTGAAATTCATGGCGATTTAACCATTACTAATGGTATTTTAAATATGGATGATTTAGACACTTCTACAGCAGATGGAACAGTACAACTTTACGGGAATTGGACAAATAATACCGAAACTAATTTTAACGAAGGAAATAGTACTATTAATTTTATCGGCACAACAGCACAAACTGTTTCAAGCAACACAGGAAGTGACACTGAAAAATTTTACAATATTTCATTAAACAATACCAATGGAGTTAGTTTTCTAAGTAATAATATTCATGCTGCTGGTGATTTACATATTATTAATAATACTTCGCCAATTACAGTTACAGCTAACCATTATATTTTAGCAGGTAATATTTTAAAAAATGATAATAATACTCATTTTATCATTCAAGATGATGCTTCATTTGTACAAACAAAAAATGGAGCTGACACTAATACTGGCGTAAATAATTCTACATTTGAAATACATAAAACTACAACTCCTTATGTAATGTATGATTACACGTATTGGTCTTCACCTGTAAATAGTGCAGCAATTGGTACAGTTTTCTCAGCTAATAACCCCAATTATATTTACTCATTCACTACTGCCAATTTTAGCGATGATAATAATGGTGCTTATCCTCAAAATACTGGAGCAGCAGATTCTTATGATGATACTGGTGATGATTGGAATTTAGAAAGTGGAACTATGACAAAAGGAAAAGGCTATATCGTGATGGGTTCTGGCGCAACATTTCCAGTTACTGCTCCTACTCTAGCAACCTCTACACAAAGTGTCGTGTTCGAGAATTCTACAGTAAATAATGGTATTATTCCAATTAATGTTTCTTTAGATTTGTATAATACTACTAATGGAAGTGGTAATTCCTTTAATAAAAATGACAATTTAGTTGGAAATCCTTATCCAAGTGCTATTTCGGCAAGTAAATTTTTAACAGCTAACCCCAATTTGGGAGGGACAATCTATTTTTGGACACATGACACAGCAATAAGCACAGGTGTAGTTGGTCCAAATTATTACAATTTCACAAACGATGATTACGCTACATGGAATAGCTCTGGAGGAATTGCTGCACATGTTGGAAGTCCTGCACCAACAGGTAATATTGCCTCTTGTCAAGGATTTTTTGTTACCGCAACAGTTGCTGAACAAATACATTTTGATAATGATATGCGTGTAATAAATTCTAATAATTTGTTTTACAGACCTCAAAATAGAATTTGGCTAGATTTCACCAACAACAATGGTCTTTTTAGACAAATACTAATTGGTTTCTTTGATGATGCAACTGATGATAAAGATAGGTTGTTTGATGGTTTACGATTAGAAAATGGTACTAATTGGGATTTTTACTCTCAATTAAATAATGAAAAAATGGCTATTCAAGGTTTAGCTAATTTTTCTACCGAAAAAACAATTCCTTTAGGTGTAGAAATAATTCAAACTGGTAATTTTGAAATAAGTATCAACCACTTAGAGGGTTATTTAGAAGAAACATCTGTCTATTTAAAAGATAATCTATTAAATATTACACATGATTTAAAGGTTTCTAATTATCAAGTTTTTATTAATACCACTGGAAATATTGATAACCGATTTGAATTAGTCTTTCAAAGAAACACACTTAATACAGATAATATTACAGTTAATCAAAGTGTATTTATTTCAAATACTCCAGATGATTTAATTAAAGTAAATGCAACTAACAAAATAAAAAATATTAAAGCTTATGATATTCTCGGCAAACTGATTATTGACAACAATTATTCATCTAAAGAGTTGTTAATACAAAGTAATATAAACACAGGGACTGTTTTACTATTTAAAATCACTCTTGAAAACGGATCAATTTTAAAGAAAAAGTTTATTAAATATTAAAATAGAGTTTTTAGGGAACTGCCATAAAACTTGTGAGGTTTAGAGTACCGGTTTTTTCAATTGAGTCCTTGTTTTTTAGGTATAAAGTATATCTGAATTCCTTAAACTGAGTTTTATTTAAAATTTCTCCAGTGTATAAATTTTTATAAAAATTCGGTTCAGGTCTTTCGTTATTACAGCTAATTATAAGAGCCAAAATTATTATTAAAAAATGTTTCATTGTTAAGTTTTGTTAATGTTTACAGGTCATTGTTTTCATAATGATATATTTATTATTAATTAGTTTCTAAT
>DQTE01000155.1 GCA_015662905.1 Crocinitomix sp. | reverse complement strand
TTTGTAAGTCCATCGTTATCAAAATCTAAATTATCAAAACCTAATGTGTTTTGTAATTCTTTTGATTGATCGATATAATGTTCTACTGTATTGAGTTCAAGTTTTAATTCTTTTTGAATTTTTATAACATTATCTAGTCTTTCTTGAAAAAAATTAATTTCTTCTGTGGTAGTATTAGGTAAAGATAAATTATCTAGATAATCGATATAATCGTTTTTAAGTTCATTTAAATAGTCAATATGAATTTTCTTTGCTTTATCAGAAATATCAACTATAAAAGTATCTTGATATAAGTCTTCATTATTAAGATTATCAGTAATAATTTTATATGCTTGTTGCCAAGCTTTTAATTCAGAATTTGCTAAATCAAAACTTTCGGATAGATAATCGTAAGTACCATCTTTTTGTAAGTCTTTGACTACTAAAAATTGACCATTATCTTCAATGATAGAAGTATTGTGCATTAATTCTTGAACTCTTTTTTTTATTTGATCTAAATTTTCCTTCTTATTGTTCATAGGTTTGAATTTTATATTATCCATAATTACATTTTTAATTGTTTAGTTTTTTTTTTATTATAGGCGGCTAAATCATCGTTCCAATCATTTAATTTAGGTTTATCTGTTTTAAAATTAATAACGTTTTGTTGGTCCTGGTATTTGTTTTTTATAATTTGTAAAAAACTATTAAAATTTTCGGTATTAATTTTATCTGAAAAAGTTATGGTTAAAACATCGTTTTTTGTATACATATTAATAGATTCTTTATTTGTTTTTTGAATACTATCAATTTTATTGACGTAATATTTCCATTCTTGATTGATATTAATTTTATCAGAATTTGTATGAATATACAAGTCTATTTTATACGAAGTACTTTCAGGAACTTTGTATTTTTTCAATTCAAAATTATAATTGGATTGATTATTATCAAGCAGTATTTTTAATATTTCTAAATCGTATAGTTTCCCTGTAATATCATTATCTGTGATAGAGCTAATAGCAATATTTTTATCTTTTTTAAGGAATTTTTCTAAAAAAACATTTAAGTTTTTAGTTTTATCAGGACTTAAAGCTCCACCAAAAGAAACATAAAGAGTATCTTTAGGTTTGTTAATTTCAAAGTGGCTTAATGCGTCTATTTCGGATTCAGCAATGGCAATATTTTTTAAATTATCAGGCATATTTGAGTGCCATAATGATTTAGAATCGCCATTAAAGTAACGAGGATTTTTTATTTTATTTGTTTCAGAATCTACATATTTTTTATTTCTTGAAATATAGCCTTTGATTTTATCAAAATCGTGAACATCATATAAAGGAAATGCAGTATTGGTAATTGTTCCTCCTCCTTTATGTTCTGGCATTTTTACTTTAGAATTAAAAATCGTGTTTTTAAATAGTTTATTTACAATAGTTGTATTGGATAAACCTCTATGTTTTAAAAAGTTTTTATTTATTAAAGGAATGGTTTTAAAAGTGATATTATTTTTTGTAATTGGTTTTAAGGTTGCTCTTTTTATTTGGGCATTTTTATATTCAGGTAATTTTAAAAGTTTGTGTGCAATAACAAAGAGTTCTCTTTTTTGAAAAGGAGTTAAATTAGGTTTAGGATTATATGTACCAGAAAGATTATTTTGTAAAAAAACATAAGCTTCACCTCCAGTGTTTTCATTTTCAATTATAAATCTGTTTTCTTTTCTATTAATTAATAATGTTACACCATCTTTTTGAGTTCTAAGCCATTTTGAAGTTGATTTGTTAAGGTCATTTTTATACCCAAATTCTCCTAAAATATCTTCTATAATTATATTTTGATTAATATAACTTAAATTAAAATCAGCCATTGGCGGCAATTTATAATTTCTAATTTCGTCTTTTGATAAATTCATGATTATCTGGTTTTAATTCTTTTTCTTTTTGGTTTAATAGTCGCTTTGATTTTTGATTTTAAAACTTTAAGTTCACTTTGTAAAATTTTAATTTTCTTTCTTGTTACCGATAATTTAGGATAATAAATAAGGCGTACTTGCATATCTGAAGAACTATCAATTATATTTTGATATTTACTAAGTTCTTCTTGATAGACTACTATAATAGAAGTCAATTGTGTTATTTTTTCTTCCATAATAAAATTTATTTTTTTGATTTGAATTTCGATTTTTTATTTGGTGCGAATTCAAAGTTTACTTTAAAATCGGCATCAAATTTTAATTTGGCAGAAAATGATTTTCCTGCTTTACTTTTAAATCCTTTTATTTCGGAAGTAACACCTTTAGTTATAAGTTGTTTTATGGCAGTTTCTGAAATATTTTTACCTGCTATATTTTTCCATATAGTAAAAGTACATTTATGTTGTTCATCGTTATATGATGTACAATAAAAAGATTTTTTACTGCTTTTTACTTTACCTTTTTTACATTTTGGGCAAATTGGTAAATTAAGATCTGGATCGTAAGTCATAAATTTACCAGCATTTATAGTTTTTACAGTTAAATCTCTTGTAAATTGGTTTACATTAGTTTTAAATTCTTTATAGGAAAGCTCTCCTTTTTCGATTAATTTTAATTTATATTCCCATTCACCAGTTAATTTTGGTGATACAATTTCGGCTTTTGCTTTTAATACGGATTTAATTAAATCAATACCTAATTTAGTAGGTATTAAGTGTTTTTTATCTCTTGAAACAAATTCACGCTTAATTAAAATTTCTATGGTAGAAGCTCTTGTTGCTGGTGTTCCAATACCTTTTTCTTTTAAGGCATCTGCTAATTCTTCATCTTCTATTTCTTTACCAGCAGTTTCCATAAGTTTAAGTAGTGAACTATCATTTAGTAAAGGTGGTGGTGTGGTTTGTTTGGTAATAATATCTTTTGAAATTATTGGTAACTCCTCTCCTATTCTAAAATTTGGTAAAATAACATCTTCCGATTTTGAATTACTAAATTTACGCCATCCTATAACCTTAATAACTGTTCCTTTTAAAGTAAAAGGTTCAACAGAAGAAGATGCAAAGGTAATTGTAGTAATGTTTTTAATACAAGGTTCATCAAAAGCGGCTAAAAAACGATTTTTAACTAAATTATAAATATTAAGTTCTGTTTCTTTTAAACTGGATAGATTTTCATTACCCGTTGGAATAATTGCGTGATGATCGGTAACTTTATTATTATTAAAAGGTTTTTTATTATCAAAAGTTTTTATAGCAGATGAAATAGCAATTGTTGTAATTGATTTAATGGTATTATGCACTGTTTGGTGCATATCATCGGACAAATATTTACTGTCTGTTCTTGGATAAGTTAAGGCTTTATGTTTTTCATAAAGTGCTTGAGTTAAGTTTAAAGTATCTTGAGCAGAATAACCAAATATTTTATTGGCTTCCATTTGTAAAGAACTTAAATCAAATAATAAAGGGGTTGTTTCTTTTTTTTCTTTAGAAATAACATCGGTTACATTTACTTTAGTAGTTATATTTTCTAAAATAATTTGAGCATCATTTTTTTGATCAAATTTATCTTTATAAGATAGATTATAAAAAGAGCTATCTTTTGATATTTTAAGATTTATATTAAAATAATCTACTGGTTTAAAATTTTTATTATTAAAAGTTCGTTTTACGATTAATGCTAATGTGGGTGTTTGTACTCGCCCTAATGATAAAAATAAACCTTTGGTATTTGCCTTAGAAATTGCAATAGATGAATTTAAACCGATTAACCAATCGGCTTCACTCCTAGCCTTAGCTGAATAATATAAATTATCATAATCTCTGCCATTTTCTAAATTTTGAAATCCTTTTTTTATGGCTTCTTTAGTTAATGATGAAATCCAAAGGCGTTTCATGGGTAAATCTAATTTTAAATAATCATAAATGTATCTAAAAATTAATTCTCCTTCTCGACCAGCATCTGCTGCATTAATTATAGAAGTAGATTTTTTTGCTAAATCTTTTATAATTCGCAATTGTTTTTTAATACCTGGATCATCGGTTACTTTTAATTTAAAAACATCGGGGATAATTGGTAAGGAATCTAAAGAAATATTATCATTATAATAATTTATATTTTCTAAAGATATAAGGTGTCCAAATGCATAGGTAATAATATATTCCGAAGAAGAGTAAAACCCTGATCCTTTAGTGGTAACATTTAAGACATTGGCAATATCTTTTGCTACCGATGGTTTTTCTGTAATTATTAGTTTCATGGTTTTTTTTTATAAAAAAAAGATTATTTAGTTAAAAGATTATGATCGTTTTTTAAATCTTTAACATAAAAGACGTAAAAATCATCTATATCAAGATCCATTATTTCAACATCCATTTCTTGATTATTCATTGAATTGTTTATTTCAATTAATTCATTTTTAGTAGAATTAATATCTAATGTTTCTATTGCAGCATTGATTAAATCAATTAAAGTTTTTTTAGCATCACTCATAAATAAGGTATTTACATATATTGTTAATAATAAAATATAGGATATACAAATATACATAAAAATAATAAGTTTATATTTGTATTTTGTAAAAATATATGTTTTAAATTAAGTAAATGTTATATCGTAAAATTGTAATTTTTATAATTGTTTTATTTTTCACTTTTTCTTTTATAAGAAAAAGTGAAGAAAATACAGATAAATTTATTGTTGTTATTGATGCTGGACATGGTGGAAAAGACAGTGGTACTATTGGCTACAATAAATTAAAAGAGAAAGATATTAATTTAAGTATTGCATTAATTACTAAATATATAACTGAAAAATATGATTCTAATATTAAAATTATATTAACAAGAAAAGAAGATATATTTATAGATTTAAAAAAAAGGGCTGAAATTGCTAAATATTTCAAAGCAGATTTATTTATTTCAATACATGCCGATTATAATCCTAATAAAAATGCAAAAGGAGGAGGAATATTTTTAGAAAAAAACATAAAAAGTAAAAATTATGATATTTTAAATTATAAAAAATCATTAAAGTATGCTTTAATATTAGACAATATATTAACTAAAAAATTAAAAATGAAGTCCAGAGGAATACAATTTGATAATTTTTCTGTATTAAGAAATACATTAAGCGATATGCCTTCTATATTATTGGAGGTCGGTTTTATTTCAAATAAAGAAGAAGCTTTGTATTTTGAAGAAAAAGGAAAAAAAGGTATTGCTTATTCATTAAGTAAATCAATTATTTTATATAAGAAAGAAAATGAGTAAAAATATAGAAAACACATTAGGGTTAAAAATAAAAGCGATTAGAAAGGAATTTAATTATTACCAATCTGAACTTGCTGAAAAGATTAATTCCTATTATATAAAAATAAAAAGTAAAAAAGGATTAAATAAAAATGTTCATTTTACTCAAGTAGATATTTCACAAATGGAATCTAATTCATCTGGTGTTGGGCAATATAAAACAATGCTTCTTATAACTTACTTTTATGATATTCATGAAATAAGTCCTGAGTATTTTTTCATTAAAAATAAAAAAATTAATAAATTAAATCCTTACGGTCAATCATTTATGAAAAGTATTGATCAAAGAATAAAAAAATATGATAGTGATAATAAAAAATTAATATCAAATCTTAAAAAAGATTTAGTAAGTTTGATTAAAAATCCGACATAATGTGGTTTGGATTTAATAAATCAATTAATTTATTACCACTTATAATACTAATTATTTTACTATTAAAATTAGTATAAGTTTTATTTCCTGTTTTTCCAGTATGTATAAAAAAGCCTTTACATTGTTTTTTTATAATTAATTGTTCAAACTTTTTTAAATCAGATAAATTTATATACGATGAATATCTTTTTGCTTGAATTAAATATTTTTGTTTTTCTTTAAATACAATTCCATCTACTCCACCATCACCTGTATATTTTTTATTTCTTTTAATTTGATATCCTTTTTTTTCAAATGCACTTAACAAAAGTTCTTCAAAAACAAAAGGATTTATTTTTCTTAAATAATTTATTTTTTGTCCAGAATTTGAAAAACTATTAATTTTAATTAATAGTTTTTTAGATAAATTAATGTTATAAATATGGCGTTTATTTTTTTTCTTTGATAAAAAAAATAATACTATTGCATAAATAGCTATTGCTATGAGTAATAAGAAGAGTTTAGATAAACTAATATTATATTTCATTATATTATTTCATTTAAGTTTATTAATTCAACAATATCATTACGAATTTTTTCCATATTTTCATTTAATATTTTAGTTTTGTTTAAACCCGCTTTTTTAACATCAAATATTTTAGGATAATCAAAACGATCAAAAACTTTTCTTTTCTCTGGATCTATAATAATATTTGAATAAAAGAATTTTTGTTCTATTTCTTCACCAAAATTATCAGCTACTTGACCTGCAAACATGCCTTGTTTTAAAGTGGACAAATCGGATGCTGGAATTGTTTCTTGCATTTCATCGGCATAAGATGTAGTAATAACACCTTTGGATACTGAAAAACTATCTTTTTTAACTTTTATTTTTCCAAAACGTTCAGATAAAGATTTTGCAGTATCGCCTGTTACCATTCCAGTAAATATATTACCGATAGTATTTATAATTACTTTTGCGTTTTTTTCAGAATAATCTCTAATTAATTGTTGGAAATCTTGAATACCAAGCCAAACAGCTACTTTATTGCTCCTTGCAGTTGCAATAAGATTATCTAATGAACCTGGTGGAAATGATATTGTTGGTAATTCATCTGCAATTAAGGCACATTTTAACTGTTTTTTCTTATTAATTAAAGGAATAAGTTTATTCATATACAAAGAAATACAAACAGAATATACTTGTTGTCTTTCAGGGTTGTTACCAATACATAAAATTTTTGGAGATAAAGGGTTATTAATATCTAAGGATATATTCTCTCCATCTTCTTTTCCTGTGGTCATTACATAATAAATAGTTTTAGAAGTCAGCCTTGATAATCCTAAACGAACAGATGCAATTTGTCCTTCTAATTGATCCATTGCTTCATTTTCTAAGGCACTAGCAAATGGTGCAATTACATTTTTAATAGATGCATCATCTTTGAATGACATTAAAAATGGAAATAAATCTTCATAAGAATTAGATACTAATTCTATAACGTGTGGTAAAGAACAATAAACTTTATAGGATCGTTTTATTTTTACGATTTTTTTATTTAATAACAATATTTCTTTAGTGTTATTTATGGATTTGTCCTTTTTTTGTTTTTCTTCTAATTGTTCAATTTGATATTTAATATCATCAACTTCATTAATTAAATCTATATTTATTTCATCAGATTTTAATTTTAAGGACCAAATACATATTGCTAAAAAGTTTATTGGAGATTCTACAAAGAAATCCCCTTCTTTTTCTCCCCAAGATTTATTGATTGCTAACATGATACTTTTTGATAATTCTACTGCATCTAAAAAATCGGTCATTAAATCTGGTTGTAACGGATTTGAACGATGTGTATATTCAATATCATCAAAATTAATGATACAGAATTCAGGTTTAACTTTATAATTATCAGCATATTGAACAAAACAATTATATGCAAATTTTGTTAAATCATCAAATTTAAAATCATAGATTATCATTGCAAAACCTTTTTTAATTTGTTGACGAATGGCTTCTAATAATATGGCATAAGATTTTCCAGAACCTGGTGTTCCCATAACTAAACATGCTCTAAAAGGATTGATAACATTTATCCAGCCATCGCTTGTTTTTAAATTGGTAGAATATTCATTTTCCATTAATTTTGTAGTTTGAGAAAAATGTCTGTTTTCTTTTCCGAAACGATCTTGTACTAAGTCGTTTTTAAAATAGGTCTTAATATTTGAAATAAAATTAGCTAAAGAAAAATAAAAAATAAGTGTTGTAAATAGATATGCAAGGCTATAATTTTTTAATGCAAAATGATTGAATAAAAACAATATTAAAAAAATAGAAGTATAAATATAATTCATTTTTTGATAGTAATGAATATTGTCTTTGTGTGGCTTTTTTTTAGTTGTAAATAATAAAAGAGCGGTACTTAATAAAGCAACAGAAATTAGTTTTAGAAAAAATGGATTTGAAAAAAATGGATGTGCTTTCATTTTCGCAAATGCGATAAATATTTTACGAATAACAACGCCATCAATATTATTGTTTATTTTGATATTTTCAAAATAAACCAATGAAATATCAATCATTACTAAAAGGAATGATATTAATAGTAAAAAATAAAAACTAGTTTCTGCTTTTTTTTCGTCTTCTGCCATGTTGTAAGTTTAGTTTTAAAAAAATAAAAAGCTAAAATATAATATATTTTAGCTTTTTAAAAAATATTAATGTGGTTTAAGCATGTACTAAATACTATCTTCCAATTCCTCTACCTTTTTTTCTTTTTGGTTTAATTGGTTCTTTTATTTCTTTTTTAACTTTTTCTACTTTAACTTCGGTATTTTTGATATCTTCTGTAGTTTTAAAACCAAATCTTTCTTGAACTGTACTTTTTTCAGCAAAACCTATTGTAACTTCTTTATCGCCATTTTTACCAACTTTAAGATTTACAGATTTTCCATTTATTAAATCTTCAATATTTTGTTTATCAAGTGTATTATTACCAACATAAGCTTTTTCGGAAACGCCTTTTTTATTGGTAAGATAATTAGCACTAAAAGGAGTTACTACAACACCCTTTAGACCTTTATCATATTTCATTGTTATTTCAAACATTTTACCAGTTTTTTCATTTTTAGCATCACTAATTAAAACACCTCCTTTTTTTAATATTGCTAAATCATTTTCTGTAATTTCTTTTCCATAGACTTGTTTATAAAATGGTTTTACAACTTTAGGAATAACAAGTCCTGTTTTTTTATTTGGTTTTAATTGAAATCGAACATCTTGTTCAAAAATTTTCTCAACATCTATACCATCAACTTTTGTTTTGTATTTATTTTCCGTTTTTATTGAGGATGTTTGTTTTCCCATAACTAATGCTAATTTATCTTCAATAGATAAATCATCAAAAGTTATATTTTTATACTTAAATGGTTTTGATAATTTTTTATTATCAATAGCTACCATTTTATCAGTTTCTTTAAAAGTTTGATTTTCTTTATCATATATTAAAGACTTCATTACCGTTTCATTTTCATTGAAACTATCTTTAAGAACTTTACCTACTCTTATTTTATCATTACTTAGATAAAATAAAACATCATCTTTTTTATACATTAATTTTGGTTCTTTTACTTCTTTTTTTGGTAAATTTTGTTTTGCCATGTTATCTGATTTTAGGGATTTTATGATAGTATTAATAATGTCTTGAATTTTTGCTGCTGCTTTTTTGTCTGTTAGATCGTGTTGAATTTCATTAAGAAATGCTTTTAGTTCGCCTACACCTTTATCTGTTAATTTTGCAATTTTTTCAGCAAGTACGGGTTTTTCTAAAGAATCATTTTCTTTTGATAATTTATTAGATAAATGTTTTTTAAAATATAATTCATGTGTGTTTTTTAATACATCATTTATTTTATTAATTTCTTGTTCTATATCTTTTATAGTCTTATTTAAAATATGATTAGAAAATTCGGTAAAAGAAATCTTATTTTTTTCTAGGTTAGATAAAATTCTTATAGAATTTTCATCAATACTTTTAGTTAAATCAACCTTTGTTAATTCCTCTAGTGTTTTTTGTTTTTGTTTCATTTTTAATGTTTTTATGTTATACAATAGTAATTGGCACAAATATATAAATAATATATATATATATAGTAAATAAATATGTTTATTTACTATATATTAAATCCTTTTCTTTTTTTTCTTTTTCTTCTTTTTCGTAAAATTATCATTATCTGGCGTTTCTTGATAATCTTCTCCTTGAAGAATATCCATAAATTCATCTAAAAATTCAAGCATATTTTCTTTAGGTTTGTTATTATTATCAATTTTTAATTGTTCATTTTCTTCTAATAAAGATTCTCTTATGGATTGATTTAAATATTTAATTTGTTCAGGGGTTAATTTTCTTAATTCTTCATTGAATGAATTGTTTAAAATTAAATCCTCTTTAATTGGTAAATTTAATAAATAATCATTTCCTCTTCTAAGATAAATACCTTCATTTGTAATAAGTGGAATTAACCCTACTCTTAAATTTGTTTTTACAAAATCCAATAGATTGTTATCTTTAATTTTATTTTGATTAAATTTAACTCTATATTTAGTCCAGTAAACCTCATTAGTAGAATTTATTTCTGTAAATTTATCTTTTATTTTACCCATTGTATAGGCTCTTTTAGGGAGTTCCTGCCCTTTTAAAGAAAAACCATTGCTTTGATACCTAAACCCTCTCAAAACATCTTTATTTACGTTAGCAGTAACATTGATCCCTTTTTTTGATAATTCTTCAATGTAGGTTTGATAAGTTAAGTTATCATATTTGTAAAATAAATAATCAATTTGTTTTCCAATATATGCAGCAGTTTGTTTTTGTTCTTTTTTGTTTAGTTCAAAGGATTTTTCCAATTCTTTTAACTGTAATTGTTTTTCTAAATTAGATGATTTAATTCCAGAGGTATCATCTTCAAAACGATATAATAAACCCTTGTTTGTAAAAGTTGTTTGCTCTAATTGAATATTATATGCTAATAAATTATTCTGATATTCAATAAGGTTTAATGGTTTTTCATGTTTTAAACTATCGAGAGCTAAAGAATTAAATAGTGTATTTAATGGTATTTTTTTCTTTTTATAATTATCAATTTGTTTCGATTTATTTATTCTTTGCTCATTAAATGAATACGCTTTGTTAATTTTATAGTGTTCATTAATTGGAGTTATATTATATTTTTCTTCAAGTTTTCTTGAAATGCGATAACTCTTTCTAAATATAAATTTATCGTTTAAAACTTTAGTATCTTCTAATATTTTACTGGTAACAATATGTATATGTGGATGCTTTTTGTCAAAGTGCATATAACTTAAAAAGGGATGATTTTCTGGAAATCCAATTTCTTTTAAATAATCATCGGTTAAAGATTTTAATTTTTCAGGGCCTAAAGATTCATAATCTTTGGCTAAAAAATTTAATGATATATGAAAAACACGATCTTTTCTTTTCGAGTTTTTCATTAAATTATGAAGTACTCTTTTTACATTAATGTCGGATGGATTCATAATATTGGAATGAAAAACAGTAGCTTCCTCCTGCTCCACTTTCTTATTGTTGTATTCCAACAAGCCATTTAAAAAAGCACCTTGTGTAATATTTGCTATCATTTTTTATCCAATATTAAATAAATATCATTTAACTTTTTCTTTAATTCAAGTAAGTCTTGTTCTATTTTTAAGTTGTTTATGTGCGTATAACTATTTACTCTTTTAGCAATTTGGTTTACATTTATACCTATTTTATTTATATCAAAACTAAGTTTTGAAAGGTTATTATCCTTATAAATTTTGTTTAAATCTTTATCTAAAACTAAATTAATTATAAAAACATTGATAGATAATTGCGATTTATTTAATTTATTATCTCTTAAATATGTTAAATATTTTTCATTAAATTGTTCTTTTTCTAACTTTGAAAATCGTATATTTAATCTTTCGGTACGTTTAAATTCAAAAATATAACGTTCTTTTTCCTCTGGATTAAGTCCATTTCCAAATTTAGGTCTTCCTCCTTTATTTAAATGATCTGGTATTTTACCAGTGTACTTATTTTTTGACATAAAAAATTTATATAATAATAGAAACCCAAAGGTTTCATTCAACATATTTGCAACTGTAAGGAGCAAATATCAAGGTCGGTTTTGGAAAAACCGAGTTAATTGGCACCAATTAACACACCTTGCTATTTGAACACAAATCAAAAGTACATAAATAAAACTAATCAGCCAAAGATTGGTTCTCTATTTTTAATAC
>DQTE01000285.1 GCA_015662905.1 Crocinitomix sp. | reverse complement strand
TTTGGTGCTTTCGCAGGCGTATTTACACCATCAATATTAACCATACTAGGTGTAATTATGTATATGCGTTTAGGTTGGGTTGTTGGTAACGCTGGTCTATTTGGTACTATAATAATTATTTTAATTGCCCATATAATTGCTATTACAACTGGCTTGAGTGTTTCATCGGTTGCAACCGATAAAAAAATTGGCGCTGGTGGAATTTATTACGTGTTATCTAGAAGTATGGGAATACCTATTGGTGGTTCTATTGGAATTGCTCTTTATGTAGGTACGGCTTTATCCATCGCTTTATACCTTATTGGATTTGCTGAAAATTTTAATGGGTATTTTGGCTATGGAATGACTATAAACGACTTTAGATTAACAGGAACAATAGCTTTAGTATCTTTAACAATACTTGCATTGATAAGTACTTCCGCAGCAATAAAAGCACAGTTTTTTATATTGGCTGCAATTATTATTTCATTAATCTCTATATTTTTTGGAAGTTCAGAATACGTTCCACAAACAGTAGAATTATTTTCTACAAAATCATCGGTTTCTTTAGAAGTTGTCTTTGCAATATTTTTTCCAGCAGTTACAGGTTTTACAGCAGGAATTGCAATGAGTGGCGATTTAAAAGATCCTAAAAAATCAATTCCTTCTGGTACTTTATATGCTATTGGCGTAGGTTTAATTGTTTATATAGCACTTGCTGTATTCATTAGTTTTAGTGTTGATAGTGAAACCTTAAAAAACGATTATAATATTTTAATAAAAATAGCATGGTTTGCGCCAGCAGTTGTAGCTGGTATTTGGGGCGCAACTTTATCCTCTGCTTTAGGTGGAATTTTAGGTGCTCCAAGAATTCTACAAGCCATGTCTTTAGATAATGTTACACCAAAGATATTTAGTAAAACTAATAAAAATAACGAACCAATTAACGCCTTATTATTAGTTTTTGCTTTAGCAGAAATTGGTATATTAATTGGAGAGTTAGATGTTATTGCAAGAGTTGTTTCAATGTTTTATTTAACAGCTTATGGCTTTATTAATATATCTTATTTTTTAGAAAGTTGGGCAAATCCAGATTTTCAACCAACCTTTAAAATTAAAAGAAGTATTGGCTTATTAGGTTTCTTTGCCTCATTTGCAGTCATGTTTAAACTAGATATGATTGCCATGTTTGCTGCCTTTATTGTAGTAGGTTTATTACATTATTGGTTACGAAAAAAACAAGTAACTATTCAAGGTAATGATGTTTGGCAAAGTGTTTGGGGAAAAATTGTTAGTAAAGGATTAAAAAAAATAGAAGAAAAAGAAATAGATAATTCAACTTGGATACCTAATATTATATTATTTAGTGGCCAAAGTACACATCAAAAATATTTATTAGAATTAACTAAAACAATTTCTGGGAAAACTGGAATAGTAACTAATTTCAACTTAATTGTAGATAAAAATTTACAAAGACCTCTTAAAAAAGTGGATCAAATAATGCGAAATAAAACTTTTAGCGATTTAGATATTTTTGGAAGACAAATTAAGGTTAAAAACTTTTATGATGGTATTACCAATATCGCATCTATATTTGGTTTTTCAGGAGTTGAACCAAATACTATTATGATGGGTTGGCCAAAAGGAATTGAAAACTCAGATAAATATGCTGATATGACAGCTAATTTATTACACTTAGACTACAATCTTTTGTATTTAGATTTTGATAGAGAAGCAAAATTTGGAAATTTTGAAACTGTAGATTTTTGGTGGCGTGAAACCGATAGTAAGAATGCAGAAATGATGCTAAATATTGCACGCTTTATCTTAGAGTCTCCAAAATGGAAAAACACAAGTATCCGTGTATTATTTGTGAATAATAGTAATAAAAATGAAAAATTAATTCATTTAAAAATAGCACAATTAGTTGAAAATTTAAGAGTAAAAGTAAATATAGAAATAATTAATAATGCTGTAGAACAAATAGCTTTTAATGATATAATCAAACAATATTCTAAACATACAAACTTAACTATTGTTGGTATTCCAAATTATAAAATTGAGAAACAAGCAGAATATGTTTTAAAAACGAATCATTTATTCGAAGTTATTGGAACTACTTTATTAGTAAAAGCATCGAATAATTTTAATGTTTTAGATTTGGATTTTAATGTGTAAAATCTATTTCTAATAGAATTAGTTTCGTATGTTTTTTTAGTTTAAATCATTTTTAATCTTAGATATATTCATTTTTTTTAATAATGGTAGTTGTATGTCAATTTGAGCGTAGTCGAGAATGAATAAACAACCTTAAAAACCATTCTCGACTACGCTCGAATTGACAATTTATTTTATGAAATTCCAATTTAATCATCTTATCAAGAAAAGTTCACAAACTAAAAAAGAGAAAATAAATTTTCTCTTTTTCTTATTGCTACATTTTCAATTTTTATTGAATTTATTCGTGACTCTGGTAGGATTCAAACCTACAACCGCTGGAGCCGAAATCCAGTGCGCTATTCAGTTGCGCCACAGAGCCTATATTTTGCGAATTTAAT
>DQTE01000265.1 GCA_015662905.1 Crocinitomix sp. | reverse complement strand
TAAAGCATATTACAACGCCTTACGAAATAATATAATAATATAAATGTAGTGCCTTGATAAAAAATCAATGCACTGTATATCAACGTATTAACTTAAAAAATGTGCGAAGTCAGGAGCGGAAGTGCATTTAAAGCTTTACAAATTGTTTGTTTAAGGTTAAACACTATAATGGATAGCCCGCTCGAACGCCCAAAACGTATTTTGGATGCTATTCTTCCATATTGTGAAATACGTTTAAGACATCATCATCATTTTCAATTTTTTCTAGTAATTTTTCTACCTCAGCTACTTGTTCGGGGTCTTCTAATTTTTTCATTACGGTAGGTATTCTATCAAAACCTGAGGATAAAATTTCTATTCCTCTACTCTCTAAATCTTTTTGAATGGCGCCATAACTTTCAAATGGTGCATAGATTAGAATTCCGTCTTCATCTTTAAAAACTTCTTCTACCCCGTGATCAATCATATCTAACTCTAATTCTTCAATATCTATGCCTTCAGATGGTATCCTAAAGTTGCAGGTGTGGTCAAACATAAACTCTACGGAACCTGATGTACCTAAACTGCCATTACACTTATTGAAATAAGAACGTATGTTTGCCACTGTTCTGTTATTATTATCGGTTGCTGTTTCAATTAATATTGCTATGCCGTGAGGTGCGTATCCTTCAAATAAAGTTTCTTTAAAGTTTGAGGAGTCTTTTTCTGATGCTTTTTTTATGGCACGTTCAACATTGTCTTTAGGCATATTGGCCGCCTTAGCATTTTGAATAACAGCACGTAATTTGGAGTTGTTGTCTGGGTCTGGTCCTCCTTCTTTAACTGCCATTGCAATTTGTTTACCTATTCTTGTGAATGTTTTAGACATTGCTGCCCAACGTTTAAATTTACGCGCTTTTCTAAATTCAAATGCTCTTCCCATTGTTAATTTTGTTTTATTGAAGCCCAAATGTACATATTTTTTTATTATTTTCATATAACCTTAACTTTCGTAAGTACCTTCTACTGCAAGACCAAACTGCATACTACTCTTGTGAATACCTGTCTACGTTTGTACAGCTGATAACGAATGTTATGTTTGCGTGTTTCAAACCTGCGCTACGCCAATATTGACGTTTCACTACGAACATACTTGCGGATTTAAGGTATGGGGCTTTTCTTGAAGTTTTGGTAAAATAAAATCACTATCTTTGTTTATTTTAATGTAATTATTATGGATGATATTAAAGCTTCTGAGCTGACTTTAGATACAAAAGGAAAGGTTTACCATTTGGCTGTTGGCCCAAAAGATATAGCTAAAACTATTATTTTTGTTGGTGACCAAAACAGGGTGGATTTGGTGGCTTCTTTTTTTGATGATATTAGATTTTCTACTCAGCATAGAGAATTTAAAACTGTTACTGGAACATACAAAGGAAAAGAGTTTTCGGTTGTTAGCCACGGCATTGGGTGTGATAACATAGATATTGTTTTAAATGAATTAGATGCTTGCGTTAATATTGATTTGGAAAAACGAGAGTTAAAACGTGAAAAAACAAGTTTAGACATTGTTAGAATTGGTACGTGTGGGGCTTTACAGGTAGATATTGAACCTGGTTCTCATATCATTTCTAAATACGCTATTGGTCTTGATGGGGTTGCAAATTTTTACGATATCAATTTTACTGATGAGGAAACAGAAATGGCAAATGCCTTTAAAAACAATGTAGATTGGCCTAACGATTTGGCTTTGCCTTATTTTACCAAAAGTTGTGAACGTTTAAATGCAAAACTATCTGATTTAGGTGAGCAAGGTATTACTACTACAGCTAATGGGTTTTATGGTCCTCAAGGGCGTGCTTTAAGAATACCTTTAAAACATCCTGACTTTAAAGATAGATTAAGACGTTTTGAGTTTAATGGTACGCGATCTACAAATTTTGAAATGGAAACGTCAGCTTTATTATCTTTATCTAGAGCTATGGGACACAGTGCTACAACCATTTGTTTGGTACTTGCGAACAGATACAGTAATAAATTTGAATCTGATTATGATACCAAAATGGGACAACTAATTATTAGTGTGCTTGATAGGTTAGCATCTTAAAATTATAAACTAGTGTATTTTTAATTATATTTGCTAACTTATGAGTAAAAGACCTTTGATATTAATAACAAATGATGACAGTATTTACGCTAAGGGTATAAAATCTTTAGTGGATGTTGTAAAGGAATTAGGAGATGTTTTGGTGGTGTCTCCACAAGACCCTCAAAGTGGAATGGGGCATGCTATAACTATTCACGAGCCATTACGCTTAAAACCTTCTAATCAATTTAAAGATATTGAGGCTTATACTTGCTCTGGTACGCCTGTTGATTGTGTTAAACTTGCCATATATGAAGTCTTAAAGACTCGTCCTACGCTTTTAGTGTCTGGTATAAATCATGGGTCTAATGCCGCTACAAATATACTTTATTCGGGGACAATGTCTGCTGCCGTTGAAGGCGCTATTGAAAATATTCCCTCTATTGGTTTTTCTCTACTAGATTTTGATACTGATGCTGATTTTGACGCTGCAAAACACTATGCTAAAATTATTTGTCAAAATGTTTTAAAACACGGTTTGCCTAAAGGCACTTGCTTAAATGTAAATATACCTAAAGGTAAATTAGATACTTTAAAAGGAATAAAAATTTGTAGACAAGGAAAGGCGTTTTGGGAAGATGCTTTTGAAAAAAGAACTGACCCTTTTGGAGGGGATTATTATTGGTTAACTGGTGATTTTGCTGTAACAGATAGAGGTGAAGATACAGATATGTTTGCGCTTGAAAACAAGTATGTATCCGTTGTACCTACTCAATTTGATATGACAGCACATCACCTTATTAGTACGCTTAACGAATGGGACATATAAATTTTAATTATGAATTTTGAAAAAAAATTAAAAAAATACAATAAAACATCAACTGGACTTTTGGTGGGGATTATATTGCCTATTGTAGGGTTTTGTTTGTCATACATTATTAAAACGAGAGGTTTAGATATTAGTTTCTCTTCTTACTTTCAAACTTTGCTAAGAAAATCACCTGACAAAATGGATATTATTGTGTTTTCAATGATACCGAATATGTTTTTATTTTACTTTGTAAACTTTAGGTGGAGTATGTATGAATTTACAAAAGGGTTGGTTGCTGTAACATTAGTCCTTTGTATTATTGCAGTAATTTCTGGTCTGTAATTGTTTTATACCAATTTTATAATTAAAATTCAAATTGACCTAACCCGCATTATTTTCTTTTGGCACAATTAATAATAACGCAGTTGCTAAAACAAAAACTACTACTAAAAACAAAATTGAGGTGGTAATATCGCCTGTTATATCTTCAACAAATCCAAATAAAAATACGCCTACTACCATGCCTATTTTTTCAGTAACATCATAAAAACTAAAGAAAGAGACAGTGTCTTCTGTATCGGGTAATAATTTTGAATACGTTGAACGTGCCAATGCTTGTGTTCCTCCCATTACAAAACCTACTACACCAGCTAACACATAAAACATTAGTGGCGTTTTTACATATAAATAGGCAAATACACAGGCTAAAGCCCAAATGATTGACGCTCCAATTAGAGTAGAAATATTTCCTATTTTATTAGAAGTTTTATTAAATAAAAATGCCCCCGGTATAGCTATAAATTGAATAATAACGACGGCTATTATTAAACCAGATTTATCACTCACATTATTAAAGACTACATCTTCTGCAAATACTATAGCCATAGTCATAACTGTTTGAACACCCATGCTTATGATAAAAAACGCATATAAATATCTTTTTAAACGGGTATAACCTTTTATAATTTGCCAAACACTACCAATTTCCTTGTATCCTTTTACTAAAATGTCTTTGGTTATTTTGTGTTTTGAAATCTCTTTTGGTAAATAAAAATAGGTGATATGACTAAACCCTATCCACCAAATTGCTACAATTAAAAACACTGTTTTAGGCTGTATTATTGGTGCTTCAAATGTATTAAAACTGTTAAGTAACAACAAACAAACAATAAGTAATAAGGTAGCCCCAATATACCCCATAGAAAAACCTTGTGCACTAATTTTATCATGGTCTTTTGGTTCAGCTATTTCTGGCAAGTAGGCATTATAAAATACTAAGGAGTTCCAAAAACCAATACTGGCAAGAAATAATGAGAACATACTCCATTCTAAATGGTGTGGGTCAAAAAAATATAAACTTGCAGTGGCAAAAGCCCCTAAATAGCAGAAAAACCTTAAAAATATCTTTTTATTTCCGGTGTAGTCGGCCACGCCTGACAAAATGGGAGACAAAGCACTAACTACTATAAAAGAAGCTGAAACCACATAAGAAAATAAAACGGTACCTGAAAGTTGATAACCCCAAAATTCTACCATATTTTTATTAGGACCTGTTCCTACCTGCTCAATCATGGCGGCATAAAAAATAGGAAAAATAGAAGTAGTAATAACTAAAGGATAAACAGAGTTAGCCCAATCATAAAACGTCCATGCCCTAATTATCTTTTTATTTCCTTTTTCCATAACAGTGTTCAAATATGACCAAAAGAAAGGAGAAAATTACTTTCTCCTTTAAATTTTATTAACAAGTTTTATCTATGAAGTGTTTATTTAACCAGCATAAAGTTAACACGTCTGTTTTTAGCATTTCCTAAGTCAGAGCCAGAAGTGTCTTTTGGTTTTGTATCTTTGAAAAATTCAGCTGTTACTCTGCGACCATCAATGCCTTTGTCCATAAAATATTTTTTTATAGCAGTAACTCTTGCTTTTTCTAATTCGGCTGCATTTTCCATTTCATCTGAGCTCAAATGTACAAACAACTTTAACTTGTACTCTGAGTTCTTTAACATGACCTTAGCAATGTTTTCTAAATGTAAATCTGCTCCCTCTTCAATATTAGACTTGTTTTTAGCAAAATAAACCACTGAATATTTTACAATTTGCTCATCTTTCATTCCTTCAGGATTAACTGGGCTTACTGAATAAACAATAGATACTTCATCATTTACATTTTGAGGTTTAGCGCAGTCACAGTCTTCATCTTCCTCAATTAAAACTACTGAAATGTTATCAATGTAGTAGTAAGCACTAATCATTTGTTGACCTGTAAAACCTTTTGGCTTTTTTAATCTTTCACTTTTAGTGTCTGCATTTGATGAAAAGTTACCAATGGTTATGAATTTTTCTCCTCCTTTGGCTGTATAAATGCCACAAATTTCATCCCAACCATACATTGCATTTAAGACGGGGTTGCCTACTTTTAGTATGTCTGATTCAGCCATTATACTTTTGTCCTCAGCAATGTTATATTGCTTTTTAGAGAATGTAGCCGCAATGTTATTTGATGCATATTTAGAACCTTCTGCCAAAGATACATAGTATTTTACGCAATATTTTAGACCACTACGTAAAGGTGTTTTTAATTTAGCTGAAATGTATGTTCTGGCTTCTTTATCTCCGTAACTAAACACTTTAATCCCTGCATAACAATCTCCTTCATAAGGGTCCTCTTTCCCCATTGGATTTGTAGTTCCGTAACCTTGTTTAACTTTTGTAGAGAATAAGTCTGCCCCGGTTTTGGTAGGCGACATCCAATTTACTGCCAAGTGAATTTGCCCTCCTTTTTTTATTTTACCTTCAACTTGCTCAAACCCTCCGTTTTCAAGCATATCGTTATAATCTTGTGCGTTTGAAGATAGTAAAGCTGTAATTGCCAATATAGAAAGTGCTATTTTTTTCATCTTATTATAATTTTATTGTTTAATGTTTAAAACAATTAGCCCCAAATTTACAATTTGTCTATGACAATTGAAATAATATGAGTCTTTTTTTTTCATTATTATGCTAAAAACACTAAAAAAGTTAATACATTTTGATATTTGATATACACATACTATTCCAAAAAGCACTGTTAACAAAAATTTAACACTCTTTAGTGTTTGGACAAAAATAAATAGATTTTATTGTTTTGGGGGAATTTCTATTTTTACTGTATTTACAACCTGACATTTTTTCTATCAAAAATATATCTTAAAACAAGCTGAATTTTTGTAGTCTTTTTATATTTTTGAAAAAAACTACGCAAAATATGACAACAGAGGAATTCAAACAAGATATTTTACAAGGTATTCCAAAGGAAATACCTGCTAAAAAGAACTATGATGTTTCGATAAATCACGCACCCAAAAGAAAAGATATACTTACAAAAATTGAAAAGGAGTTAGCCCTGAAAAATGCTTTAAGATATTTTCCTAAGTACCAACATAAAGTTTTAGCTGAGGAATTTGCACAGGAATTAAAAGACTATGGTCGCATTTATATGTATAGATATCGTCCTGATTATAAGATGTACGCCCGACCAATTGAATCTTACCCCGGTAAAAGCCTACAAGCTAAAGCCATCATGTTAATGATTCAAAATAATTTAGATTACGCTGTTGCTCAGCATCCACACGAGTTAATTACTTACGGCGGAAATGGGGCTGTATTTCAAAACTGGGCACAATACCGTTTAACAATGAAATACTTGGCTGAAATGACTGATGAACAAACTTTAGCTATGTATTCTGGTCATCCCATGGGGTTATTTCCCTCACATAAAGATGCGCCAAGAGTTGTGGTTACAAATGGTATGATGATTCCTAACTATTCAAAGCCAGATGATTGGGAAAAATTTAATGCTTTAGGTGTAACCCAATATGGTCAAATGACTGCTGGTTCATATATGTATATAGGACCTCAAGGCATTGTGCATGGCACCACTATTACTGTTTTGAATGCTTGCAGAAAACTTAAAGATAAAAGCACAAAAGGTAAATTATTTTTAACCTCTGGTTTGGGGGGAATGAGTGGTGCTCAGCCAAAGGCGGGGAATATTGCTGGGGTTATATCTGTTACAGCCGAAATAAATCCTAAGGCTATACAAACTCGACATTCTCAGGGTTGGGTTGATGAGGTGATAACCAATTTGGATGATTTGTGTTTAAGAGTTACTAAAGCTAAGACCAACAACGAAACTGTTTCCATTGCTTACCAAGGAAATATTGTAGATGTTTGGGAAAAATTTGACAAAGAGGATATTTATGTTGACTTAGGTTCTGACCAAACCTCTTTACATAATCCATGGGCAGGAGGTTATTATCCCGTAGGTTTAACTTTTGAGGGGGCTAATAAAATGATGGCAAATCAACCTGAGTTATTTAAACAAAAAGTTGAGGATTCTTTAAAGCGGCAAGCCAATGCTATCAATAAACATACCTCTAGAGGCACCTACTTTTTTGACTATGGCAATGCTTTTTTGTTAGAAGCAAGTCGTGCGGGGGCTGATGTGATGGCTAAAAATGGTATTGACTTCAAATATCCTTCTTATGTTCAAGACATAATGGGACCTATGTGTTTTGATTACGGATTTGGTCCTTTTAGATGGGTGTGTACTAGCGGTAACCCTAAAGACTTAGAAATTACCGACAATATTGCATGCAAAGTATTAGAGGAAATAAAACAAAATTCTCCTGTTGAGATTCATCAACAAATGTCAGACAATATTACTTGGATAAAAGGAGCACAACAAAATAAATTAGTGGTTGGCTCTCAGGCAAGAATATTATATGCAGATGCTGAAGGTAGAGTTAAAATTGCTCAAGCCTTTAATGAGGCAATAAAATTAGGTAAAATTGGTCCTGTTGTGTTAGGGCGTGACCATCATGATGTTTCTGGCACAGATTCTCCATATCGTGAAACCTCTAATATTTATGATGGTTCAAGATATACTGCTGACATGGCTATTCAAAATGTGATTGGTGACAGTTTAAGAGGGGCCACATGGGTGTCTATACACAATGGTGGTGGTGTTGGTTGGGGTGAGGTGATTAATGGTGGTTTTGGAATGTTATTAGATGGTTCTCAAGATTCCGATAGACGTTTGAAAATGATGCTTCATTGGGATGTTAACAACGGGATATCACGTAGAAGTTGGGCAAGAAATGAAGGTGCAATTTTTGCTATAAAACGTGAAATGGAACGCACACCAAATTTAAAGGTAACACTCCCTAATTTAGTGGATGATGATATAGTAAAGGGATTGTTTTGATGGAATACTAGTTTAATATCAAAATCACCTAATAAATCATTTGAAAATTCACTTGGTATAATACCTTATTAAAAAAGACCGTACTAATTATTCTAGTTATCAACGTCAAACCATTCAACAAAACTGGTGTCTGTTTCTTGTAATTTGGCGTATCTTAATTTAATGTTGTTTGGTAAGTTTGGTTGTATTCTTTTTACAATATCAATTAACATGTTTTCGGCTGTAGGCTGATAATCGCATAACATCATTTTAGAAAATCCATTTTCAACTTTGGCGTAATTGGCATGAGGTGTATCACCGTTTAGCAGTAAACAATGGTCATAAACATCAACAACTTGTTTTTTAACTATTTTTTTAAGGTCACCAAAATCTATAATCATTCCATTTTTTACATGATTAATGTCGTTTATTACATCTCCACTAATACTTATGGTTAATTTGTAGGAATGCCCATGGATATTTTTACATTTTCCATCGTAATTCCATAGGGCGTGTGCCGTTTCAAAATCAAAAATTTTTGTTACTCTTAAATTCATTATTTAATTTTTTTAAAGTGGGTGTTAAAACACTTGCTAATTTTTAGGTTACTTAGGGTTTACTATAAAACACATTCTACTTATCTACTTTTTTGCAAATCTAACAAAAATTGGTCAATAATATATTTTTCTACATGAACCATTACCACAATTTTCCACCATTTAGGGGTTTTAAAATTATCTGCTACTAGATGATATTTTAGGGCAATATTTTCCGATATATCATCAGCATTAATGGTAACAATATTCATAAATGGATTTCTAAAATATCTTATTTTTAAATCATCAAGCACATTACAAATTCTATCTGTACGGTCAATCAATTTTTCCATGTTATACTTCCATCCCTCGTAGCCGTGTGTCATTAAAATCATCCACATAGATACTGCATTTGCACCAGAACGACTTCCACAAAGTGTAAAATCTGTTCCTTGTACATAAGACGCTTCTTCTGTTTGGGCGTAATTAATTAATCCCTTTCGGCATAAAAATATACCAGTACCATAGGGGGCTTGTAACATTTTATGTCCATCTATGGTTATTGAGCTTATTTCAGGGTTAGCAAAATTTAACTTACATTTGGGTTTGGTAAAAGGATAAATAAACCCACCAAAAGCGGCATCAATGTGAACAAAATAATCTTTATATCTATTTTTAACTTCAGTTAATATTGGTATAGGCACATCTACACTTCCAAACATAGTAGTAGCCATATTTAATTGAACAATCAAATACTTTATTCCACTAGATTTAGCTTCTGATAATTTTTGTTTTAAATTATCTAAATCCCATTCTCTCGTATATTGGTCAACTTCAATAGGAATAGCTGTAACGTTTAATAAGTTACTTGCCTTGTATGTAGAATAGTGGCTGTCTTTTGAAAAAAGAAATCCGATTTCGTTATGGTTTGCTTGTTTTTCTTTAATAAAATAATTTCTGTACACCCAAACTGCTTGTATATTGGCTTCTGTTCCACCAGGAGCCACATAGCCATCATACTCGTTTTTTTTTGCTTTAAAAATGTCTTCTGCTACTAATTTCAATACTTCTATTTCTATTTTATGCGTACCAGAAAAATATGACTCTCCTTGACTAAGAGTATGACAGCCAATATGATTTGGATTGTATATTAAAGTTGATAAAAAAGGGGCGTCTTTTAAGAAAGGAGCATTGAAATAAAACTGTTCTTGGTCTAAATATGTAGCTGGCAAACCTAGTATCGTTTGCTCATTATAATTCATATTTGAATTAAGGGCATCAAAAACTCTCTTTTTAATTGTTGTAAATGGTTGTTTTTTCCAAGTCATGGTTTTTTTGTTCAAAGATACATTTTTTGCTGCTTTTTGCTTATTTTTATTTTCTAATAAATCTCACAAAAAAGCCGTTCCTTTAAATAGAAACGGCTTATGTTAGTCAAAAATCAACTAAACAAAAAATATTTTAGTGTATTGATTTTTTAGAGTTCATTACGTTGAAACCAACAGACAGACCCAACATTCCTCCTTTACGGGTTGATGAATAAAATACATTTACTGGAATATTAAGAGCGCCTGCTCTGAAAGTTCTACCGAATGCCATTACCCAAGTAGTATTAATTCCAACTAGTCCACGTTTATCAAAGTTTTTAGAAAAACTATAATTACTCACATCTGTTATTGATGGTGGGTTATATCCACCAAACGTATCATAGTAAGTTGAGTCTGATTGATATGTTTCGTAGGCGTAAGAACTCCAATCGTTTTCGGAAAAATAATAATTTTCACCTTTACCAAATGTGTTTTCTGTGTCAAAAAATCCATAAGACGTTTTTCTAAAACTAAAACTAGGACCAAAAGCAAACTCCCAACCTGCTTTACCAAATCTAAAACCATTTAATATTGATAATGATGGAATAAAAACACCTTGTTCTAATCCGCTAAAGTTGATAATCCCTTCTAGTAAGGCAGAAAAATTTTCTGTACCCACGTATTGCCCTTCAATTTGATATCCAATCATTGATAATATTGGTTGAATATCTAGTCCTCCCTGCTCTTCTGGTCTTATAGCAAATTCGTTTAGTGAACCTAATAGATAGGCACCACCAACCCTTGGACCAGAGTTGTTAATTTTTCCCACATTGTCAGAGGTGATGACATCATCTTGATATTTGATTTGGTCTAAAAGTAATTTTTCTACTTCCATACCATACATTTCTTGTAGCAATACCCTCACCATTTTAGATATTTGGTTTTCGTAAGCCTCAAATTCTCTGATGACTGATTTTGACAATTTTTTGTTTCTTACATCTACCAGTTTTAATGAAATGGCAAACTTATCCCCCAATCCAACAAAATTACCAGAGATAATATAATCTACATCTAATTCATTACCTAACTGAGTTAAACAGTTTAATCCATAACAATCTTGTTGGTAGTTAGTGTTTCCTTTTAAAACCTCTGCCATGTCAAACTCGTCTAGCACAATATACTTGTCAAGTTTAATTAATTCTAACCTAATATGAGTTGCTGCGTTTTTAGATGTTAGACTCTCTATGTTATCAACATTTGGAAATGATACTGCAATAGTTGGTTTTTGCGCTTTTACACTTATGCTTATTATTAACCCTAATAATAATAACATCATTCTTCTTTTTTTCATAATCTTTTTTTTGTTTAATTAACTTAATTATTTCTGTGACAAAGTTACGGCACAAGTCTTTGTTGTTAAAATTTAATCTCGCAACTATGTTTGTTTTTTGCGAATTTCACAAATACACAATTATACAGAAGTTTAGCTTACTAATGTTTTATAACCTTCTTGTATAAGTTTAAAAATTGATTCCCCACAGAGCTAGCCTCAAATTTAGTTCTTGCTATCTCACTAATTACATAAGGGTTATAGTGATGATAGGTGTTTAGCATGTTATCCAAAACTTTTTCTAGTTGTAAATTGTTATTTACTTCAATTTGTACGCCTAAATTACGGTTATGAATATCAGTTAACCCCCCACATTTTGAATACACCGCTGGTAAACCAGAACACCAAGCTTCAGCAAGGACTACCGAAAATGTTTCATAATTACTGTATAATAAAAAGAAGGAAGCTTTATTCATTTCTGAAGCTATCTGTTCGGTAGTTTTAGTTGATTCTAAAATTACAAATTGAGATAAATTAAACTTTTTTATTAATGCTTTTGTACTTTCAATATTGTCATCTGCAATAATTTTAAAGACAAAATCTGTTCTGTAAGTTGATATTTTTTTGATGACTTTTAGCATTTCAACACTGTTTTTTTGTTGATTTCCCATGTGTGAAATGTGTAAAATAACCGCTTTGCCTTTTTTTTCTATGGTTGATTTTGACGGTTTAAAAATAGAGGTGTTAACTACATTAGGAATAACTTTATATGTATTAAACAACCCTAGTTTTAACATGGATTGTTTTAAATGTTCAGAGACAGTTGTTACATAGCTTGCATTTTTAATTCCCTTTTTAATGATTAATTGGTGTAAAAATTTAAGCTTTTTATATTCATTTTTATGAGGAGAAAAAACAGTTGAATGTTCTGTTATAATATAAGGAATATTAAACTTAGATTTTAGGTGTCTTGCAAAAACAGAAGATTGATAGGTAATATTGCAATGAGTAATGTCAAAATTTATTGGATTTTGTTCTAAGATTGATTCATAACCTCTTTTATATGCTGTAAGTAAATTGTGATATTTTTTAGTTTGAGAAACTATAGGAAAAGAGGTTTTTATTTTAGGGTAATACACTATGGTAGTGTTAACACCATTGATAATTTGTTGGTCAATATCAAAATCATCTTTTAAATTTTTATCTGGGATAACTGTCAATACATATAAATTAACCAGAGGGTTTATGATTTCGGCATGTTTTTGAACAAAATTACCCAATGTAGGATGTAGTCTATTAGGATACCAGCTAGAAATGAATAAAACATTAAGTTTTTTTTTCATTTTTATCTAATTTCTACATTAAACATTTTTGTATCCTCAATAAATCCCTCTAATTTATCGCCTATTTTAACTGGTCCTACACCTGCTGGCGTTCCGGTATAAATAAGGTCTCCTATTTTTAGTGTAACAAATTTAGATATATAGGCTATAATTTGGTCAAATGAAAAAATCATATTGTAAGAATATCCTTTTTGCACAACGTTTTGATTTAATTGTAAGAAAAAATTTATTTGGTTTAAATTAAATTGAGTTTTAGGTAAGAAATTTTTACTCAAGACTGCTGAATTTTCAAAAGCTTTGGCTTTTTCCCAAGGTAATCCTTTTGATTTACATTCTCTTTGTATGTCTCTAGCTGTAAAATCTATACCCAAACCTATTTCATTGTAGTATTTATGTGCAAATTTTTCATCTATATATTTACCTACCTTACAGATTTTAATTACCAATTCAACTTCATAGTGAATTTCGTTAGAAAATTCAGGTATATAGAATCGATTGCCTCTTAAAATAGCTACATCTGGCTTAAAGAAAAAAACAGGTTCCTCAGGTAATTCTGATTTCATTTCCTTTGCGTGCTCGGCGTAATTTCTTCCAATACAAATTATTTTCATTACTAAGTTTAATTAGTTTCCGAATTTATCTTTGAGCGCTTGAAGCTTATTGACTATTTTTTGTTGTTCTTGTTCTTTTCTCTTTTCTTTCAAAGCTTGCTTTTCAATTTTTAAATTGTCTGTAATTTCTTTAAGTACTTTTTTGGTGTAAAAGGCAAAATCATTATTAAGCATCCAAGCGTGATAGCCGGGTTCTTTGTCAAACACTTCTTTTATGGTTTTGTTTTTATGTTTACCAAAATTATATATAGGTTCGCCGTCTTTATTTAAGGCTAATCGTCCTGCAAAGTCTAGTAATTTATTTTTTGAATTTTGACTGTACTCTGCTAGAAAATCCATATCATTTTCTAAATCGGGATATTTTTCTAATTGTTTTTTTAGAACCTCATAGGTTGCTTTTATGTCAGCGTCAGCTGAGTGGGCATTTTCAATCTCTTTATCGCAATAAAACTTATAAGCTGCAGCTAGCGTTCTTTGTTCTTTTTTATGAAAAATATTTTGAACGTCTATGGTTTTTCTGACATTCATGTCAAAATCTAAACCTACTCTTGAAAATTCTTCTAACAACATAGGTACATCAAATTTGTTAGAATTGTATCCTGCTAGGTCGGCATCTCCGATAAATTCTTTAATTTTTTGTGCAACTTGTTTAAAGGTTGGTGCCTCTTTAATGTCTTCGTTAGAAATTCCGTGTATTTCTTCAGATTCTTTTGATATATCCATTTCTGGATTAATTCTTAATGTTAGACTTTCTTCAGATTGATTGGGATTAACTTTTATTAGTCCAATTTCTACAATTCTGTCTTTTGAAACAGAAAGCCCCGTAGATTCTATGTCAAAGAATACTACGGGTTTTTTTAAGTTTAATTTCATTAATGTTATTTATAATTGTATATAGATAGAAGCCATCTCTGGAATATCAACTTTTATTTCTACCCTTCTATTAAGTTGTCTATTTTCAGGGTTGTCGCTACCATCAGGATTAGCATTTGGAACTGCTGGTTGAGTTTCTCCAAACCATCTATTCACGATTCTATCTTGAGAAATTCCTTTGTCTATTAAATACTTGTAAGCGGAAAGTGTTCTATTTTCTGACAATGGAACATTATAAGCCTCTGTTCCAAACCAATCTGTGTGACCATCTAAGCGAATTGTAACAGAAGGGTGTGCTGCCATATACTCATATAGACTTTCTAAAATATTTTTACTTTTATCTCTTAAAAAGTATTTGTCAAAATCAAAATAAATATTGGCAAATTCTGGCATATCGTCTATACCATCTTTAAGCTCAATGATGTCAATATATTCTGTATAGGCTAAATCAGTATTGTCAGGGTCTATATTAGTAATAAAAGCGGAAAATACTACTTCTTCAATTGGCACATCTAAGTTGTATGTGATGGGTTTTTGATTAACCGTTGCCACTTCATCAGGGTTAGATGGTGTATTTGTAAATTCAAAGTATCCGTTTTCATCTGTTTTTGTTATATTAGAAACTAACTTATCAGCATTTGCTAGATATACAGCGGTATTTTGAGAAGGTGTTTTGGTTCCATTATTGATATTATGAATGAATCCTTGCATACTAATTTCACTTGAATTATTTGAGGTATTATCACCAAAATAATTACGTTTAGCATCATCTTCATTAATCATTATGATGTAAGGCTTAGAATTGTCTATATTTTCAAATGCAAAATCACCATTATCATCTGTTTTTGTAATTCTTAAAATTTCGTGATTTTCATTTAATAGTGTTATGGTAACATCCTTTGCCTTTATTATTTTGTTGTACGCTATTGTTCCTATAATTGATGATGAAGAGTCTGCGTATGTAGAGTTTACTGTTGGTCTTGAGCCATATTCATTTTCTATTTCAGATTCAATATCAAACATGGCGTTTTTAAAGTGTGCTTTTTGGGCATAATTTTGTCCATTTTCATCTTTTAGTACATTAACTGATATTTGCTGAAATAAATTATAAGCATCACACTGTTTTGGAATAAAAAATTCCTCTTGATGAGGTCTTACGTTAGTATATTTATTGTCTGCTATGACAAATTCTAGTAAATAGGTTTCGTTAGGAGGTAAAACCATGTGATATTTTCCATATTTATCAACCGTATAGCTTCCCATTTCCTCTCCAGTAGATTTGTTTGTTATTTTAATAACACCTTCTATCGGCTGATGAGTCCTAGCATAAATGGCATATCCTTTTACGTCTGTAGTTGGTAAATTTAAGCATTCAAAATCTGCTTTATAAATATCTAGATGTCCAAAAGCTCCAGGTCTTTGAGAGGCAAAATAAGCAACTGTTCCTTCAGTATTCTCCATATAATAAATATCATTACCTGGTGAATTAATTGGTGCGCCAACATTAATTGGCTCTCCCCAATTTCCGTTTTCATCTTTTACTGATCTATAAATATCATAGCCTCCCATGGTGTTGTGAGCATCAGAAGCAAAATACAAAGTATTTCCATCTGCAGTGATAAATGGTGCATCTTCATTACCAGAAGTATTAATTACTGGTCCTAAATTTTGTGGCTCTGCCCATGTTCCATCTTCTTGTAAAAAGGTGTGATAAATATCTCTACCTCCTAGTGTTCCGATTGCACCATCGGCAACCACATACATTTCTTTTCCATTTGGAGTTATATAAACGCTAGGATTGTGAGCACCTATATTTACGTTCTGATTCATTCTTACAGGTAGTGTCCATTGACCATTTTCATCTTTTTCACTTTTCCACACACTATTTTTTTTATAGATAAATAGTGTATTTCCATCAGGTGATAGTGATATTGGGGCTTCATGACTTTTACCATTATTAATTTGGTCAGTTACATATCCTGAATTTTTATCAATCACTTTTGCATCCGTCCATTCTCCATCTTGATTTACGGTAAAATATATGTCTTCATAAAACTGTCCATCTAAATCTCGTTTTTTTCCCGGTGGACGTCTTGAACAAAACAATAATAAACTGGCATCATTTGTTACAACAGGTGCGTAATCACCTGAAGTTGAATTTACTTTTCCCCCCATGTTTTCAAGGGTTACTTTTCTTGTTGGGGGTTGATTGCTTACTTTGATAGCATTGTTACAGGTTTGAATTTTCTCATCAACAGCAGCTCTCAACAGCACGCCTTTGTCATTGTCTTTAATGTGAGGTTTAAATAAATTATAGAACTTAATTGCCTCCTCATAATTACCAACAAAATGATTTGCATCTCCTAAATACGATAATAATTCAGGAATTGTATCTTTTCCAACTGATAATGCAAGGGCTTGGTTAAAGTAGTCTAATGATTTTTCCACCTCAACATTAGAATCAAAATATACTGCACCTGTTTCATACCAATATTGTGGATTATTAGAATTTGAAGAAGTTACTTCATTGTAGTACCCTTTCGCTTTCCAATACTCCGCTTTTCTGTAAGCTTTACGCCCTTTCTTAACCAACTTTTTTTCTTGCCTTGGTTTTAGATTTTGCGCATGAATGTTAGAGGTCCAAAACCCAAATATTATTGCTAGTAAAAATATTAATCTTTTCATATTTTATGTACTTTAAATAACAATCTTCCTCAATCTGTTACGACAAATAATCAATTTTGTTACACTACCTCGATTTTTCATCTACTTTTTTGTCTATTACTTTTAAGTTTACAACGTCTAAAATAATTTCTTCATGTATCTCTTGGTAAGAGGAATTACACGGGACTAAATTTTTTGTATTGTAAAACATTTTATCATTATAATAATACGAGATACTATAAGAGTGACATGGTTTTAAATTTAAAACATAACCTCCATCTCTAAGTCTGGGTTTATAAATTTTTGATGTGCTATTTTCTGTTAAATCTTTTACTCTAACTGTTATCCCTTTAGGTAATGTCTGATGATTTGATGGTTTAATATGTCCTTTAAAGATGGTAACATTTTTATAATATGATGTTTTTGATTGCACAAAATAAACATCAAAAAAACCTTTACTTAATTTGTTATTTGAAGCATAAATACCCGTAAAGCCATTAGCCATTGTTGAATAGTATAAATCATCTCCAAATGTGTTTAATGGATACCCTAAGTTTTTAGGTGTTGACCATTCGCCTAAAGTGTTCATTTGACTAACAAAAATATCATACCCACCCATACTTTTTTTTCCATTTGAGCTAAAATAAAGTGTTTTTCCATCTGCACCTATAAAAGGAGATTCTTCATCATTTTCGGAATTTATTTCTGGCCCTAAATTATATGCTTTACTCCAAGTTCCATCGGGCATTCTTCTAATTCTATAGATGTCTTTGCCTCCATAGCCTCCTTTTCTATCGGATACAAAATATATTTCATTTCCATCTACGCTCATACTGGCATGAGATTCATTAAACATTGAATTCAAATCTTTAGCAGGGAATGGTTTTACTTGCTCATAGTTAAGATTATTTAGATTAGAGTAGTATATATCTCCATTTCCTGTACTCCCTTTATATACAAAAATAATTTCACCATTAAATGATAATGATACTGAGGCATCATTTTGGGTTGGCTCACAAAAATTAAGATATTGAGGATTTGACCAAATTCCATTTTTAGTTCTGTAACTTACATAAATATCTTCATAATGATTACCTGTTTTAGGGTTTATTATGTTTTGATTAGACTTATCTGGTCTGAGTCTATTAGAGGTAAAGTAAATTTCGGAACCATCAACTGAAATAACTGGTCTATATTCTGATAAATCAGAATTTAATGTGTCACCAAGGTTATCTATAACATACTCTATAGGATGATTGATTAACTCATCAGCAACTTCACATTGATACAACCCTACTAAAGCACTTTGTTTTAATTTACTTTTTTTAGAGGCGTGTTTATAAAATTTGTTATAATACTCAAAAGCTAGTATAATATTTCCATTATAATGTTGTGCATTTGCAAAATAATAAAACGCGTCTAAAGGCGCCTGTGTTTGCAACACATCATTAAACTTGTGTTTTTTGGTCACACTTTTAATAGCTTCTTCAAAAAAAGGAATAGACTTTATTTTTTCATCTGTTAAATAATAACATAGCCCTAGCTTATAATTAAGGTTTGAGTTATTATCCTCATTTACCATTTTTTTTAAAATGGGTATAGCTTCATAATAAGCCTTCTTCTCAATCAGTTCATTAACAATTGAGTGTTCTTCTTTACTTTGTCCTACCGCCAACAAGGGGAGGAATAATACTATTAACAATAAATTAAAACAAAAATTTTTCATATCAATCTGCTAAGATACAAAAAAAGTCCATATTTCGGAAAAGAAATATGGACTTTTTAAATACTTAAATTCAATTAACTCCCTCTATATTTCTCTATTAGGGTCAAATTGCTCTAGATAATCGGCTACACGTTTAACAAACATACCTCCTAAAGCACCATCAACTACTCTATGGTCATAAGAGTGAGATAAAAACATTTTATGTCTAATTCCTATTGTGTCACCTTGCGGCGTTTCAATAACAGATACAACTTTTCTAATGGCACCTAAGGCAAGAATAGCAACTTGTGGTTGATTAATGATGGGAGTACCCATTACATTTCCAAATGTACCTACATTTGTTACGGTATATGTACCACCTGAAATTTCATCAGAAGATAGTTTGTTGTTTCTTGCTTTATTTGCTAATCCATTAACTGCCTTTGTTAAACCTGTCAAGTTTAAATTATCTGCATTTTTTATAACAGGAACTATTAAGTTACCTGAAGGTAGAGCTGTAGCCATACCTAAATTAATGTTTTTACGCAGGATAATTTTATCGCCATCAACTGAAACATTTACCCCTGGGAAATCTTTAATAGCTTTTACTATTGCTTCCATAAAAATTGGGGTGAAAGTTATTTTTTCACCTTCTTTGGCTAAAAATTCATTCTTAACTTTATTTCTCCAATTAACAATGTTTGTTACATCAGCTTCTACGTAAGAAGTTACATGTGGTGAAGTTTGAACAGACATTACCATGTGGTCGGCTATTAATTTTCTCATTCTGTCCATTTCAACAATTTCATCTCCCTCCATTAAAGGAATAGCTGGCGAATGAGCTGGCTTAGCAGGTTTTGACTTACTAACCTCTACCTTTTCAACTTTTGCTGCTGTAACAGGTTTATTTCCTCTGTTTTCAATATATGATAAAATGTCTTTTTTTGTGACTCTTCCCTCTTTACCAGAACCAGATATCGTTTCTAACTCCTGCATAGACACACCTTCTTTTTCAGCAATACTACGTACTAAAGGAGAATAGAATTTACCCGACGGCCCTGTTTTCGAAACATTTCCATTTTTTACTGAGTGGTCATCTGTATCAATTTTTATTACTTCTGTTACTTTTGATTCTGCAACACTTTCTACTTCTTTTTGAGGTGATTCTGCTACCGACCCTCCATCTGTAGAAATAATCGCAATCACATCACCCACTTGAGCGACATCATTTTCTTCAAAAAACTTTTTTATTAATACTCCTTCTGCTTCTGAAGGAAGTTCGTTATCAACTTTATCAGTGGCAACCTCAACTAAAGGCTCATCCATTTCAACTGTATCTCCAACCTCTTTTAACCAATTAGTAATAGTAGCTTCTGTTACACTTTCTCCCATTTTAGGAAGTCTAATTTCTATTTCTGCCATTTGATTTTAAAATTCTAAAATTCGAGCACGAAATTAATCATTTTATGGTAATTTACATAATTTTTAATTGAATTTTATTGCTTTTACTGGATTAATTTTACTAACCAAAAATGACGGGATAATTAGAATTATCATTGTGGTAAGAATTGTAAGTGCGTTTATGCCTAAAATATGTAAAAAATTAAACCTTACCGGTACTGTTTCTAGGTAGTAAACATTTGGGTCTAACTGAATCACCTGGGTTAAATGTTGAATTAGTAACAATCCCAATCCCACTACATTACCCCAAAACAAACCTTTAATTAATAAATAAAAGGCGTTGTATAAAAATATTTTTCTGATAGACCAATTGGTAGCGCCTATTGCTTTTAAAATACCTATCATATTTGTTTTTTCCAAAATAAGCACTAATAGTGATGTTACCATGTTAATTAAGGATACAATAATCATTAGTGTTAAAATAACTGCAATATTCATATCCAAAAATCCTAACCAATTAAAGATTTCAGGGTTAATGTCTGTTATTTTTTTAGTTTCTAGCTCAAAGGGAATGACGTTATAAATAATATCATCCATTTTAGACAAATCGTCCCAATGGTTAATAATTACTTCAAATCCTCCTGTGTAGAGGTGAGCGGTTCCTTTACCATTTTTAAGTAAAACTCTCCCAAATGGTGCAATAATAACGCTGTCTGATGCATATTCTATTGGTTTTTCGGCTAAGATTTGTTCTGTACAAAAACAAGGTGATTCAACAATTATTTGTGCATGGGCAGTATCAGGAATTGTGTCTTTATTTTGAAAACTATGGTCTAAAAAAAATTCTAATGAATTACTAATTAAAGTCACTTGATGGTTGTCATGCCCATTTAGTAAATAATATTTGTTTTGGCTAAATCCTCCTCCCCAGTCATGAGCAAACGCATCTGCATCACCAAATGTTTTTGCTTCAAGAACAAAACCTCCATTGATACAAGTATCTGCCAGAGTTATAAATGTTTGTACTCCCCAATTATTAATGTTTTGAATTTGCTCAAGACTACAAAAAATAATTTTTTTGTCAAAATCTTCCATTCCTGTTTTATAGATTCCACTTACAACAAAATTTCTTTTTTTCGGTCCCTTTTTAAGTACAAAATGTGCAGAAACGTTATCTCCTACTTTATAGTGTAATAAATTTGCTATGTATTGTGATATCATTATTCCATTGGAAATAGAATCTGTGTTTAGTACTCTTCCATCGACTAATTTATCATCAAAAAAAGACAAATCATAACTCTTATCTATCCCCTTAAATAAAACACCTAACACATCTCTATTAACAATGGCAGTATCTTTATCTTTTACTTTAAAATGCGTGGTGTCAAGGTCTGTTTGTAAAATAGCCGGCTTATAAGCGTAGTTTTGCACTTTTTTAACTCCATCATGTTGTCTAATCTCTTCAACAAAACTTTGCTGAATCAATATTGGATTTGACTCCATTGAGGTATTATCTGTCAATTTAGTAATTTGAATATGCGACCCAAAACCAATAACCTTTTCTCTTATTTTTTCTTGAAAACCTGTTACAATAGATACCGTAATAATCATTACGGCTACTCCTATGGAAATACTTGCCAAAGAAATGGTCACAATTGGTTTAGAAACCTTACCTTTAGACTTGTCTTTTTGAATTATTTTTTTTGCTATGAAAAATTCGGTATTCAATTTGTTATATTTGTTGGGTAAAATTACAATTAAATTTAGATAATGTTTTTTAAACACATATATTTTATCACATTTTTATTATTAAGCATAATAACGTATAGTCAAACAGAATTATACGATAATCGCTCAATTAGTGTTGGTGCTGAACAAACTGCCTTATATTTACCCTTGTTAAAAGATAAAACCGTTGGCATTGTTGCTAATCAATCTTCAATCATAGAACAAATTAGTAACAGTAACGATACTTTAAAACACATTCACCTAGTTGATTTTCTTTTGTCCAATAACATTAGACTAAAAACTGTTTTCTCTCCCGAACACGGTTTTAGAGGTAAGGCTGACGCTGGAGAAAAGGTTGAGTCTGGTGTAGATGCTCAAACAGGATTACCAATTATATCTTTATATGGAAGTCATAAAAAACCAACACAAAATCAATTAAAAGGTATTGATGCTATTGTTTTTGACTTGCAAGATGTAGGTGCAAGGTTTTACACCTATATTTCAACCTTACATTATGTGATGGAAGCCTGTGTTGAAAACAATATTGAATTGATTGTTTTAGACAGACCCAACCCTAACGGTCATTATGTTGATGGACCTGTTTTAAAAAAAAGTAAAAAATCTTTTATTGGACTACACCCTGTACCTGTTGTGCATGGTATGTCAATTGGAGAATATGCTCAAATGATAAATGGTGAAG